>NZ_CP051428.1:1090000-1445000 GCF_012676905.1 Paenibacillus albicereus | reverse complement strand
AGTTCCGCTTATGGGGGCTCGTCCTCATCCTTGTCGGCATGGGCGTCATGATCTTAGGTACGGCCGGCATCGTATTCTGGGGCCAGACCGGCAAAGTATTCGCTGCCGTATTCATGGTTATCGGCATGATTGCGCTGGTGGTGAGCGTCGGCATCTACTTCTGGGCAGGCATGCTCTCGACGAGCGCGGTCATGCTGATCTGTCCGGAATGCGGCCGCCAGACCAAAATCCTTGGACGCACCGATCGCTGCATGTACTGCAAGACGATCTTGACGCTGGATGCGGAGCGCGCCACGGAAGGCTACGAGCCGTCCGATCCGCTCTCCATGCCGGAGGACAAGCCAGCTCCCCCGACCAATCACGCTTGAGTTAAAGATGACCCGCAAGCCTCTCATGAAGTGCGCCTCTTGGAATGGGCACATCGGACCCCCTGGGTCAATCGATGACTCGTTCCAGGAGGTGCATTTTTTATGGAGCGGAAAAAGACAGGACTTTCCACTACGATCTGCTCGAACTGGAAACGGGAGCGAGTCGGCTCCATGAAGGTCGGGATGAGGACGTATCGGCTGTACCAAACGTGATGCGAGCGTCCATTCATTGGAAAAGCGAAACAAGCTGAAACCGGTCGTCGACCGGCTTCAGCTTGTTTTCTTGCACGATATCAGGAGAGTTGCCCGCTCGCGGGCTTGGCGGTTATTTTACTTTCCGAACTCAGGAGGGGTCGGACAGGCTCTCGTGAATGACGCCCCATATGCGGTCCGTCTGGAAGGAACGCGCCCATGTCGCCACGCCGGCAAGGCCGTACTTGTGCACGAGCGCCACCCTGGCTTCGATCGATCGCGCATCCTCGATCCAGATCCGGCTCAGGACGCCTTCCTTTTCGACATACTCGATGTAGTTCTGTCCGGCCGCCTCGTCGAAAACCGGCGTCAGCTTGCGGTTGCGAACGATCTCCTCGATGCGCTCCATGCCGACTGCCTTGGACGATACGTCGATGCTTCCATCTTCTCCCTTGGACTCGCTCCAAATTCGAGTATACAGCGGCATGCTCAGGACGAGCTTCGCCGGATCGACCCCGTCTTCCTCCAGCAGTCGCTGGATCGAGTTCTCCACCCACGGGAGCGAGGCGACCGAGCCGGCCTTGGGACTGCTCGCCCAATGCTCATCGTACGCCATCAGCATCATGTAATCGACGCTGCCGATCAGCGCCTCCCGGTCGAGGAAGAGCGACCACATCTCGCTATTGGACTTGGGAGTGACGTCGATCGAGACGATCAGCCCTGCTTCATGAAGCATCGGCGACAGCTCGCGCACGAACTGCACGAAGTTCTGCTTGTCGGATGTCCGGACGTTCTCGAAGTCGATATTGATTCCTTGCAGCTTATACATCTCCGCGTATGCAAGCAGCTGACGAATCATCGTGAACCGGGTTTCGACGCTCGAGAGCACCTTGGTCGTCAGATCCGGATCGAAGGCGTTGCTGAACAAAGCCCACACCTGCATTCCTCGCTGGCGCGCCCATGCCGCATAGGACGCATCCGCCTTGCTGCGGATCTGGCCGCTGCCGTCGCTGACCTCGAACCAAGTCGGACTGACGACGTTGACGCCTTCCATCGCGGGGTACCCGGACGGATCGGGAGGCTTGTTGTAGACCGCTTCCCAGGTCAGGTTGACCTTTTGGCCGGCTTTCCACGGCAGGGCAGGCTCGGCCTCCGCCAGCGGCGCAATGACGCGGTCTTCGGAAAAACGGAGCTCCTTTTGGCGGACATAGCCCGAGTGGCCCTCGGGACCCTGCACCTTGTACCAATCCTCCTGCTCGTCCCACACGATCAAGGTCTGACCCGGCCCGGCCAGCTCGACATAAGGACTGTGGATGGACGGCTCCGACCGTACCGCGATTTCTTCGTCCTCGGCGGGCACGGCCATCCGCATCCGATCCCCTGCTCTTTCCAGCGTCATGACGCCGCTCGAAGGGGATGTCTGCGCCTGGATGCCGTACAAGGTCTTGAGCGGCGAAAGAGGCATGTAAATGCGTCCATCGCGCTCCACAGGGGCAACGGCAAGCTGGAACGGCTTGTCTCCGAGCTTGGCCTGCAGCTGGTCTTTTTTCATGAAGAGCACCTTCGTGTCACTCGTGAGAATGATCGACTGCGTCTTCTCCTCATACCAGACCGGAAGATCGCTGCCGAGCACCGCCTTGATGGCCTCGAGCGGAAGCAGCGTCTGCCCCTGCTCGATCAGCGCGCCTTCCTTCAGATCCATTCCGCCGTAGAACAGAGGATGGGCATGCGCGTATTCCGGCTTCATATATTCACGGCTCGGCATCAGCTTATGGTAAGCTCCCCAAGCACCAGCTACAACTCCAATCGCCAAGCAAAAGCCAAGCAGCCGTCGGAAGCCGCTCTTGCGGCGCCTGCCTCCTTGGGCCTGTCCCCTCTTCATGCGTCACGCTCCTTTGCTGTCTTGTCCTAGACGATTGTTGCCGCCGGAAAGTTGTCTCTCTACTCTATGAGTCTATCGGAAAAAAAATGCAAAAAAAAGCCCCGCGAAGCGAGGCTTCTCCAGGCTCGGTTATGAATGCGGCACGGCAGTCCGGCAGGACGTGCACACGCCGTAAATCTCCATGCGATGCCCCTCGACGCGGAATCCGGTCTCCCGCGAAGCGGCCCGTTCGACCTCCATCAGCGGCGGGTAGTCGAAATCGACAATCTCGCCGCATTGTTTGCAAATAGCATGATAATGATCCGTCAAGTTCGCGTCGAAACGGCTTGAGTCGTCTCCGTAGGTCAGCTCCCGCACGAGACCCGCCTCCACGAACAGCCGGAGGTTGTTGTAGATCGTCGCGACGCTCATGCTCGGGAAATCGGGTGACAAAGCTTTATAGATCTCATCCGCAGTCGGATGAGTCATCGAGTTCATCAGAAACCCAAGTATCGCGTGACGCTGCGGGGTCATGCGGACGCCGCTGGATTTAAGCTGCTCTAAAGCTTGTTCTACGCTGGCTCCCATTCCCGATCACGCCTTCCTTATAGTCTTAATTACTTTGTAGTAGTTCCATTGTACGCGTGAAATTCACGTTTTGTCAATGAAACCGGCGCCCGCGCAGCTGGAATCATTCGGGCATGGACGGGTAGGCAAAGATGGAGATGTCGCTGTTCGCATCCACGCGGATCCGATGAATGCCAAGCCCGATCGTGCCTTCGACACGCTTTTTCGTCACCTGCAGCGGGAGCTCGGTGCGGATCTCGCCGAACGTGACCGCGCCGTCCATGACATAGGAGGAGGTCGTCGGAAGGGACAGCATGACCTCGCCGATCGAGCTGTCGATGTCCCAGCCCCCGCCTACGGTCGAGCTGCGGATGCGGATTTCGCCGTTCAGCGTATCCGCCTGCAGGCTGCCCGCTACTTCCTCGACTCGGATGAATCCGTTTTTCGTTTCGAGGATCGCCGAATCCCCTTCGATCTCGCTGATTTCGAGGTTGCCGTTGCTCGTATAGGCGTTGATCGAGCCGTCGATGCGGGAAGCCTGGATGCTCCCGTCGCGAGCGGACAGGGCGGCATCGCCGGCGATTCGTTCCGCCGTGATGTTGCCGCTAGTCGTGTCGGCTTCCACCTTGCCTCGAAGGTCCCGCAGCTCGATGGCGCCATTGCCATTTTTGACCGTCAGCCCGCCTTCGGCCGTCAGCCCCGACATGGATACGTTGCCGTTGCCCGCATGGAGCAGCAGCTTGACCGCCTCCGGCCCCGGAGTCGGAGAGGCGGACGGACTCGGCGAAGGCGAGGCTTCGGGCTCTGCGGAGGGAGAAGGAAGCATGCTCGGTCCCGCTGTCGCGACGCTGGAGACGGCGCTTGCGGACGAGCCGGCGCTGCTCCTGTCCGCCGATTGGGCCGCGACGTTCGTCGGGACGCTGGAGGGCGACGGAGAAAATAGGCCTGACGGCATGGACGGAAGAGGAAGCATCGGGAGCGGAGCGGTTTCATCCGACCGGAACGAAGCTTCCAGATCGGCCGGCATCGTCACGATCAGATTGTAGCGGGGCAAGCGGGATCCATTGGCTCCGTAGGGCATGCCTTGGGCCGCAATCTCCAGCTTTCCCTCCGAGCTGACTTTGAGCTTGGACTTCTCGCGGACATGATCCGCTTCCTTGGAATCTTCCGTATCGACCCACAGCTCGGCCTGAACGGTCACTTGGCGGCTGCTCGGGTCCGAAGCGGCACGAACCGTCACGTCTCCGTTCGGATTGTCGATGATGACGCTTGCCACCTGCCCCTCAAGCGCAAGGAAGATCGGTTCCTGCTCGAAGTGGAAGCCTTTTTCCTCCGACAGGTTCTCCAGGCTCGTCCGACCCGCGTACTGGTCCAGCCAGCGGAACGGCAAGCCCCCGTACTGCGTGACGGCATAGGCCGATCCGATGAGCAGCACGGCGGCGGCAGCCGCTCCCGCCCCGATCGTCAGGCGTCGACCGGGACGGCGTCTTTCGAGAAGCTGGAACAGGAGCATCTCGGCTCCGGCAAGGACGAACAGCACCGGCCACCACTCCGAGAGCAGGCCGATATCGTTGCGCTCCCGGATCTGATCCCACAGAAGAATGGCTCCGCATGCCGCAAGCAGCAGGATGGCGCTGAGGCGTCCGAAACGGAACTGCTCCGGACTCCGCCTCAGCGACAGCCATGCCGCCAGAGCGAGCAGCACCGCTCCGGATGCCATGTCTCCGATCCAGTCGAGCCGAGGCTGGACGGCCTCGGTCGGACGGATCAGGAACAGCAGCAGCAAGCCTCCGCCTACCAGCACGAGGCTGTGCCGGATCGAAAACGGTCCCGCGCCGCCTCCTCTGCTGCCGGCGGCAAGCTTGCTCCGGGAATGAATTTCCAGGGCATCAAAAACGCTATAGAAATACAATGCCGGCAGGGCGTAGCCCAAATAGAGCAGGAGCAGCGCCCGGCTGCCGCTGGTCGAGTCGGAAAAGCGGATGAGCGCCGCCAGATCAAGCAGCACGACGAGCAGCAGCAGCAGGCCGCGGCCATACCAGCCTAAATACAGATGGCCTCCTCCCGGGAGAAGAGCGGCGTATAGACCGGTCAGCCAGCGGTTTTTGCGGTTCCGCGATTCTGCGCTCATTCGGCACTCACGGCATGGACGCCCTCCAGACCCTTGATTTTTTCCAGCAATGGAATCAGCTTATCTTGTTGCGGGAAGGTAATATGCAAAAGCAGCATGACCCGCGGCCGCTCCAGCTCCCGGTCTCCGTACTCTTGAAGCGACAGCTTGCGCATGACGATGCCCTGTTCCGCGAGCAAGGCGCTCACGGCCTGGAGCAGCGCTTCCTTTTCATCGGCGAGCACCTTGAGATGATGCTCGCGCTTGCCCCCGCTGAACTTTTTTTCCAGCTTGTTGAACAGCACCAGCACGAGCAGCACCAGCACGGTCGCCGCGATCGCCGGCAGCAGAAAGCCGGCGCCGACCGACAGGCCGATGGCGGAGACGACCCAGAGCGAAGCGGCCGTCGTCAGGCCGGTAATCGACTTGCCGGTGAACAGAATCGTCCCGGCCCCTAGGAAGCCGATGCCGGTGATGACCTGCGCGGCGAGGCGGGCGGGATCAAGCCGCACGTTCGTCTCGTTGACGAACTGGGCGAAGCCGTAGATGGACAGCAGCATGAGCAGGCAGGAGCCGAGACAGACGAGGATGTTGGTGCGGAATCCGGCGGCGTGGTTGGACTGCTCCCGTTCGAATCCGACGAGTCCGCCGAGCAGAACCGCGAGGAACAGCCTCAGCAGCAGCTCCCATTCGTTGATGTGCCAAGGACTGTCCGCAGCGATCGAGTTTAGCGCGTTGTTCATGCCATTCCTCCCATGGATGCCGATTGTCCGTGCGCCGCGGTCGTTGCCGCCGACGCTTCTCATTGTATGCGCCGGATTCGTTTCCTTTCCGGCATGGGCATGTTGTATTTTACCCTGGAGAGAGCGGCTTGCCGCGTCTTTTTTTGGAAAAGAACAAAGCCGCCCTCCCGATACGAGAGGACGGCTGCAGGCGATGCCCGGACGTGGCCCGGCGCAATCAGGCGTTGAGGACGTCGACGAGCAGCTTGTTGACGAGGCCGGGATTGGCCTTGCCGCGCGATTCCTTCATGACTTGGCCGACGAGGAAGCCGATCGCCTTTTCCTTGCCGGCGCGATAATCCTCGACCGACTGCGGGTTGGCGGCGACGATCTTCTCGACGATCGCCTTGATCGCGCCTTCGTCGCTGATCTGCACGAGTCCTTGCTCCTCGACGATCTGCTGTGGAAGCTTGCCGCTTTCCAGCATCTCCTTGAAAACGGTCTTGGCGATTTTGCCGCTGATCGTGCCCTTCTCCAGCAAGCCGATCATCTCGCCGAGACCTTGGCCGGTGATGCGGACGGCGTCGATCTCCTTGCCGGTCTGATTCAGATAGCCGAGCAGATCGCCCATGATCCAGTTCGAGACGGCTTTGGCGTCCTTGGTGTAGGACAGGCTGTCCTCGAAGAAGTCGGCCAGCTTCTTGGACGCGGTGATGACGCCGGCGTCATACGCAGGCAAGCCGTACTCCGCCGTATAGCGGGCTTGACGGGCATCCGGCAGCTCCGGGATGGAGGCGCGCACGCGCTCTTTCCACTCGCTGTCGATATGCAGGCGCACGAGGTCCGGATCCGGGAAGTAGCGGTAATCATGCGATTCTTCCTTGCCGCGCATCGAGAACGTCTTGCTCTGGGCGTCGTCCCAGCGGCGCGTTTCCTGCACGACCGTGCCGCCGCCGTCCAACACGTCGGCTTGACGGACCTGCTCGTATTCGAGGCCGCGCTGCACGCCGCGGAACGAGTTCATGTTCTTGAGCTCGGCGCGGATGCCGAACTTCTCCTGGCCCCACGGGCGCAGGCTGATGTTGGCGTCGCAGCGCAGGCTGCCTTCCTCCATCTTGACGTCGGACACGTCGCAGTACTGCATGATGGCGCGGAGCTTCTCGAGGTAAGCCTTGGCTTCCTCCGGCGAGCGCAAATCCGGCTCGGACACGATCTCCACGAGCGGCGTGCCGACGCGGTTGAAGTCGACGAGCGAGGCATAGCCGCCCTCGACATGCGTCAGCTTGCCGGCATCCTCCTCCAGATGGAGGCGGGTGATGCCGATGCGCTTGGTCTTGCCGTCTACCTCGATGTCGATCCAGCCGTTCTCGCCGATCGGCTGGTCGAACTGCGAGATTTGGTAAGCCTTCGGCGAGTCCGGATAGAAATAGTTCTTGCGGTCGAACTTGCTGACGTCGGCAATCGTGCAATTCAGCGCCATCGCGGCCTTCATCGCGTAGTCGACCGCCTGGCGGTTGAGCACCGGCAGCACGCCGGGATGCCCTAGGCAAACGGGGCAGGTATGGGTGTTCGGCGGCGCGCCGAAGGATGTCGAGCAGCCGCAGAAAATCTTGCTGGCGGTATGAAGCTCGACATGCACTTCAAGCCCGATGACCGTCTCGTACGAATGGTAGTGAGTCATGGCTTAGCTCCTCCTGCTTGCTTGATGCTTGATGCGGCGCTCTACAGCTGCGGACGCGCCTTGTGATGATCCGTATGCTGCTCATAGGCGTGGGCGGCGCGCAGCACGGTCGCTTCGTCGAACGGCTTGCCGATGAGCTGCAGGCCGATCGGCAGGCCGTCCGCGAAGCCGCACGGCACGCTGATCGCCGGCACTCCGGCGAGGCTGACCGGGATCGTCACGATGTCGTTGAGGTACATCGCCAGCGGGTCTCCGATCTGCTCGCCGATGCGGAACGCCGGCGTAGGAGCGGTCGGACCGAGCAGCAGGTCGAATTTTTCGAACGCCTTGTCGAAATCCTGCTTGATGAGCGTGCGCACCTTTTGCGCCTTGAGGTAATAGGCGTCATAATAGCCGGAGCTCAGCGCGTACGTGCCGAGCATGATGCGGCGCTTGACCTCCTGGCCGAAGCCTTGGCTGCGCGACTTGCGGTACAGGTCGAGAAGGTTGTCCGGATCGTCCGCGCGCACGCCGTAGCGCACGCCGTCGAAGCGGGCCAGGTTGGAGGAAGCCTCCGACGAGGCGAGCAGATAATAGGAAGCGACCGCATATTCGGTATGGGGAAGAGACACTTCCTCCCAGGTCGCGCCGAGGTCCTCGAGCACGCGCAGCGCGGCCAGCACCGCTTCCTTGACTTTTGGATCGATGCCCTCGCCCATGTACTCCTTCGGCACGCCGATGCGCATGCCCTTGACGTCCCCGCTGAGCGAGCTGACGTAATCGGGGATGGCGACGTCGGCCGACGTGGAGTCCATCCGGTCATGGCCGGCGATCGACTGCAGCACGTAAGCGGCGTCTTCGACGTTTTTGGTGATCGGTCCGATCGCATCGAGCGAGGAAGCGAACGCCACCAGGCCGAAGCGGGAGACAAGGCCGTAGGTCGGCTTGAGGCCGACGACGCCGCAATAGGAGGCAGGCTGCCGGATCGAACCGCCGGTGTCGGAGCCAAGCGAGAAGTACACTTGGCCTGCCGCGACCGAAGCGGCAGAGCCGCCGCTCGAACCGCCGGGCACGTAGTCCGTATTCCATGGGTTGCGCACGGGACGGAAGCTGGAGTTCTCGTTGGAGCCGCCCATCGCGAACTCGTCCATGTTGAGCTTGCCGATCGTCACCGCTCCGGCATCCCGGAGCTTGCCGGAGACGGTGGCGTCGTAGATCGGATCATAATTGGAAAGAAACTGGCTCGCGCATGTCGTGCGCAGCCCTTTGGTGACGATGTTGTCCTTGATGCCCGCAGGCAGCGCATGCAGCAGACCCTTGTCCGCGCCGGCTTGATCGAGCTCGGCCGCACGGGCGCGCGCCGCCTCCTCGTTCAGCGTCAGGAACGCTCCGATCCGCTCGTCGGTCTCGGCGATCCGCGCATAGGCCGCCTCGGTGAGCTCGGCGGCCGACAGCTTGCCGGCAGCGAGCTCGTTATGTAGATCCTGTAGTCTCTGATCGAATAAAGCCAACCGATGTTCCTCCCTTCGCCGCTAGCGGCTATTCCAATACGGCAGGCACCTTGAATTGCCCGTCCTCGTCGTCCGGCGCGTTGCGCAGCGCGGTCTCGTTGGAGACGGACTCGCGCACCTCGTCCTCCCGCATTACATTCGTGACCGGCAGCACGTGGCTCGTCGGCTCAATGCCGTCCGTATCCAGCTCGTCCAGCTTTTCGGCGTATTTTAAGATGGCGCTGAGCTGTCCGGCGAACTGCTCCTTCTCCGCCTCGCTCAGCTCCAGCCGAGCCAGATTCGCGACATGCTCGACCGCCTTGGCGTCGATGCTCATCGTTCTATTCCCCCTTGCCGTGCAAGATGACTGATGCCTGATTCCATTCCCCGTATTATACCTTGAGTTCGGCCACATTCTCAATGCGCAGCGCTAAACGAATGCGGCAAAGCGCATGAAAAAACCGCCGGACCAAGAAGGTCCGGCGGCCGATGCCGCTCGTCAAGTCCGCCGCTCTCCGGAAGACAGCTCGTCCGGTCGACGGGACGCGCTTGCCCGCTGTCGAGGATCCGATCTTCACGCCAAGCCAGAAAGATCGACCGTTCCTCCAGGCCGAACGACTTGACCCTTGAGACCGAGACCGCCGAGCTCCGAGACGAACGCATCCGCATCCTGGCGGATCGGCGGGAAGGTGTCGTAGTGGATCGGCACGACGAGCTTGGCTCCGTACCACTCCGCGGCTTGAAGCGCGTCCTCCGGCCCCATCGTATAGTGGCCTCCGATCGGTATGAACGCGACATCCGGCTGATAGCGGCGGCCGATCAGCGCCATGTCGGAGAACAGGCAGGTGTCTCCCGCATGCAGGAAGGTGAGGCCCCCGGCCTCGACGACGAATCCGGCCGGCATGCCGCCGTAGACGATGCGCTGCTCGTGCTCGAGCACGATGCCCGAACTATGGAACGCTTGCACCATCGTCGCCTTGGCGAAGCCGCCCAGATCGACCGTGCCGCCCATGTTCATCCCCAGCGTCTCGGCTCCCTGCCAGGACATGTAGGCGGCGAGCTCCGGAATCGCGACGATCGGCGCGCCCGTGCGCTTGGAAATGGCGGCAGCGTCCTGAATATGGTCCTGATGGGCGTGGGTGAGCAGGATGAAGTCCGCCTCTACCTCATCCGCGCTCGTCCGGGCAAGCGGATTGCCGCTCAGGAAAGGATCGATCAGCAGGGACTTGCCGTCATCGAGCGTGATGCCGATACAGGATTGTCCATGAAAAACAACGTTCATGCTTGGCTGCACTTCCTTTCGGGTTAGGTTCTACACTCCTCTATCCCCCGGCGTCTGGAACGGCAATTAGATCCATGCCTTGAGATTGACCTGACGGATGAAATCCTCCCGGCTCTGAACGTCCTTGGCCGAAATCTCTTCCTCCTCCGGCTCCGCTTCCTCGCCGCGGACGATGCGGTTGAACAGCTCCTCGTTGCGGGTGGCCAGAGCGTAATCGATCAGCGCCTCGCGCTCCACGCGGTCCGCTTCCAGCTTCAAGAGCACCTTTTCAAGCTCCACGTCTTGCCCCGGAACGAGAAAGTTCCGGTTCTCTGCCGGAACCCGAACGACGTAATCGAATACATTGTCTGCATTTCGGTCGTACGCAATGATATATCCATACTCCCCGACAGGAAGCTTTTGTTCATATTGATCGGAAACGATCACGACTTTCTCGCCGAGCTTGAACATCGGTCCATCGCCCTCCCCTTGCACCACTCATTCCGCTCTAGTAAAAGTTTACTAGAAGGGAGAGGGGATGGCAAATCGGGTTTGAGCAAGGTCGCCATTGATGGAATGCTCTAGGATGGTCCACGAAAAAAGGGTACACTAGACGGCAGCGTTTAGAAAAGGATGAAAGCTGGCGCGCTTGATCGGCGCCGCAGCCATGCGGGGCGACAGGAACGAAGCCATGCGGGACGGCAGGAGCGAAGCCATGCGGGACGACAGGAACGAAGCCATGCGGGACGGCGGGAGCGAAGCCATGCGGGACGGCGGGAGCGAAGCCATGGCGGACTGGCCCTGCGATCGGCTGTCCAACTCGAGATGAAAGGAGCGACATGCTATTGCTATGAACGTGCCGAACCCAGTCAACGCCCGCGAGCTCATCATTGCAGCCCTGATGGAATGGATCGGAAGCCGCCCTTTCGAAGCCGTATCCGTCAGTCAGATCGTAAAAAAGGCGGGCATCAGCCGGTCTACCTTCTATCTTTATTACCGCGACAAGTTCGATCTCATGGACAGCGTGACCGCACAAATCACCGACCGATTCCTTTCTTTTTATCGAAATGAAATTCGACCGCCATGGCATCAGGATGCGCCTTTTCTCGTGCAGGAAACGACGCTTGCGCTCTGCACCCATATCCAGACCAACCGAACGTTCTATGCCGATCGCTTCAAAGACCCTCATTTCGTCCATCAGCTGACGCGCCGTTTGACGGAACGGCTCTTCGCCATCTATCGTCATCAAGGCTACGCCACCTTCGCCGGATACGGAACGATCGGATATCTTTCGCAGTGGGTGCTGAGCGGGTTCCGTCTGACACCTTTTGAAGCCTCGACCGAATTGACGAAAATCGGGCTGACCAACTGGGCTGAGATGACCTCGCCCACGGACTAAAATGTGAACATCTCCTGGACAGAACCGGTCGGATTGTCTCGTACGGCCCGTGCTGATGCAGGATACAATAAGCTCAAGACAATCGAGGAGGAATGAAAAATGGCGAACGAAGTGTATGTCATTACCGGCGGTTCCGGCGGAATGGGCAAAGCGACCGCCGAATTGGTCGGCCGAAAAGGAACCGTCCTGCTGGCCGACGTATCGGAGCAGAGGCTGATGCTGGCCAAGGAGGAGCTTGCCGCCAAAGGAATCTCCGACGTGCACTGGCAGACCGTGGACATCACCTCAAAGAGCGACGTGACGGCCTTGGCGCAAAAAGCAGCCGAGCTCGGCACGCTTAGAGGTCTGGTTCACACCGCCGGACTCTCTCCCACCATGGCGGACTCCAGGCGGATTACGGAAGTCAATCTCGTCGGCACCGGCCTCGTCTTGGAAGCGTTTTTGCCGCTAGCGGGTCCGGGCGCCGTCGCCGTTCTCATCTCGTCGATGAGCGGGCATATGGCGCCGCGCCAAGGTCCTTACACCGAAATTTTAAAAAACCCACTGGCGGATCATGCGGTCGAGACGATGGAGCAATTCGCGCAGGGCGATCCGGGAACGGCGTACAGCTTGTCGAAGCTGGGCGTCCTGCTGATCGTGGAAGACCAAGCTTGGGCTTGGGGTGAAAAAGGAGCTCGTATCGCCTCCATCTCTCCGGGCACGATCGACACGCCGATGGGCCGTCAAGAAGCGGAGCAGCAAGCTCAAATGAAGGTCATGCTGGACCACACGCCGCTGCGCCGCGAAGGAAAGCCGTCTGAAATCGCCGCCGCGGTCGAATTTCTGCTCAGCGATGCGGCCTCGTACATCACCGGCACGGACTTGCGCGTGGATGGCGGGACAGTCGCCAACTTGCCGCGCATGCAAGGTGTGCAAGGGTGAGTGCAAAGGAGCGGCTTTATTAAATGAAGCCGCAGCGCCGCGATGAATGATTATCTTTCAACAAGAACAGCCCATCGCCCGAATCGGCGACGGGCTGTTGCTTCATCCGGGCAAGACCAGCTGAGCGGCTCCCTTCACATGCCAGACAATCGGCTCCATGACGGAAAACAGCCGAGGATGCTCGATGCGGGCAATGAGGACGACGCCGGGGCGGTCCAGAGTCACTTCATAGCCGAAGCGGCTGTCGCGATAGATATAAGGAAAGGACTGCTCCTGACCGATGACTTTCCAAGCTTCGATTATAACCGCCGCCTTCAGCCTGGAGCCCTGCACCGGTCTTCCTTGCTCGTCCAAGCGCAGATTTTCTTGCAAATATTCTCGTGCGGCTGCTTCGGCCCGCTCTTCGTCGACGTCGAAACGGCCCTCCGCCAGCTCCTCCTCGTCTAGCTGCTGGGCAGCGGCATGAGCCGCGCGGTTGACGGCATGCTTGGCTTCGAACAGCATCCGCACGGCTCGCTCTTGATCTGCCTGAGCGGCATGCGCGCCCAGCCAGAGCATGCTCATGAGCAGGATCAGCAGCAGCTTGTACATCGACGTTCCTTCCTTTCCGCCTAGGGAGCGCTATGGCACGAATTCGCTCATCTTGAGCCCGCTCGCCCTCATCCGCTCTCCCGCCGAAGGGACGGGAATGCCGATCAGGCGGTCGATCTCGAACAGGCGCTCATAGGGATAGCTCGCCTCGAGCCGAAGCCCCGTCCCCCGCAGCAGCGGCTCGCTTGGCTGATTCGCCGGCTGACCGCTGGTCGAGCTGACCTGAAACTCCACTGCATCGGGCCGCAAGCCGACGGCGGCAAGCCGCTCGCGTGCCTGCCCGAGCATCTCCGCGTCGATGTAGCCGCGGCTTCCGCTCGCTCCGATTTCCAGCAGATAATCCACCTCTTTTTGAAGCATCGCTTCTCGCATGACGAGCACATGCTTATATACAGGAGAGAACATCATCCAGCAGAACATCGCCGCAAACAGCACGAACACCAGAATTTGCTTCAAGGGTCCGTGCTCCGGATGCTTTGGGACATGGCGCTGCCGAAGTTCTGCATGCCTGCCTTGGTCCCCTGCGGTCCCTGGGCGACAGCGACATAAAGCAGCAGGACCGCAGCCAGCAGCAGGATCGATGCGAGTATTTCTTTCACGACTCCACCTTCCTTCGCATTAAGGGGCCAGGTTGCCGATCATCGTGTTCGCGCCTGTGCCTTGGGCTTGGATCCGCGAGCGGGTGCCGGTCGCATTGTCCGCAATGATCGTATTGAAGAGCACCAGCATGACGACGATCATCATGACGGTGACGAGAATGTTCCGCATGCCATCACCTCCTTTTCAGTTCAGGGATTCGAACAGCTTCTGGCTTTCTCTCACCCAGGGATAGATGAAGACTTGAAACGTGTACAGGATCGGCAGGCCGGCGAGCACGAACAACACGTATGAACCGGACTCCTTGCGTGATTCCTTGGCAATTTCCAGCTTCTCCTTGTAATCGCGAATCCGCTCCCGCAGCAGCTCGTAATAAGCTTCATCTTCATGCAGCCGCAAGGAATCGATCGTCTCGGCGAAGCTGATCGCCTCTTCGGTGCCGACGCGCGCTTTGAACGCTCTTATCGCCTCTGCCGCATCGTGGTACCACTCGCCGAGCAGATTCTGGAGCTCGCCGCGAATCGTCCTCGTATACGGCACGCAGCGCATCAGCTTGGCATGGATATGAAGCGACGAGCCCTGCAGGTACAGCAGCTGAGTGCTGACGGTATGAATTTCGCGGATGACTTTGGCGGAGCGGGCCTGCCGGATCGCTTCCAGCGCAATCTTGTCGACTAGCAGAGAGAACACCAGTAAAATCAACGCTCCCCATCCTGCAAGCGGAAGAAGGAGAAGAGGCTTGGCGCCGAGCGCGGGCAAGCCGGCTCCGATCAGAACAGCAAGCGCCGATCCCGAGAAGATGACGCGACGAGCGGCCGCATAGGCTGCCGCGTCCCCTTGGATGCCGCAGCCGGCAAAAAGCCTCGCCCGCTCTTCCACGACCCGGCTCGTCCGGGTCAGCCCGACGAGCTTCAGCTGGCGGTCCCCAAGCAGGCGATTGTCCGGCCCGCGCCGCTGCAAATGCATCCAGCGCGGTCTTTTGGTCGTCAGCTTCTTGAGAAGCGCATAAAGCAGGACGGTCATCAGGATCGCCTGGGCCAGCCACGCAAGCACGAAGCCGGCGCCGTTCAAAGCCTCGATGAGCTTCATGTCGCCCCTCCTTTACATTCTCTTGCGAGAAAGCCACAGCCCCATCACGAAGGACGCGAAAATGAGGACCAAGGCGTTAAGCAAAATATCTCTGCCGGCAGGATCCAGCACGTAATACCGGTAGGAGCTCTCCGGGTTGTAGCGGAAATTAATGCCGAGGAACAATCCCAGGAACAGCACCGGGGTGAAGTTCGCGATGCGAATCTCCAGCAGCTTGTGCCTTTCCTGCTCATTGGCCCGTCTGGCCCGCCGCATGTCGGAAATCAAGTCATGCAAATTGTCCGAGATGTCATGCCCTTCGCTGATCGCCACCCGCAAAATCTGGACAAAGTAATCGCCCCACAAATGGCCGAGAGAAGCGGAGAACAAGCGCAGGCTCGCCTCGTCGTCTCCTCGGACGCAAAGATTCCGGTAAAGCTGCTCAAAGGATGCTTTGAGGTGTCCGTGAAGCCGGTTCTCCTCGACCATTCGCCGAAGAGCCCCCCGAATCTGCCTCTGCCCTGCGACAAGATAGCATTGATAAAACAGCTCGGCGGCTGGAAGGAATTCGAGCCGGGTCTGCAGCTGCCGCTGGACCAGCATCATCTTCAAGACCGCGTAAGGGGTCAGCGCCAGCATCAGGCCGAGCATCAACGCCCCCTTGAGACTGAGGAACAGGATCGCGCCGCCGGCTCCTCCCAGCGCCAGCAGCAGCAAGGACAGCAGAACAAGACCTTCCGGCCGAATTCCGGTTTGAAGCGCGTCCAGCGTATCTCGCAGCTCCCGATAGAGCCATCCGGACCGCTCCAGATTGCGCCGGAGCCGCTCGCGCAGCGATCTGCCCCGGCGATAGTCGAGCCGGCTCGTGGCCAAGCGCGAATCGTCGCCGAAGCGGAGCGCGGACGCGATCAGCGGGAGGAGCGTCAGACACAGCAAGATCGATGCCGCCAGGACGAGCCAAGACGCATCAGGCATGGAGTGACTCCTCACCGAATCCGGACTCCTGCAGCGTCAAGCCGCATTCGGCAAGCCTGCGAACCGCTTCGGAGCTAGGCTTCGAAGCCAGCTTCCAGCCCTCTCCGCGCCGATAGAGAGCCCATTCTTCCAAAGAAGCCTCGCCGTCCCGCCAGCAAATCTCGCCCATTCGCAAGATTCTCCGCTTGCCGTCGGCGATCCCCATCTCGATGCCGATCTGCGTGACATGCCGGGCGATCCGCTTGCACAGCCGCCCGGGGTCCATCCCCCGGCCGTCGAGCATGCACATGTCCGTGATCGCTTCCGGCACGTCCTCCAGCCGGCTGGCATGCACGGTCGTCATGCTGCCGGCATGTCCGCGCGTGCAGGCACGAACATAAATGTTGGCGTCCTCGTCGCGAATCTCGGCGTGGACGATCCGCTGCGGGGACTGCCGGAGCGCCAGCTTGAACGCTTGAGCCGGCCCATGGCGGTCATCCTCCTCGTCCGTCTCGTATTCGACGACGTTCTTGTGCGGGAATTCTTGGCCGAGCATCATCTCGAGCCGGGACTCCAGCGTGACGATCCGTTCCTCGTCGGGCAGCTCAGCGATAAGCGCCTTCAGCAGATGCGTCTTGCCCGAGCCGGTCGGGCCGATCACGACCAGATTGAACCGCGCGGCCAGCACGGCGTGCAGCATGCGCGACATCTGCGTGCATAGGGTGCCGTATGCCGGAGCGGCCAGCTCCTCCAGCCGGAAGGCCTGTGCTTGGTAGAACCGCATCGTCAGCGTCGGCAGCGAGGTGAAGCCGTACGCGGTCATCGTCACCCGCGTGCCGTCGCGCAGCATCACCTCCGCCCAGCGCTTGCGCGGGTTGATGCGGTCGTTGTTGTACAGCACCAGATTCTGCTGGATCCGCTCCACTTCGCCGGGCGTCTGGAAATCAATCGGAGATCGCTTCACCGTCCCTCCTCGCATGAGGTAGATCCTCGTGCCGACCACCTGGATTTCCTCCAACCCATCCCGTTCTTCCAGAATGCGCTCCAGTACGCCGAGCCCGATCACTTCCGCGAACAGCGCCTCAGCCAGAGACTTGTAAGGAGCCCCCATTCCGGGCAGCTCGTGAAGCCGCAGCTTGAGCAGCCGGTCGGCGACGAGCGCCATGATCTCTCTCCGCTCCCGCCGATAGCCGAGCACGGCTCGATTGAGCCTCTCTCCGTACTCTCGCCGCTCTTCGTCCGTCATGCCCCGAGGGGAGGCAAGGTACGTCCGCATGTCCTCCGCCGCCTTGGCGAACGAATCGGGAGCGGCGCCGCCTGTCTGCTGTCCTGCCGGGGCCTCGGTCGAAGCGGGAGGGCGCCGTCCCGATCGCAGCTCCGCCGCGAGCGCGGCAGGCGAGAACCGCTCTCCGCTCATATTCTCAGCTCTCCGCGGTGAGCCTTGAGCTTGCGGAACCAAGGCTGCTTGTCCTTGTTCGGACGGCAGCGAATTCCGTGCCGCTCCGCCAGCTTGTCCGAAGCTTCCTCCATCGCGATTCGGCCGACCGCGTCCTGCTTGAGCCAGGCATGGTACCGGCCCCGATCGAGCGAATCATAAAAAGCTTGATTGGTCTTGAATTCGGCGATCAGGGACAAGCGAGTTTCCTTTTCCATCTCTTTCATGCGATAACCTCCAGTAGTCCATGGGGATTGAATGGCGAGCAGATCGAATCGGTCCGGCTCGATGCCGAACAAGGGAGAGACTTGCCGTACCCAGCGGTTGCAGTCTTCTTGAAAATGGGAAAGGGCTCCCGTCGTGCAAAGGACGCGCGAGCTCGCGGCGCGCATCGCGCCGATCGTCGCGGCATTATCCCAGTAGCTGCCGACGTCGGCGACGACGATCGGAAACGCATTCCGCGCGGCTTCCAGCAAATGGTCCATCTCATCGACGGAGTAGAATTCTGCTTGGTCGCGCATCT
Organism: Paenibacillus albicereus; assembly: GCF_012676905.1. NCBI lineage: Bacteria > Bacillati > Bacillota > Bacilli > Caryophanales > Paenibacillaceae > Paenibacillus > Paenibacillus albicereus. The sequence continues at coordinate 1,427,281 of NZ_CP051428.1, read as the reverse complement.
GATTGCCCGCCAGTACATGGACGAGCGGCTGCCCCTCCGGCTGCATGCAGGCCCGGCGAAGCTGCGCAGGGGCCAGGGAGGAGGAGGTCAATTCGGGACGGATGCCGTCAAGCGTCGCTTGCGGCCGATCTTGGCCGATGAAGCGATGGATCTTGGCGCTCTTGAGGTTGAGGCAAAGGAAGCCGACCTCCTCCCCGCTCCTGTCCGCCAACCTGCATGCGGCCGCGAATGCGGCGGACGTCGTGCCGATATTCGGCGTCGTGCCGATGAATGCGATCAGCGGCGCGCTCATGGCCCATGCTCCGATCCCGCGATATCGAGCGAATCGGAGCTGTAGGCGATGACGAGCTTGGTCTCCCCGCCCTTGCACAGCTCGTCGATCCGAAGCCACTGCGCCTCGGTCAGGTTCAAATTGACGAATTCGATCAAGCCGTTGGCGTCCCGGCGCGAGGCATACATCTTTTGCCGATTGCCTTCCGCAAGCGAGAGCAAGTTCGGATTGTCCAAATCGTCGATCTCCTGGTTGCCGCTCGTCTTGACCGATGCGACGACGACCGGGTCGGCGAACAGCCTCCCGGACGACGTTTCGGCGCCCGAGGCGTACAGCACGACGCGGTCTCCGGCCCGGATGCCGCTCGAAACGGAAAGCACGTAATCCCGCGGCAGCTGGAAGGTCGACTCGCTGCGGGCCGGCAGCAGACGGTAGGAGTCGAGCTTCCAGTCCCTCAGCGGCTCGCCCTGCCCAAGCGGCACGACGGCTTCCTGGCCGGCAGCCAGGGACGCCTCCGACATCATGTCCTCCGCATACGCTCCGGAAGGAATGGTGTGCATGCCGAGGTCCTGCGCCTCGATCCGCTCTCCCGCCGCGATGAACCGTTTCGGGACGAGCACCTGCACCGCGTGCTGCCGCTCGATCGTCCGAAGCTGCACAAGGTAAAGCCCGTACACGAGGAGCGCCGACAGCATCGCCGCCGCGATCCAGATGAACCTGTTCTTTCTTTTGCCCATAGCGGACCTCCTGAGACAAAATAAAAAACGCAAGCAGGAACCTCGGGGAGGTTCAACCGCTTGCGTTCTTCGCGAGCTGATGCGATGTCTGCCATCGCATTCCATATTTGACTGAATTCATAATATCAATCGGATAAAGGGCTGTAAAGCTTTTTTTAGCACGGTGCTCGTTCAAGCTGCCGGGCAGCGACCTCATGGCACCCTGGCGCCGGGGCCGCGCCCGAATCAAAAGTCGATCAGCCCGACGCTGATCTGCAGCGCATCGTCGACATGGCGCATCATCTCGTCGTCGAGATGGGTGATCTTGTCGGTCAGACGCTGCTTGTCGATCGTCCGGATCTGCTCCAGCAGGATGACCGAATCCCGGTCGAAGCCGTGCTCCTTGGCGTCGATCTCGACATGCGTCGGCAGCTTGGCCTTTTGGATCTGGGCCGTGATGGCGGCGACGATGACGGTCGGGCTGAAGCGGTTGCCGATGTCGTTCTGAAGCACGAGCACGGGGCGCACGCCGCCTTGCTCGGACCCTACGACTGGGGAAAGATCAGCGAAAAACACATCTCCGCGTTTGACGATCAATCGCTACACCCCGCTTACGAGACGGCCGAGCGCCCGGTCAGCGTCTTCCTCCGCTTGAAAAGCTTCCGAGGCCATGTTCAGGTTGATTTTAGCCATTTCCAGATAACCTCTCTGCATCAACTCACGGATTTGACGCTTCTTGCGTTCCACCAGATACAGCTTCATCGCCTGGCGGATGAACTCGCTGCGGTTGGAATTCTCCTTGGCGACAATGCCGTCCACTTCTTCCAGCAGATGATCCGGAATGCTGATCATGATTCGTTTGGTATTCTGTACATTGGCCACCAACTCGCACCTCCAAAACTTGTCAAAGCCCATTACCATTATGTCTCCGATGCAAATAGGCTATACTCCACCATACCTATGAGGTGCCTGTATGCTCTAGAACAGGCGAGGCGGGAGCCCCCTGTGGGGGCAATTCGCCGTATCGCGACGATATTCCTGCTTGCCGACCGCAAAAAATGACATCAACCGTGCGAAAGCGGATTCTCGACCTCTACGATCTCGCCGCCCCTTACGTAGACTCTCGGCACCCTCGAAGCGAGCATGCACGTGATCTCGTAGTTGATCGTGCCGAGCTGCGCGGCCAGCTCCTCCGCGGTGATCTCCGCGTCTTTCTGGCGGCCGATCAGCACGGCTTCCTCACCGGCGGCGATCGGCGATCCCGTCGCCGCCTCGGCCGCGTCGAGCGCCACCATGCACTGATCCATGCAGATCGTGCCGGCGACCGGCACCCGCTGGCCGCGCACGAGCGCATGCGCCTTGCCAGTCAGCAGCCGGCTGAAGCCGTCCGCGTAGCCGATCGGAATCGTGCCGATGCGCTCGCCCCGCTCCGCGAAGTAGCGGGTGCCGTAGCTGATGCCCCAGCGCTCCGTAAGCGCCTTGACATGCACGAGCTCGGACTTCAGCGAGAGCACCGGCTGCAGCGACAGCTTGGTCCGATCCACCTCGTCCGACGGATACAGACCGTACATGCCGATGCCGAGCCGCAGCATGTCTCCGCCGAGCTCCGGCGTGTCCATGCCGGCGGCCGTATTGGCGCTGTGCAGAATGCCGATCGGCAGTCCTCGCCTGCGGATCTCGTCCGAGACGGCCGCGAAACGCGCATATTGCAGCTCGGTATAGCTCTTGTCCGCTTCGTCCGACTTGGCGAAATGCGTGAACATGCCCTCCACGTGCAGCTGCGGCACGCGCAGCGCCTCCTCGATGAAGCGCATCGCGTCGCCGGAGCCGTCGGCGAGCCGCCCAAGCCGGCCCATGCCCGTATCGAGCTTCACATGGACCTTGAGCCGGCGGGAGCCGTCCATCGGCAGCGAACGCGCCGCCTCGAGCACGTCGTCCCGGTACAAGGCGATCGTAATGTCCAGCGAGCGGGCGAGACCGAGCGCATGCGCCGGCACGTACCCGAGGACGAGGATCGGCATCGCGATGCCGGCCCTGCGGATGCGGACCGCCTCGTCGAGAAAGGCGACGCCGAGATAATCGGCGCCGCAGGCCTCCGCCTCCCGCGAGACCGGAACGAGTCCGTGGCCGTAGGCATTGGCCTTGACCGAAGCGAGCAGCTTCATTCCTTCCGGCGTCGAGCTCCTGAATGCCCCGATGTTGTGACGCAGGGCATCGAGGGAAATCTCGGCGCGGGTCGGACGGTAATAAGTTTCCACCTGTTTCATCCCTTTTCGCTTGAAAACCCAATGCCTCTAATGGTACCCTCGATGCCCGGCAGTGTCAATGAACGAAGCCCTCCGTCCGGCTGCCACCTGTTGGCAGAGGAAAGCCCGGCAGAAGCCGGCAAAGCGCCGCGGCCATCCGCGGCCTGCGGCGCTTCGCTCGCTTTACTTGGTCATGTCGTCGACGACCGACTGCGCGACCTGAATCAGCTCGTTCTCCGGCAAATTATCGGAAGTGAGGCGGAAATAGGTGCCTTGGTAGGTCCACGCCAGCGTCATCGGCTGACCTTCGCTCAGCTGGCCGACCGTGTAGCCGAGATCGACGATCCGTCCGGTGCCTGCCGCCGACGCGTAGTCGTCCGGCTGCGTCTCGATCAGCGTGTAGCTGTACGTGCCGTCATAGCGCAGCATGACGCCCGGATTGCCGCCGAATTCGATGTCGCTGCTGTCCTTGAACGCGATGCCCTCCGGACCGAGGTAGGACGGCTCCATCGGGATGAAGCTCGAGCTCGACGGATCGGCGGCGACTCCGCCCCCGGACGCGTTGCCGTCCTCCTCGGCTGCTTCCGGATCGGCGCCTGCCGCGTCATCGGTCACCGTGCCGTCCGTTGCTCCCGCCTGGCCTTCCGGCACGGCGGTCGTCGGCTGCGAGCCGGCTGCCGGGGAGCTTTGCAGGTTCGCCTTCGTATCGAACACGCTCTTCTCCAGCTTCTCGTTGAATTTGAACGAATCGAACTTCACGTCCACAAGCACGGCGCTGTTGGAGTCGCTCACCTCGACCTGCTTCGGAGCATAGTTGTCCTTGCTCAGCCAGATTTTCTGGCGGGCCAGCGAGGCGTTCTGGTAGTTCGCCATGACGTCGAACACATAGCTCTCCTTGTCGCTGGCGAACTGGCGGGAATTGTCCTTCAGGATGCTCTCCACCAGCGTCTGGTACAGGTATACCTGCCCCTGCTCCTCCGGCCAGTTGCTTTGGAAGCGGAACACTTTATTGAGGCTCGGCGTCAGGACGAACACGCCTTCATCGTTGCGCAGGACGATCTGAGTCAGGTCCTTCTTCTCGTTCGTCAGCGCGATCCGGTAGTAGTTCGGCTTCTGGAATTTCACGTCGACCTTGTACTGAAGCGGCTGCGTAGCCGTATGCAGCGTCATCGTTCCCGAACCTTGATACGTTTCCGTCTTCTCCTGCAGCTTGCCGAGCTCCTTCACCACGGAGCCCGCATCCTTTTTGCCGCATCCGGCCAGCACCAGAATGAAGCAGGCCATCAGAGCCGCGATCAAGCTTATGCGATGCATCTTCTCATCCCCTCTGCTCGTTGAGTTTTCCTAAGCTGATACATGTCTATGAGGGGACTTGGCCTTTTATGCGGACGAGATTGACGAGCCGGCTCCGAGCGGGAGAGCGGCGCTGAATATTAGATGAAGCCGAATTCCAGGACGCGGCATCCTCCAAGGCTTTCGCGGAGCGGAGGAAGGAGTTGGGTCTAAAGTCCCGGCGCTGCGATCGTCCGATGGACGAAACCCCGCGGGTCCGCAGCAGCCTTCCCGATCGGCTCGATTGCAGCAGCAGCGCCGTCTGCAGGCCGCTAGTCGAGTGTCTGGCGAAAGGAAAAGAAGAGAATAATCCCCCTTGGTTATCGATGAATACTCTCCCTCCCCATAGGAATGTCCCCCATCCAGCGAACCAATCTTGCCTTGGCTGTGCGCTCCGCAAAGCCTACACTTTAGGTAAGCGAGATGACGAATCTTGCAGAATCGATACAACGAATTCAAGGGGGATTTTCGCAATGTTGAAGAAGAAATCCACAACGGCTTTGGCCGCGCTTTCCATGGCTACCGTGCTTGCCCTCACCGCTTGCGGCAGCAACGGCAACAACGCCAACAACGGCAGCGCCGCCAGCTCCAGCCCGGCTCCTAGCGCAAGCGCCGCGCCGAGCGAAGCTCCGGCTAAAGACGTGACCCTCCGCGTATTCTCTACGTTCGGCGGCACAGACGCAGCCCGCGAGGCGTTCCAAAAGCTCCTCGACGACTACTCCGCCCAATATCCAAACGTAAAAATCGAAAACGACGTCATGTCGGCCAACGACGACGGCTTCCGGACGAAAGTCAACTCCGACATGAACAGCGGCAACGAACCGGACCTGCTCTTCTACTTCGTCGGCGCCGACGCCAAAGGCTTCGTAGACGCCGGCAAGGTCGTTCCTCTGAACAGCCTGCTCGACGAAGACGCCGAGTGGAAAAACGGCTTCATTCCTTCCGCGCTGGAATCCGTCAAGCAACCGGACGGCAACATCTACGCCGCTCCGCTGACCGGCTTCTACGAAGGCCTGTTCGTCAACAAGGCGATCTTCGAGAAATACAGCCTGGAGCTGCCGACCGACTGGGACAAGCTGACGAAAGCAATCAAGACGCTGGCTGAGAACAAGGTCATTCCGCTGGCAGCGCCGTTCGACCAGTCCCACTACCTCGTCGAGCACTCCATCCTCGGCGCAGCCGGTTCCGAAGGCCAAAAAGCGGGCCTGCTGAACGGCATCAATCCGGAGTGGGAGCTCGGCATCGGCAAGCTGAAGGAGCTCGGCGACCTGGGCGCTTTCGCAAAAGACGCTTCCACGATCGACCTGACGATGGCAGCGAACTACTACTCCCAAGGCCTGGCTGCGATGAACCTCGAAGGCTCGTGGGCCATCGGCGGCATGTCCGACGAAGTCAAGGCAACAACGACGGTTCTTCCGTTCCCGGCAGCACCAGGCGGCAAAGGCACCGGCAAAGACGTTGTCGGCGGCTTCGGAAGCGGCTTCTACCTTTCCAAATCGACGTTTGACAATGCCGACAAGAAAGATGCTGCTGTCTCCCTCCTGAAATACCTGACGAACAAAGATTCGATCAAAGCAATCGCAACGGCAAACGGCGGCACGCCAGCGGCCGACGTTCAAATCGAAGGCCTGCCGCAAGTCGCGCTCGACGGCTTCAAAATGGTCGCGGACTCGACGTCCGTGAACTCGCCGATCGACAGCTACCTGGCACCTGAGACGTTCACGACGATCCGTCAAAACGTGCAAGCGGTCGTCAAAGGCGACAAAACGGCGAAGCAAGCGCTCGAAGCAGCGGAGAAGATCGAAAAGGCGAACAAGAAGTAATCCTGCTTCTCTCGCAGTCCATCTATAATTCACCCTCGCCGCCCCTCTGACTGCATGGGCGGCGAGTTCATTTCCGCCTCCAGTTCCATCCATTACGAGCAAAAAAGGTGATTGTATGAAGGGTGATAAGAAGTATATCGTGGCGTTCCTGGCGCCAGCGCTGATCCTCATTTCCACATTTGTCTACTACCCGTTCCTCAAGAGCTTGTATCTGAGCTTCTACCGCACGTCCGGCTTCTTCGATAAAAAATTCGTCGGGCTCGACAACTACAAGCGGATGTTCTCGGATGAGCTGCTCGGCGCAGCGACGCTGCACACGCTGGAGATCATGCTCTACACGATCGTGTTCCAAGTCGGCATCGCCCTCGTGCTCGCCGTCATGGTCGACAACATTTCCAAAGGAAAGCAGTTCTTCCGCACCGTCTTCTTCTTCCCGATCGTCATCTCCGGCGCGGCGATTTCCCTGCTGTTCGTGCTGATCTACAACTATCAGTTCGGCATGCTGAACAATGCCCTCTCCGGGTTCGGCATCGAGAAGATCCTTTGGCTGAGCGAGACCGGCTCGCTTAAAGCCGTCGCGGTTCCGACCGTCTGGCATTACGTCGGCTTCTATTTCATCCTCTTCCTGACCGCGATGTCCAAAATTCCTTCGGACTTTTACGAAGCGGCCAAGCTCGAGGGCATCTCCGGCATCAAAAAAACGACGATGCTGACGATTCCGCTTATTTTGAGCGACATCAAGGTCGTGCTCATTCTGGCTATTACCGGCACGCTCAAGGTGTTCGACTTCGTCTGGATCCTCTCCCGCGGCCAAAACGGCACGGAGGTGCTCGGCACCTACATGTACAAAAAAGCGCTCGTGGACCAGAACTTCGGCTACGGCTCGACGATCGCCATCTACATCGTCGTGTTCGGCCTTGTCTTGTCCCTCATTACGAACCGATTGCTCAAAAAAGAAGAGATCACCTATTAACCTGTTATGGGGTGGAAGCAGATGCAGCAAGTCAATGGAGTGAAAACCATACCTGTCCAACAACAACGAGCCGGCAAGCGTTTCCCCTTTGGAATGGCGTTCATGTATGTCTGCCTCTCGCTATGGGCGCTGACGACGATTTATCCGATGTTCTGGATCATCAACAACTCCTTCAAAATGTCGAACGACGTCATGAACGATTCCTTCTCCCTCGCCATGTCGCCGGTGCTGACGAACTACGAAACGGCGTTTGAGCGAATCAACATCGGAAAGGCGTACGCCAACAGCCTCATCATGTCGGGGTCGACCGTACTGCTCGTCCTCATTTTAGGCGGCTTGGCCGCATACGTGCTGTCGCGCTTCAAATTCCGCGGGCGCATCGCACTGAACTCCCTGCTCGTCGCGACGCTGCTCATTCCGTCGTTCGCCACGGTCGTGCCCGTATACGAGCTTCTTATCAAGTGGGGCTTCGTCAATCAGTATTGGGGCTTGATCCTTCCGCATACCGCCGGCAACCTGACCTTCGCGATCCTGGTCATGACCGCCTATATGGCGACCATACCAAAAGAGCTGGAGGAAGCGGCCTTTATCGACGGCTGCAACCGATTCAACATGTTCACCCGAATATTCTTCCCGATCGCCCGTCCTGTCTTCGCTTCGGCAAGCATCTTCGTCTTCCTCTGGTCCTACAATGATCTGTTCTCGGCCTTGATTTTCGTCAACAAGGAAAACGTCCGGCCCATCGTGGCGCTGCTCAACGAAATCAGCTCCCAGTACGGAACCGACTTCGGCCTCATGGCCAGCGCCGTCTCCCTGACCGTCGTGCCTATCCTCATCGTCTATCTGTTCATTCAGAAGTACATCGAGAAAGGCATGACCGAGGGTGCTGTAAAAGGCTGATAACTCCGATAGCATCATCCTTGCCAGACTCATCCGCTCCGCCCAGGAGCGAACGGCAGCATAGAAAAAGGCTCCAGACGCCCGATCCCGGGCACTGGAGCCTTTTGACGTATACGAAAGAACGATTGCTATGGCTGACCGTCACAGCGCCTGCGCTTGCAGCGTCATGCGCGCGGTCGAGAGGCGCGGCAGCGAACTCAGTCCGTCTGCCCCTCCTGCGGGGGCTCAGGCGGAGCGCCCCGCTTCAAGCGCCCGGATTTTCGCAGCGACTCGCGGAGCAGGAACTCGATATGCGCGTTGACGCTTCGAAACTCGTCGGCCGCCCACGACTCGATCGCCTGGTAAATCTCGGGGTCCATCCGGAGCGGGAAGGACTTTCTTTCCTTAGGCATCGCGGATGCTCCTAATTGTAAAGCGTTCCTGCATTGATGACCGGCGTCGTGCCGCGCTCCGAGACAATCGCCACCATCAGATTGTTGATCATCGCCGCCCGCCGCTCCTCATCGAGAACGACCCCGCGGGCCTCCAGCTGATTGAGCGCAGACTCGACCATGCCCACCGCTCCATCTACGATCTTCTGCCGGGCCGATACGATCGCCTCCGCCTGCTGACGCTGCAGCATCGCGCCGGCGATCTCCGGCGCGTATGCCAGATGGGACAGCCTCGTCTCCAGAACCTCGACTCCCGCTACCGTCAGACGCTCTTGCAGCTCCGCGAGCAGCCGTCCGCTCACCTCGTCCGCATTGCCGCGCAGCGACACCGCGCTCTCGTCCTCGTACGTATCGTACGGGTACTGCGCAGCCAGATGCCGGATCGCCGTCTCGCTCTGAATCTCGACAAACGTCTCATAGTCGTCGACCTCGAAGCTCGCCCTGGCCGTGTCCGTGACGCGAAAGACGACGACGGCCGCAATCTCGACCGGGTTGCCCGAAGCATCGTTCACTTTGAGCTTCTGGCTGTTGAAATTGCGCACTTTCAGCGAAACCTGCGACTTGGCGCTGAACGGCATGACGAGCCAAAGTCCGCTGTCGGTCACGGTGCCTTTATACCGTCCGAAAAAAGTGATGACCTTGGCCTGGTTCGGCTGGACGATCGTCAGCGCGCTGAACAGGATGAGCGAGCCAAGCAGAAGCACTGCGCCAAGGACGTATCCCGCCGTACCAAATCCGGTATCGTCGCTTCCAATAAACAGAAACACAGCTCCGACAATAGCGACGACTCCGAGCAGCGCCGCGCCAAAGCCATTGGTGTGCCATGCCTTTCGTTCTTGCATCGTCATTCCCCCCACATCATCTTGATATAAATATGATATCACTTTTTCTTTCAGTTTGGAAGCCCAAAGAAAAGAACTGCCTCCAGGTCCATGTAACGACCTTTTGGAGGCAGTCCTTTCGTGCGGCTGCTTGCTGCAGCGCCGCTCCGCTTCAAGCGCCGTACCTTCAGGCGTTAGGAGCAGGCGCGGGAGCGGTCGGCGCAGACGGCCGCTCGGGAAGCTTCAGCTTCCCTTCCTGATGGAGCTGGCGCAGCTTCTCCCGGAGCTGCTGCTCGCTCAACCCGTTCGTGTCGATGCCTTGGGCGGCGGCGAACGCCTTCATCCGCTCCAGCTTCTTCGCATGGAGCTGCTGCTTGAACTGCGCCCATTTTTCCGGCTGCTTCGTTTTCTGCTCGCGAATCTCCTGAAGCAGCTGCTCCTCGCTCTTGCCTTCCGTCTTCAAGCCGAAAAACGAGACGGCCTCGCGGATCATCATCTGCTTGTGGGCTTTGCGGTAGCGCTGATGGCCGGGATGGCCCTTCGGATGGCGAAGCTCTCCGTGGGGCGATTCGATGCGGTCCGGCGCGGAGGCCGGAGCTTGGGACGGCTGCGGCTGAATCGCCGCGGCTGCCGCTGCGGTCGGCGCAGACGCCATGATGGCGGCCGCAAGCAGCCATGCGCTGGTTTTGGCGGCAATGTGGTTCATTCATCCGTTCCTTCTTTCGGGATGGATTCTGGTACGTTTTTACCGTTTCCTTCCACGAGCGATCTTATTCCATGAACATGCAAAAAACCCCTTTCTTTCGAAAGGGGTCGTAGCAGTCGAAGAAGATCAACCTTCGATCGATTGACGGTTCAGCAGGCTGTTGAACTGGTCCTCGTTAAGGTCGCGCTCCAGCACGTCGGCGATCTCGATATCCTCGCAGTCCGGCTTCGTGAACGCCTTGCCTTTCATATAGTACCCGTTCGATTTGGCGGCCGCATAGTAGCCGCACAGCTTTTCAGCGGTCTTCACCGCTTGCTCCTCCGAATCGTAGCTCGCCAGATTGTTGCCGAAGCTGAGCGGATTTTTGGAGCTTTGAATGTTGACCCGATAAGGAGCAACCGCATCCGACTCTTCGTGTTTGACCAGAATCTCGATGTCAGAGCAAGTATTCCGATATTTGATGGACATCATCAACACCGCCTATTGGTACCTCATCGAGTGAGGCAGATTCGGCCAGTGCCGTTAGCGCTGCCGTACTAGCTATTAAACCGCTTGCTTCAGCTGTTAAACAACCGCCGCCTTACATTTTCTCGCGCCGGTTGTCCGAACGCAGCAGATCGCCCATCCAGCCCTTCGCGCGCATCCAGACGTAGACGGCGAGGGTCGAGCCGCCGATGACGCCGAGCGCGATCCAATAGCCGGCCTTCCACTCGAGCTCGGGCATATGCTTGAAGTTCATGCCCCAGATCGCCCCGATGGCCATCATCGGCGTGCACAGGATGGTGAAGACGGTGAGCGTCTTCATGATCTCGTTGCCCCTGTAATTGGAAAGGTTCTCTTCGAGCAGCAGCAGCGACTCCAGCTCCCGGCTGTATTCGTCCTGCAGCATAATCATGCGCTCGAGCCGGGACTGCAGCGCCTGGTCGATGCGGCTCTCCTCCATCTGCTCCGGGAAAGCCTCCTCCAGCGCGTAGCGGATCTCGCGGATCGGCCGCGTCAATCCGGTCCAGTGCAGCAGCCTTGCGCGGAGCTCGACGATCCGATGGAACATGTAGCCGCCGTTCCGCTCCTGCAAGCTGTCCTCCATCTCGCGCAGCTTCGCCTCGAACCGGTCCATGCCCTCGAAGAACGGCTCCATGATGCCGGCGAGCAGGTGGATGAAGCCGTCCAGAGGCGAGTCGGCGTCCTCCGCGTGCTCGAAAAACAAAGCCGATTTCTCGCAGCCTTCGACGATCGCCTCCTCCTGGAAGCCGATCGTGTAGAGCGCATCTTTCCGAAGCAGGAAATGGAAATGCGAGCTTCGGCTCCCCTCGTCATCCGCCCTGCCGCTGACCAGCGTTCCAAATACGGCGTTTTGCTCGCCTTGCAGCGAGATCGCCGACAAATAGTTCGTATCCCGGCTGGCGCTGTTTCTTGCCCATTGGGCCAGCACCGGCTGCTCGTCAAGCTCCTGAGCCGCCTGCTCGCAGCGGTCGAACCTTTTCCATCGCCACTGCGGCTCCTTCCCTTTCTCCTCCGCCCCGCTCACGCCGATCCCCCGCTTTCTCGAATTTCTGCTCATTCTTACCCGTTTCCATAGGCCGTACAACCATCGACTCATCCGGTTTATTCTGCCACCGCCACGGGGTAATGATGATGCAAAACGATTCCGCAAAGGAAGTGTTCGCATGCGCTTGAAAGGAAAAACCGCCTTCATTACCGGGGCTGCCTCCGGCATCGGCAAAGCCTCGGCCCTGCTCTTTGCCCGCGAGGGGGCCGACGTCGTGCTCGTCGACGTCAATCAGGAGCGCCTCGAGCAGACCTGCAACGAGCTGTCGGCTCTGCCTGGAGCCGGCCGCTGCTTGGCCGTCGAGGCCAGCATTTCGAGCGAGGAGCAGCTGGAACACGCCTATCGGCGAGCGGACGAGGCGTTCGGCAGGCTGGATATCGTCTTCGCCAACGCCGGCGTCAACGGAACGCTGGCGCCGCTCGAGAGCATGAAGGCGGAGGAGTGGTCGCGCACGATCGAAACGAACCTGACCGGCACCTTCCTCACGATCAAGCACGCCATCCCTCGGCTGAAGCAAGCGGGGGGCGGCAGCATCCTCGTCACGAGCTCCATCAACGGCAACCGGGTGTTCACCAGCTTCGGCATGAGCGCTTACAGCACGTCCAAAGCGGGACAGGTCGCGCTCGTGAAGATGGCGGCGCTGGAGCTCGCCCAGTTCGGCATCCGCGTCAACGCCATCTGCCCCGGCGCGATCGATACGTCCATCGACGAGAGCACCGACCTCAAGAAAGAAGTGGAGGAGATTGCGATTCCGGTCGAGTTCCCCGCAGGCGCCCAGCCGCTGGCCGGCAAGTCGGGATCGGCCGAGCAGGCCGCCAAGCTGGCGCTGTTTCTCGCCTCGGACGATTCCGATCATGTGACCGGCACGGAGATTTACCTCGACGGCGCGGAATCGCTGCTCCGGGGATGAGCGCCTCTCTTGGGCAACCGTCAAAAAAAACGCCTACGGATGCGAGATCCGAGGCGTTTTCTTGACGATCGAACGAAGGTCAGCCGATGATGATTCTTCCTTCGGGATAGCGGAAGCTTTCTTTTTTGGGCTTGGAGCGGAAGGCGAAGGCGAGCGTCAGCAAGCCGAGCCGGCCCATGAACATGAGGGCGATGATGACGCCTTTGCCCGGGTCCGTGAGCTCCACGGTCGCCCCGAGGCTGAATCCGACCGTGCCGAACGCCGATACGGCCTCGAACAGCAGGACGAGGAACGGCCCGTCCTCGACCGTCGTCAGGATCATCGTCGCGGCGACGATGACGATCACCCCCATGAGCGTGACCGTAATCGCCCGGTACAGCTCCCGAGCCGCGATCCGATGGCGGAAGACGACCGCGTCCTCGCGGCCGCGGATGATCGTGACGATGCCGGCGAGCAGCACGACGAACGTCGTGATTTTGATGCCCCCGCCGGTTGAGCCCGGAGCGGCGCCGATGAACATGAGGATGACCATCATGAGCTGGGTCGCCTGGCGCAAATCGGCGATCGGCACCGTGTTGAGCCCCGCGGAGCGCAGGCTGAACGACTGGAACGCCGATGCCCACAGCTTGCCGTCCAGGCCGAGCGGCCCGAACGTGCGCGGGTTGGTGTATTCAAAGATGAAGAACAGCACGGCCCCTCCCACCGTCAGCACGGCCGTCGCCCACAGCACCACTTTCGTATGGAGCGACACCTTGCGCTTCTCCGGCCAGCGGATCAAGTCGGCCATGACGATGAAGCCGATGCTGCCGAAAAAGATGAGCGTCATCGAGACGAGGTTGATCGCCGGATCGTCGACGAACTGGCTCCATCCGCCCAACAGCTCGAAGCCGGCATTGTTGAAGATGGACACGGCATGGAAGATGCCGTTGTAGACCGCCTCGCCGAAGCTCATCCGATCCATCCATGCTAGGGTGAGCATGATCGCGCCGAGCCCTTCGATGGCGGCGGAGAACAGAAAGATGCGGATGACGAGCTGTACGATGCCGCTCATCTCATGCTGGTTGAGCGATTCCTTCAGAACAAGCCGGTCCTTCAGCGAAATCTTGCGACCGAAGGCCAGAGCGAACCAGGTGGCCGCGGTCATGAAGCCGATGCCGCCGAGCTGGAACAGCACGAGCAGCACGATTTGGCCGAAGCGGGAATAGACGGTGCCGGTATCCAGGATCGTGAGGCCGGTGACGCAAGTCGCCGAGGTGGCGGTGAACAGCGCGTCCAGCAGCTTGATCCTCTCCCCGCTGGCCGACGCAGCGGGCAGGCTGAGCAGCGCCGTGCCGATCAGGATGAGCAGCAGGAAGCCGGTTGTCAGCACCCGGGGAGGGGATGAGTAGGTTTTTTGGATCATGCGAATGAAAAACACCGGATGAAGCTCCTCTCTAACGGTTCAAAAAGCCGCTGTCGCGCCTTATCCTCCCTACTATAGCCGAAGAGGAAAAGGCAGTCCACTAATGCGTGGACTGCCTTTGGGCGGCGGGCTCGCCGAGCAGGTGCCGGGTGATGGCCGTCTCCAGGATGTCCGGCCGGATCGGCTTGCTGATGTAGTCCGTCATGCCGGCCTCCAGGCATTTTTGCCTGTCGCCGGGCAGCACGTTGGCCGTCATGGCGATGATCGCCGGGTAGGCCGAGCCGGACTGCCCCACGATTCGCCTCGTCGCCTCCAAGCCGTCCATGACCGGCATCTTCATGTCCATGAAGATCAGATCGTACGTCCGGCTCAGCGCCATCTCGACGGCAAGCTCGCCGTTTTCGGCCACATCCGCCTCGATGCCGAAGCGGTCGAGCAGCTTGAGGATGAGCTTCTGGTTCACCTCGTTGTCCTCCGCCACCAGCACGCGCGGCGCCTCCTGCTTGCGGGAGCGCCCTAGACGATCCAACAAAGGCGGCGCAAAGGGCAGCACTCCCCCGCCGCCGTACCGGTCGGGCAGCAGCGTCTCCATCTCCGGCATCGCCGCAGCGCCGATCTCCGCGAACGTATCGCTCAGCATCGCCGAAAAGGAAAACGGCTGGGAAGCCTCCCAACGCGGATGAGGCTCGGCGCTCGCTTCCGCTCTCGGCTGAGGCAGATCGGCCTGGCCGGAGCCGGGCTTCTCCTCCACCCGCTCCAGACGGACGGTGAAGGTAAACACCGCCCCTCTAGGCTCGTTCGGAACGCAAGCGATCGAGCCGTCCATCAGCTCCACCAGATTTTTGCAGATGGCGAGGCCGAGGCCGGTTCCGCCGTATTTGCGGGTCATCGACGAATCCAGCTGGGAGAACGGCTGGAACAGGTCCGCCAGCTTTTCCTCCGGAATGCCGACGCCGGTGTCCCGCACCTGGAACTCGACCGTCATGTCCCGGGCCGACCCTGCGAACGCGCCGGAGCCCGGTCTCGCGCTCACCTCGATCCGTCCCTCCGGCGTGAACTTCACCGCATTGCTCACCAGATTCATCAGAATCTGGCGCAGCTTGGTCACGTCGCCGTAAACGTATTCCGGCAAGCTTTCGTCGACGATGCAGAGCATTTCCAGGCTGTTCTCCCGCGCCTTGGCGATGAACAGGTCCAGCGACTCGTCAAGGCAGCTCTTGAGGCTGAACGGAATCCGTTCGAGCTCCAGCTTGCCGGCCTCGATCTTGGCATAGTCGAGAATATCGTTGATGACGCCGAGCAGGGAGTCCCCGCTTTTGAGGATAATCTCCGTAAAGTCGCGCTGCTCCTCGTCGAGATCGGTCTCCGTCAGCAGATTGGTCATGCCGAGGATGCCGTTCATCGGCGTGCGGATCTCATGGCTGACCATCGCCAGGAAATCGGTCTTGGCGCGGTCCGCAATCTCGGCCGCTTCCTTGGCGGTCAGCAGCTCGCGCTCGGTCTTCTTGCGCTCGGTGATGTCGCTGACCGTGCAGGCGTAGATGAGCTCGTCGTCGACATGCGTGCTGCCGAGCTTGATCTCGGCATGGAAGCGGCTGCCGTCCTTGCGAAGGGGCATCACCTCGATGAGGCGTCCCGACGAGACGCCCTCGGCTGTCTGCTCCGTCATCCCCTCGGGCTGTGCCAGGCACAGCTCGGGGACGAGCTCATGGATATGACGGCCGATGACCTCTTTCTCGGCATAGCTGAACATCGGCAGGATCGACGGATTGACGGTCAGAATGATGCCGCCTTCGTCGAACGTAATCATCGTATCCATCGACGTGCTGCTGATGACGCTCTTGATCGCTTCCGCCTTGGTCAGCTGATACGCCGTGCGCATCAGCTCCTTGTTCATCCGCTCCAGCTCCTGCGTCTGCTGCTGCAGGAGGATTTTTTGCTGCTGGAGCTTCTTGTTGCTCACGTACATCCCGACGAATCCTTCGATTTTCGAGCGGAAAATCTGAGGCACGAACGGCTTGAGCATATAATCGATCGCGCCGACCGCATATCCGGTGAACAGATGCTGCGATTCCTTGCTCGTCGCGGAGACGAAGATGATGGGAATCTCCTTCGTCTTCTCCCTCGACTTGATCATGCGCGCCGTCTCGAAGCCGTCCATGCCGGGCATCTGAACGTCCATGACGATGACGGCGAAGTCGTCCTTGAGCAGCGCGCGCAGCGCCTCCTCGCCCGACAAGCATTTCACGAGATTGTAGTCCAGATCGGACAGCACCGCCTCGATCGCGAGCAGGTTCTCCGGATAATCGTCGACGAGCAGGATATTGATCGGTCCGTCATAAGAGATCATGGTTCCCCCCCTCTCTCAGCTCGGCTACTTGATCTTTCGGTAAATCCGGTTCACGAGGTCCAGGTCGTCGAATTTGTCGGCATGCCGGGTAAAGTTGATCGACTCCTTGGTGCCCAGCATCAGCACGCCGAACATGCTGAGGCTGTCGTACAAGAGGCCATGCACGTGATTCTGCAGGTCCTTGTTGAAGTAGATCATCACGTTGCGGCAAAGGATGACGTGGAACTCGTTGAACGAACCGTCCGTGACCAGGTTATGCTGGGCAAAGACGATATTTTTCTTCAGGAAGCTCTGGAAGATGACGGACTCGTACCGGGCCGAGTAATAGTCCGAGAACGATTCCTTGCCGCCTCCGTCCTGGTAATTGCGCGTGTACTGCTGCATCCGCTCGATCGGAAAGACGCCCTGACGGGCGACATCGAGCACGGTAGCGCTCATGTCCGTCGCATAGATGCGGGTTTTTTCGAGCAGCCCCTCCTCATGGAGGAGGATCGCCATGGAATAGACCTCTTCGCCCGTCGAGCAGCCGGCATGCCAGATGCGGATGAACGGATAGGTCTTGAGCAGCGGCACGACATTCTGGCGGAACGAGCGGAACACCTCCGGGTCCCGGAACATCTCCGTGACGTGGATCGTCAGGTCGGACAGCAGCCTTTCCATGCAGCTGCGGTCATGGATCATCCTGTCGGTCAGCGAGCTGACCGTGGGCAGCCGCTCGGCATGGACGCGGTGCCAGATCCTGCGCCGGATCGAAGCATAGGCATAATTGCGGAAATCATACCCGTACAGCCGGAACATCGCCTCCAGCAGCAGCTCGATCTCGACTTGTTCCCTCTCGTCCGCCTCGCTTGGACGAAGCTTGCTGTTATTTATACAACCACACCCTCATTAATGAAAGCAGCTGGTCGACGTTCACCGGCTTGGCGATGTAGTCGCTGGCCCCTGCCTCAATGCATTTGTCGCGATCGCCCTTCATCGCCTTGGCGGTGACCGCGATGATCGGAAGCTTGTCGAAGCGGCTGTCCGCTCGAAGCAGCCTCATCGCCTCGTAGCCGTCCATTTCCGGCATCATGATATCCATCAGCACCAGATCGAGATCCGGATTCTTCTCGATCTGATCGATCGCCTCCCGGCCGTTCTCCGCGTAGATGATGTTCATCTTGTAGCCCTCCAGCACGTTGGAGAGAGCGAATACGTTGCGGATGTCGTCGTCGACGATCAGAACGTTGCGGTCTTCGAAGATCGTCTCGACGCTGTGCAGCTTGCGCAGCACGCTCCGCTTGTCTTCCGGCAGATCGGCCTCGACGCGGTGCAGGAACAGCGTCGTCTCGTCGAGCAGGCGCTCCGGAGACTTGACGTCCTTGACGATGATCGTCTCGGCGTATTTCTTGAGCATCATCTCTTCCCGCTTGTCGAGCTCGCGGCCCGTGTAGATGATGATCGGCAGGTCATGGAGCTCTTCGTTGCTCCGGATCTGGTCCAGCAGCTCGAAGCCGCTGATGTCCGGCAGCCCGAGGTCGAGCACCATGCAGTCGTAGCGATGCTCGGTCAGCTCGCGCAGCGCATCCTTGCCCGAGGAGACGCCCGTGATGACCAGGTCGTCATGGCCGATCAGCTCCTCGATCGCGAGCCGCTGCGCCTCGTCGTCCTCGACGATGAGCAGCCGTTTGAGGTTCCTCTCCAGGAACAGTCCGATCTGCGTGAACAGGTTGTCGAGATGCTCCTTGCTGACCGGCTTTTTGAGATAGGCGATCGCGCCGAGCGACAGGCCCTGCTGGACCTCGTCGATGACGGAGATCAGATGCACCGGGATATGACGGGTATCGGCATCGTTCTTGAGATGATGGAGGACGGACCAGCCGTCCATGACCGGCATCTGGATATCGAGCAGGATCGCGTCCGGCACATACGTCCTCGCCAGGGACAGGCCCTTGTCTCCCTGCCCGGCGACGATCGCCTTGAAGCCGCGCGAGCGGGCGATGTCGACGAGCACCTTGGCGAAGGCGACGTCATCCTCGACGATGAGCACGACCTTGTCGCCTTCTTCCAGGTTCATCAGATCGTCCTCGACCTCCTGCGGCACCCGGACCGGCTCGTCAGCCTGCCTGCGAGGAGCAGGCGCGAAGGCCGGCTTTGCCGGCGCCAGCGCGGCTGCCGCTTCGTTCATGCTTCCGAAGCCTGCTCCCGAGACGAGCTCGCTCGGCTCCGCCTGGCCTTTGGCGATGTGGAACTCGGGCAACGTCAGGACGAAGGAGCTGCCTTCGCCCGGCTTGCTGGTCAGCCTCACTTCGCCGCCGAGCAGCTTGGCGAGATCGCGGCTGATCGCAAGGCCTAGGCCTGTGCCGCCGTACTTGCGGCTCGTCGTGCCGTCGACCTGCTGGAACGCCTCGAAGATGATCGCCTGCTTCTCCTCCGGAATGCCGATGCCCGTATCGCGGACCTCGAAGGAAATCCATTCGCCCTCGGCCTGCTCTGGAACCTCCGCCTCGGCGGCCTTGCGCACGTGCAGGCTGACCGAGCCCTGGCTCGTGAACTTGAACGCGTTGGAAAGCAGGTTGCGGAGGATCTGCTTGACGCGATGGCTGTCGGTGAACAGCTCGGTCGGCACGTCCTCGTCGATCTTCGTCCCGAACTCGAGATCCTTTTGCGCGCTCAGCGGCTGGAAGCTGCGCAGCGCATACTGCTCCAGGTCGCGGATCGGAACATGCTCGATGACGACATCCATCTTGCCTGCGCCGATCTTGGACAGGTCCAGAATTTCGTCGATCAGCTTGAGCAGATCGGAGCCCGATCCATGGATCGTCGTCGCGAACTCCACCTGCTTCTTCGTCAGGTTGCCCTCCTTGTTGTCCGACAGCATCTGCGACAGGATAAGCAAGCTGTTGAGCGGAGTCCGGAGCTCATGCGACATGTTGGCGAGGAACTCCGACTTGTACTTGGAGGCGAGGCCCAGCTGGATGGTCTGCTTTTCGAGCGCGTCGCGCGTCTGCTCGATCTGCTGGCTGCGCTTCTGCGTCTCCTTCATCTGAAGCTCCAGCATATGCGTCTTCTGGAGCAGCTCCTCGTTCGTCTGCTCCAGCTCTTCCTGCTGCGACTGCAGCTTCTCCTCCGAAGACTTGAGCGCCCTCGTCTGGTCCTCGAGGCGCTCGTTGGAGCTGCGCAGCTCTTCCTGCTGGCTGATGAGCTCCTCGGACTGCGACTGCAGCTCCTCGCTCATCGTCTGCGACTCGCGCAGCAGCTCCTCGATGCGGATACGGCCGAACAGGTTGTGAAGCACCATGCCGGCCGACTCGCCGACCTGCTGCAGCAGGTCCAGATGGATCGGAGTGAAGGCTTGGAGCGTCCCGAGCTCGAGAACGCCGATGACCTTGTTCTGATAGTGAAGCGGCAGAATATGCAGTTCCCGAACGGCCGACTCGCCGATAGCCGAGGACACCTTGAGGTAGTCGTTCGGCACCTCGGTCAAATGCACGGCGCGGCCATCGGCCGCTGCCTGGCCGGTCAAGCCTTCGTTCAGGCGGACGACGGAGCGCATGCGCCCGCCCTCCATGCCGGCGTAGCTGCCGCGCAGCGTCAGCGTCTGGCCTTCGCCCATGTGGTCGCGCACGTAGAACGCCGCGTACGTCGCGCCTGTGAGCGGCGCGATCAGCTCCGCCAGCTTGCTCGACAGGCGGTCCAGATCGGTGATGCCCTGAGCTTCGACGGTGACGTTGGCGAGGTTCGTCTTGAGCCAGGTCTGCTCCTGCATGTTCTGGTTGTAGATTCTCTCCGCCTCGGTCTTTTCATCCAGGTCGTCGGCAAGGGCGATGAAGGCATCCGTCACTTCCTTGAACTCGCCCTCCTGCTTCTGCGCCAACCGGCGGGATTCCGCCGTCGAGCCTCCTTCGGCGAAGCCTGCGATCATCAGCGACAGGCCGCGGAAGCCGCGGCCGAGCGACTTCGTATTCCAAGCCATGATGAACGCACCTGCCAGCACGCCCGCCACCGTCAAGGCGACCATGATGTTCGTCGTCGCCTCGTTGTCCGCTCGCGTCTGCTCGACGAGCTGCGTCAAGGCGTTGCGGTGATAGCTCGACAGCTTGTCGGTATCGGCGACCAGCGATTCCTGGAACGACAATCCTTGCGCTTCGCGCAGCGCGACGGCATCCGCGCCCTTGCCCGAGCTCACGAGCGATAGAGCCTGATCGACATAGCCGAAGAAGTCGGCCGCCGAGCTCGAAATCTCCTCCATCATGCTCAGCTCGGATTCGCTTACGGAAAGCAGCCGAAGCCGCTCGATGCCCTCCAGCACGTTCTTGCGCGTCGTCTCGATGTTCGCGCGGTTTTTCTCGACCGTCTCCGCCGTCGGGACGGTCAGCACGTTGACCATGTATTTGGCCACGTTATTGGTATTGCCCCGCATGTCCGTCGCGATGTAGACCTTCGTATAGCGGTCGTCGTAAATTTCGTTGAGCTGCTCGCTCATGTTGTACAGGTTCCGTACGCCTGCGACGCTGAGGATGATGATGATCGCCAACAGCAGGGAGAAGCCGATTTGAACTTTCGTCCGGATTTTCATGTAGGTGCTCACCGATTCCCCTCTATAGGATGACTATCTTTCTGGATGAAGATAGCTTACTTCTATTCTCTCTCACTCTATTTCTCAACATCTATTTTACAGGAGCGGGAAAACGATCGTCACCCCGAATCTGCAACAAAATGATGGCATCTCATCCAAGTACGCACGAAGCGGCCGCAACCTCCAGAGGCAGCGACCGTATTCTTCGAAATTCAGCTATGAAATTGACTTACCCTCTCGAGCCGAGCTTGAAACAGAAGAATCGACATTTATTTCACTCCGTGGACGAGGACCAGAAGAAATCGATGGAAACGAGCTCTCCGCTGCGGGAATCAAGGAACAGCTTGGCCGCGAAGCCGCGCTCGTCGACATAGCCGACGCCGTCGTCCGCCGTGAACATCGGCTCTCCGAACACTTTCTCCCATCCCTCCACCGACACCGGCAAGCTGCCGCTCTCGAGTTGGATCGGGTCGGCTCCGACCGGCACGCTTACATACTCCACGCTGCCGCCGCTGAAGCCGACTTCCATGCCGGGATAGCTCCATGCCGTCTGTTCGGGCAGCAGCTCGTCGCGCTGCGCCGACTGCGGGATGCCGATCTCGGTCACGACCTGCTCTTTGGCGTCATAGAGGCCCACCCCGTTCACTTCGCTGAAGTCCATCTCCGTCTCGGCCGGCTCCGCAGGCTCGGAAGCCTCGAGATCCAGGTAGGCCGAGTAGGCCGGAGAGACGAGGGCGGCCGCGAGCTCATCCGGGACCGACGGTCCGGCCGCGGCCATGGGGGCAGGCGCATAAGCCGGACGCATGAGCACGCCGATCGTAACTCCTGTCATCAGCAGGCAAGCAGCGGCAACTAGGGCGACAATCCGTTTCATGCGCCTTCCTCCTCGTCGTGAAGCCATCGTCTGTAAGGCTTGATTCCTTCATTTACCACGAGATTCGAAGCGTGAAACAGAAAAAGGCGCCGGATCGGCGCCAAAGTCGGCTGCCGCTATTCCAGCCCCGCCAGCTCCCGAAGAAGCTCCTCGCGCGAGAAATGCTCCCCGATGAAAACCATCGCATCCGGAGCGGTGGAGAGCGTCGGCGTGAAGTCGGCTTCGCGGAACGCGACCTGCACCAGATACCGGCTCGGGATATCGGTGAAGGTGACGATGCCCTTGGCCCGGTAGACCGTCTCCGGCAGCCGGCGAAGCAGCCGCTCGAACGCGCGGCTGTCGAACGGCCGGTCCGGACGAAAGGTGACCGCCAGCAGGTGCTCATGCGGCTCGAGCGGCGCGGAGCCAGGTCCGGCGTCGCCGAACGGTTCGGCGGGGGCTTGCTGGAGCTTGCGGAGCTCCTCCCCGGATATCGCCCTGCCGCTCCGGTCCAGGCCGTCCAGCCAGCCGTCCGGCACGGCGGCCCGCACCGCCACCGCCAGCTTGGCGCCGCCGTTCAGCTCCCGCAGCAGCTGCTCCAGCTCGACCCGCTCCTCCGGGTGCAGCCCGTCGGCCTTGTTGAGCACCAGATGCGTCGCGCAGCGAATGCCGTCCGTCAGCAGCTTGAACGTCTTCCGGCTTCCTTTGCGAAGCTTCAATAATGCCGGACCGTCGACGACGGTGATGGCGGCTCCCAGATGAAGCGGGCGGTAGAACGAGGCTTCCATGACGTTCTCGACCAGCTCCAGCGGATTGGCCGCTCCGGTCGCTTCGACCAGGATGACATCCGGCTTGCGGTCGGCCAGCTGCAGCAGCTCCGCGGCCAGGTCCGCCTTCATCGAGCAGCAGATGCAGCCGCTCAGCAGCTCCGTCACCGGCATGTCGGCCTCCGGCAGCTCGCCGAACGAGACGTCCCCCAGCTCGTTCAGGATGACGGCAGCCAGCTTGCCCTGCTGTCGGTACCGCTCGGCCAAGCGGGCGAGCAGCGTCGTCTTGCCGCTTCCCAAAAAGCCCCCCAGCAGGACGACCGGTATCGACGGGGCGCTTGCGGGCATGTGATCCATATCTATCAACCTCCCGATTCCGCTGTTTCCATCTCATCAGTATACCTGCGGAAAGCCGGAGAAGCCATCCATACGCCGGGCGAACGGCGAAGGGAAAAATGTTCATGTCAGATAAAGGGAATATATCTATCGATAGGGAATCTTTACATTTAGGATAACCGATCTGCGAGATCGGAATAATTAATCCTCTTAAAGAAGCGGAAGAAGGGAGGAAGATAAGCGAAAGCGGGGATGGAAAAGCCCCGGAAAGAGCTGCGCTCTCCGGGGCCGAGATTTCGATCATTCAGTGGGTTTTGGCGATGACGAGGATTTTGCCCTGGTCGAGCACTTCCTCGTACCGCTCCGCTTCGAGGTCCGTCAAGCCGACGGACTCCAGCTTCGAGCGAAGCTCGTCTCCGCGGGAGCGGAACATGTTGGCCATGGAGTCGAAGACGCCTTCCTCGGACATGCCGATCTTGTTCGCATCGGAATTTTCGACCAGCCGATCCGTCTGGTCCTTGTCGTGGGCCAGAACATAAATCTCGTCCCGTCCGTAACCGCGACGGTTCAGCTCACGTACGGCCGACATCGCGTCCGTGCCGTTCTCGACGACTTGAATGCTTGGTTTCATGGAAAATCCCTCCAGTTGGATGTAGTCGGTCTTATCGGGAAGCCGCCAGCGGGCGGCCTGTCCTCAGCCTAGGCTATCTCTACCCTGGCTTTGCGGCCCATGAAACATTCGGGCCCTTTCCACATGGTTCCATCTGCTCCCAGAGCCGGCCCTTGATCGCCTGACCGCAAGGCTCGCTTGTTTTCATCTCGGTTTCAAAGTGTTCCATGTCGTTTAGTTATTACCTAGACACGATATTCCGAGCGAAAAAATGGAGGGTACCACCTGATGATTCAATCCAACACTTGCCTAGCTATGCTTCTTGCCGGAGGCGAAGGAAAACGCCTCGCCCCTCTGACGAACCGCCTTGCCAAGCCTGCGGTTCATTTCGGAGGCCGCTACCGCATCATCGACTTCCCGCTGAGCAACTGCGTCAATTCCGGCATCAACCGGATCGGCGTGCTCTGCCAATATATGAAGCAATCGATCACGCAGCACATCGCGGACGGCCAGGCTTGGGACAACGCCCGCATCGACCTGCTCTGCTCCTCCGATGAAAAGAAGGGGTATGTCGGGACGGCAGACGCCATCTATCAACATCTCGACTTCATCGAACAGGAAAATCCGGAGCATGTGCTGATCGTCTCCGGCGACCATATCTACCAGATGGACTACACGGAAATGCTGACGTTCCACAAGCAGCGCGGCGCGGCTGCGACGATCGCGGTCAAGGAAGTGCCGTGGAGCGAGGCTTCCCGCTTCGGCATCATGAATACGAACGAGCGCCAGCAGGTGACCGAGTTCGCGGAGAAGCCGGCCGAGCCCAAAAGCAACCTCGCTTCCATGGGCGTCTACATCTTCCGCTGGGCCGATCTGAAGGAAGCGCTGCTGAAAGATGCCGATTCCACCCGCTCCTCGCACGACTTCGGCAAGGACATCATACCGCAGCTGCTCTCCGAGGGCAGCAACGTCGTCGCGTTTCCTTTCCAAGGCTATTGGAAAGATGTCGGCACGCCGGACAGCCTGTGGGAGGCCCATATGGACCTGCTGAACGGCGTCATCGACCTGAACCGTCCGGAATGGCCGATGTACACGCCGTCCCTGGACCTGAGCCCTGCCGTCTATGTCGAAGGGCGCGGCGAAGTGTCCAACTCGATCGTGCAGCGCGGCTGCCGGATCCAAGGCTCGGTGGAAGGCTCGATCCTGTTCCACAGCGTCCAGATCGGCGAAGGCAGCACGATCACCGACAGCATCATCATGCCGGGAGCCCGAATCGGCCGCGGCGTGCACGTGCACCGTGCGATCGTCGGCGAGGGCGCTTATGTGGCCGACGGCTCGACGATCGAGGGCACGGGCGAGTCGCTCACGGTGCTCGGAGCCGGCGAGTTCCGCTACAGCCGCTCCCCGCTTCGCCGCCTGCGTCCTGCCATGGCGTTGGACGAGGTCCGTACCGGCTCGTAAGAGAAGCGGGTTCGGGCTGAGGGTACCGGCAGGAGCGGCCATCGGGAGCCTGTCCGAGCCGGGAGCCGCTGCGGGGACGGCACCTCTTTTCGATTCACGCAATGCCCATATATGCACCAACGGGACGAAACGGAGCCTTGCTCCGCTTCGTCCCGTTTGCGTTTTATCCGACAGCGCCTAGAGCCGATTGCGTCTCGGCTCGCGGCCGGTGCTGCCACTGCGATCACGGAGCGTCGAATACGCCCATGCTCAAGTAACGCTCGCCGCTGTCGGGAGCCATGCAGAGCACCCGCTTCCCGGGTCCGAGCCGGGCCGCTTCCCGCAGCGCCGCCCAGACGGCCGCGCCGCCGGACGGGCCGACCAGCAGTCCCTCCTCGCGCGCCAGCCGCCGGCAAGTCTCCAGCGCCTGCTCGTCCTGCGCCTGCACGATCTCGTCATAAACGGCCGTGTTGAGGATGGCCGGCACGAAGCCGGGGCTCGTGCCGACGAGCTTATGCGGTCCCGGCTGGCCGCCCGACAGCACCGGAGAGCCTGCGGGCTCGACGACGACGATGCGGAGCCCGGGCAGCCGGCGCTTCAGCTCCTCGCCGGTGCCGGTAATCGTGCCTCCGGTGCCGGCCGTCGCCACGAAGGCGTCCAGCCGGCCGTCCATCTGCTCCCAGATTTCGGCCGCTGTCGTCGTCCGGTGCGCGTCTGGGTTGGCGGGGTTTTCGAATTGCTGCGGGATGAAGCTGCCCGGGATGCCGGCGGCCAGCTCCTCCGCCTTGCGGATCGTGCCCGGCATCCGTTCGGCGGCAGGCGTGAGCACGACCTCGGCGCCGTAAGCGCGCAGGATGCCGATCCGCTCCTTGGTCGCGTTGTCCGGCATGACGAGAATCGCGCGATAGCCGCGCGCCGCCGCGTTCATCGCGAGTCCGATGCCGGTGTTGCCGCTCGTCGGCTCGATGATCGTGCCGCCGGGCAGCAGCCGTCCGGACTTCTCGGCCTCCAGGATCAGATTGGCGGCGGCGCGGTCCTTTACGCTCCCGCTCGGATTAAAGCTCTCCAGCTTCACGTACACTTCGGCCATCTCTGGGCCGGCCAGACGGTTCAAGCGTACGGCCGGCGTATCCCCGATCAGCTCCGTGACGGAGCGGACGATTCTAGGCGGCATGGTCAGCCCCTCCTCTTTCTTTTGCGATATGCCCATGGTAAAGGAAGAGGAGGCCGGAATCAACCGGCCTCCCCTCAAAGGAAAAACGGGACCCCGAAAGGTCCCGTTTCTTCGTTACTCCATCAGGCTTGTGGGCCTGATTCTTACATCATGCCACCCATGCCGCCCATTCCGCCCATGTCAGGCATAGCCGGCTTATCCTTCTCCGGCTTGTCGACGACGACCGCTTCGGTCGTCAGGACGACAGCCGCTACGGATGCAGCGTTCTGCAGCGCGGAGCGCGTCACCTTCGTCGGATCGACGATGCCCGCTTCGAACATGTTGACCCAGTCGCCGGTAGCGGCGTTGTAGCCGATGCCGACCGCTTCCTTCTTGAGGCGCTCGACGATGACGGAGCCCTCTACGCCCGCGTTGGTCGCGATCGTGCGGACCGGCTCTTCCAGAGCGCGCAGGATGATGTTCACGCCGGTCTTCTCTTCGCCGGTCACGTTCAGCGCTGCAACAGCGCCGTAGACGTTGACGAGAGCCGTGCCGCCGCCGGATACGATGCCTTCCTCAACGGCAGCGCGCGTGGAGTTCAGAGCGTCCTCGATGCGCAGCTTGCGCTCTTTGAGCTCGGTTTCCGTCGCAGCGCCGACCTTGATGACGGCTACGCCGCCGGACAGCTTCGCCAGACGCTCTTGCAGCTTCTCGCGGTCGAAGTCGGACGTCGTGTCTTCGAGCTGAGCGCGGATCTGCTTGACGCGAACGTCGATGTCCGTCTTTTCGCCGGCACCGTCGACGATGATCGTGTTTTCCTTGGTGACGCGGATCTGGCGAGCGGAGCCGAGCTGCTCGACCGTCGTGGACTTGAGATCCAGGCCGAGTTCCTCGGTGATGACTTGGCCGCCCGTCAGAGCGGCGATGTCGCCCAGCATCGCCTTGCGGCGGTCGCCGAAGCCAGGAGCCTTGACCGCGACGCACGTGAACGTGCCGCGCAGGCGGTTGACGATCAGCGTCGCTTGCGCTTCGCCTTCTACGTCTTCCGCGATAATCAGCAGCTGCTTGCCGGATTGAACGACCTTCTCAAGCACCGGCAGGATCTCCTGGATGTTGGAAATCTTCTTGTCGGTGATGAGGATGTACGGGTTGTCGAGCACGGCTTCCATCTTGTCCGTATCGGTAATCATGTACGGGGAGACGTAGCCGCGGTCGAACTGCATGCCCTCAACGACTTCAAGCTCGGTGTAGAAGCCTTTGGACTCCTCGACCGTGATGACGCCGTCGTTGCCGACCTTCTGCATCGCCTCGGCGATCAGCTGGCCGACTTCCTCGTCGCCGGAGGAGATCGCAGCGACTTGAGCGATCGACTGCTGGCCTTCGATCGGCTTGGAGATGTTTTTCAGCTCTTCCACGGCCGCGCGCACGGCTTTTTCGATGCCTTTGCGCAGGACGATCGGGTTCGCGCCCGCCGTCACGTTTTTCAGGCCTTCGCGGATGATCGCCTGAGCGAGCACCGTCGCGGTCGTCGTGCCGTCGCCGGCGACGTCGTTCGTCTTGGTCGCGACTTCCTTGACCAGCTGGGCGCCTGCATTTTCGAACGGGTCTTCCAGCTCGATCTCCTTCGCGATGGATACCCCGTCATTCGTGATGAGCGGGCTGCCGAATTTCTTCTCCAGAACGACGTTGCGGCCTTTCGGTCCGAGCGTCACCTTTACTGCGTTCGCCAGAGCGTCGACCCCGCGCAGCATGCCGCGGCGAGCGTCTTCGCTGAACTTGATTTCTTTTGCCATCGTACGTTACCTCCCGAGTTCATGATTTGGGCCATGCCCTAAGTATGAAAGCCTCTATAGCGCCGGCTGGCTGCTGCAGCTTAGCCGAAAATCGCGTGGATGTCGCTTTCTTTCATAATCAAATAGTCTTTGCCTTCGTACTTGATCTCCGTTCCTGCATACTTGGAGAAAAGAACGCGGTCGCCGACCTTCACTTCCAGCTCGACGCGAACGCCGTCCTTCAGCGCTCCGCTGCCTACAGCTACGATCTTGCCTTCTTGCGGCTTCTCTTTCGCCGTGTCGGGCAGCACGATGCCGCTCGCAGTCGTCTCTTCCTTGGCGATCGGTTCAACCAATACGCGTTCACCCAAAGGTCTGATCATGAAAAAATAGCCTCCTTAATCGAAATTTGTCTCTTTTTATTAGCACTCAAGGGACGTCAGTGCTAATAACCTTTTTTATCATACTCAAACTGCCGGACAATTTCAAGAGGGGCGCCTCGTTGTTCGAGAGAACTTTACATGGACATGCGGCCGTGCGAAGGCATAAAAAAAGAAGCCGCGATGCCGCGGCTTCTTGCTGGAATCAGGAGCGATCTTCCGCACGGTCCTCCAGCTGCTCGAGCTTATGGGACAACAGGTGCAGGGCTGCTCCGGACGTATAGATGAACACGCTGCCGATGAGGAATCCGATGCCGACCATCAGCGTCATGTTCGTATCGCTAAAGTGGGTGATGTTCCAAAGGGAGGTCACGACTCCGATCAGCAAGCAGGTCCAAGCCATCAGGTTCATGAATTGGAAGAGGCGATCGACCGCGTTCTTCGTTTGCTGCACCGGCTTCACGGACATCATTTTAGCCATGCTTGTCACATCCCGTTCAAGATTGTAAGTGGTTTCTTGAGTCCACTATACCACAGCTGAGAAACGATGTTCAAACTTTTTTCACATTTTCATCATATCTATGTCACGAATTTGCCGTTGATGCGCCTTTTTTACCTTTAACCGGAGCTTGACTCCCTCAATCTCAAGCTTTATTCTTCCCCCTTTGTGTCGGTTTCATGAAAAAAGCCCCGTCCACCGGAAGTCCGGTGGACGGGGCCAAGGCCAACTGCTTCGGCAGCGCCGATCAAGCTGCTTGCGCGGCGCTTGCGGCGAGCCTGCGGGCTATTCGCTCAGCGCCGCCGATTCGTAGCGGCTGTCGAATTCGGCATCCTTGAGGAGCTGCTTGCGATGGATGCGAGCGCACATCAGGATGCTTACCTCGTACAAGAGGATCAGAGGGATCGCGACGAGCAGGTCGGAGACGACATCCGGCGGCGTCACGACGACGCCGATGACGACCATGCCGAAGTAGGCGACCCGGCGCATCTTGCGCAGTCCGGCCGGCGTCAGGATCCGGATGGCCGTCAGGAACATGAACAGCACCGGCATCTCGAACAGCAGCGAGATCGGCACGACGATGTTCACGAGGAACGTCAGGTACTGCACGATGCCGTACGTCTCCTCCAGCCCGAGGCTGCGGGAGATCTCCGACGTGAAATGGAACGCCATCGGAAAGACGACGAAGTAGGAAAAGCCGATTCCGATCAGCAGCATCAGCAGCGCGAACGGCACGTAGCGGAGCGCGGCCGTCTGCTCATGCTTGCGCAGCGCCGGCTTGACGAAGGCCCACAGCTGATAGAAGGCAAGCGGGACGACGGGGACGAGCGCGATGATGAAGGCGAACTTCATGTAGATGCCGATGCCGTCCCAGAGCGAGAACGTATGGAATCCTCCGATCTCGCGGGCTTGCTCGGTCGTCGTCAGATACTCGTACATCGGCTTGGCGAGAAACAGGCCGAGCACGAGGCCCGCGACCAGCACGAGCAGCACGACGAACAGGCGCTTGCGCAGCTCGCCCAAATGTTCCATCAGGGACATGAGCCCCTCCTCGCTCATCCGCTTGCGCAGCGGCGAGGATCCGTCCTGGGGACGGCTGGCCATAGGAGGTCCTCCTTATGTAGCCATGCCGGCATGCGCGAGCCTCGCGGCAGCCGGACATGGCAGGAATTCAATAAAAAAGCGGAAGCCTGCGGGCTTCCGCGCGGTGATGCGCCGGTACGGACCGCCTACTCCGGCAGCCGCCGGGCTTCGGCGCGGCCCGCTTCGGGCTGAGCGCTGTCGCTGCCGGACACTTCGATCCGGGAGGAGGACGCCTGACGCTTCGCCTGGTCGTCGTCTTCCGCCATCAGCTCGCGCGTGCCGGCCTTGAACTCCTTGAGCGTGCGGCCGAAAGCTCGGCCGAGCTCCGGCAGCTTGTTCGGTCCGAACAGCAGCAGCGCGATGACGGCCAGCAGCAGAAATCCTGTAGCTCCAATACCACCCATTGTCGGTTTCCTCCTTGAGAACGGGCCTGAACGGGCCGTTCCGCTGTCGAATGCGCGAAAGTCGTCAGCAGCCGTACAGGCCGCCGTACCCCATCGCGGTGATGTCTTCCCTGCGAATCTCCTCCCCCGCCAGCAGGCGCGGAAGAAGCACGTCGAACGAGGTGTGAGGATCATGCATGACGCAGCCGGGCAAGCCCAGCACCGGCGTCCCGCCGAGATAGCCCATGAGCAGCATGGATCCGGGCAGCATCGGCGTCCCGTAGCTGACGATGTCGGCGCCGGCCGCGCGGATCGCGCCTGGAGTCCGGTCGTCGGGGTCGACGGACATGCCTCCTGTAAGCAGTATCATATCATATTCCTTGCCTTTGTACTCCACGATCTTGCTGACGATCCGCTCCCGGTCGTCCGGGACGAGCGCCTGCTCGGCCACGGCCGAGCCAAGACGCTCCAGCTTGGCGCGCACTGCAGGACCGAAGCGGTCCTCGATGCGTCCGCTGTACACCTCGCCTCCGGTCGTGATGAGGCCGACGCGCATCGGGCGCAGCGGCTTGACCTCGATCGGCGAGCGGCCGTGCCGCTCGCGGAACCGTGCCGCGAGCGCCTCGACGCGCGATACGAGAGCCTCCTCGACGACGAGCGGGATGACGCGGGTCGCGGCTACCTGTCCGCCCGCTTCCACCAGTCGGTCGCCGAGTACGGTCGCGAGCGCGATGTCGCCGAGCGCATTGATCTCGTTCACGTACCCGGGGTCGATCTTGACCAGTCCCTGAATGGACGACTTCAGCGCCACCTTGCCCTCATGGGGACGGCCGAGCTCGATCCGCTCTCCCCGATGGGCCTCCGCCATGCGGAGGGCGGCCTCGTCCTCGTGCAGCTCGCCTGCGGCAAGCTCCATCACGTAGAGATGCGCCTTGCCGATGTCGAGCAGGGCGGGAATGTCGGCTTCCGTCACGACATGTCCCTTGACGAACGCCCGCCCCTTGAAGGAGCCGGGCACGATGCGCGTCAGGTCATGCGCGAGCCGCAGGCCGAGCGCCTGCTCGACGGGAACCTCGCGCAGCCGCGTGCGGATGGTCATGCGCCATGCTCCCCTTCCCGGCCGGAGACGATGGCGAGCGCATGGGGCAGCTGATCGATGACGGCCATGAGGCACTCGTGCACGCCCTTGGGATTGCCCGGAAGGTTGATGATGAGCGTGCGGCCCCGGATGCCGCTCACGCCGCGCGAGAGCATGGCGCGACGGGTACGGGACATCGTGCTGCTGCGCATCGTCTCGGAGATGCCGGGCACCTCGCGCTCGATCACCTTGAGCGTCGCCTCCGGGGTGATGTCGCGCGGCCCGAGGCCGGTGCCGCCCGTCGTCAGCACGAGATCGGCCTCATAGTAGCCGGTCATCTCGATCAGCGCGGCCATGATCTCGTCCTGCTCGTCCGGCACGATGCGGTAATCGACGATGCTGCCGCCCAGCTCCTCCTCGACGAGCTCGCGGATGACCTGCGCGCTCGTATCCTCCCGCTCGCCCCGCGAGCCCTTGTCGCTCGCCGTAAGAATCGCTACCTTCCAACGCATCTTCCGTTCCTCCCGTCGCTATGCCCGATCTGTGCGGCTGTAATCGCCGTTCTTGCCGCCCGTCTTGGAGACGAGCTCGGTCGGTCCGATGACCATGTCCTTCTGCATCGCCTTGCACATGTCGTATACCGTGAGCGCCGCGGCCGATACCGCCGTCAGCGCCTCCATCTCGACTCCGGTCGGCCCCTTGGTGCGGACCGCCGCCTCGATCGTCAGCGTGTCCCGGCCGTTGTCTCCGAACGAGATGTCGACGCCGCTCAGCGGCAGCGGATGGCACATCGGAATCCAGGCCGACGTATTCTTGGCGGCCATGATCCCGGCCACCTGGGCGACCGCGAGCACGTCGCCCTTGGCGATGCCGCCCGACTTGATGCGCGCCAGCGTCTCCTCCGCCATCGCGATCGACGTGCGGGCGACGGCCGCGCGCGCCGTCGTCTCCTTGTCCGAGACGTCGACCATCCGCGCGCGTCCCTGCTCGCCGAAATGGCTGAGCGGCTCCAGCGGCGATGGTTCTGTACGGTCTGTCATGATCGGCCTCCTTTCGGCGGATTCGATGTTGTCCAGATGAGCCCCTGCTCCGTAATGACCCCGTCGAGCGGCGCGTCATGCGGCTCCATCGGCACCTGCGGCACGAGCTGCGACGCGAAGCCGAGCCCGATCCACGCAGCGCCTGCTGCCGCGCGCCCTTCCGCGCGAAAGCGATCGTAATAGCCTCCGCCGTAGCCGATCCGTCCGCCGCTGCGGTCGAAGCCCGCGCCCGGAACGAATATCGCCTCCGGCGCCTCCCTTGCCGCGGCAGCCCGGCCGGGACGAGGCTCCAGGATGCCGTATGCGCCGGGAGCCAGCTCGTCCCGCGAGCGCACGGCGTGCAGCTCCAAGCGCTTCGAGCCGATGTCCGCGCGAGGCAGCAGCAGCCGCAAGCCCCGCGCCCAGCAGTACTCCAGCAGCGGCGACGTGTCCAGCTCCGAGCGGAACGAGACGAACGCCATGACGCTCCCGATGCCGGACGCCTCGATCCACTCCGCCGCCTGGCGGCACGCGAGCCGGGACGCCTCCGCCCTCTCGGCCTCGGACAAGCCGTCGCGCAGCGCCAGCAGCTGCCGGCGGAGCTCCTTCTTGGTCTCGGCGGGCTTCGCCGAACCGGATTCCATCATCGGACCCACCATTCCTGCCATAATTGTCTATAGTGTACCACCGAGCGGTTTGTTTCGCCAATAAGGGTCGATTATAGCGGCGGATTGCGGTATTCTACAATTATATATAGAAGCATTCTGCGGAAAGGAACATGCCCGGCCATGCTGCTGCAAGTCAATGACCTAACGAAAAGCTACGGCATCACCACCATATTGTCCGGCATCACGTTCCAGATCCAGGAGCGCGAGCGCGTCGGGCTCGTCGGCGTCAACGGCGCGGGCAAGTCGACGCTGCTGCAAATTCTTGCGGGGCAGATGTCCAGCGACAGCGGCGTCATCCACCGCGCCAAGGAGACGCGCGTCGGGTACCTCGCCCAGAACAGCGGCCTTCAGTCCGACCGCAGCATCATCGAGGAGATGAGAGCCGTATTCGGCCCTCTCCTGGAGGCCGAGCTGGAGCTGCGGCAGCTCGAGCGCGACATCGCCGATCCGGCGCTCCATGCGGACAAAAAGCGCTACGAGGATACGCTCGAGCGCTATGCTCGCCGCTCGGACTGGTTCCGCGACCAGGGCGGCTTCGAGATCGAGACCCGCATCAAGAGCGTCCTGCACGGCATGGGCTTCGGCCAGACCGACCCCGCCACGCCGATCCGCTCCCTGAGCGGGGGCCAGAAGACCCGGCTCGCGCTCGCGCGCATCCTGCTGCAGGCGCCGGACCTGCTCATGCTCGACGAGCCGACCAACCACCTCGACATCGCGACGCTGACCTGGCTCGAGGATTACTTGCGCGGGTATGCCGGAGCCATCCTCGTCGTGTCCCATGACCGCTACTTCCTCGATGCCACCGTCGGCACGATCATCGAGATCGAGCGCCATCAGGCCAAGCGCTACACCGGCACCTACAGCCGCTTCGTCGAGCTCAAGGAGGCCGAGTTCGAATCGGCGATGAAGCAGTTCGAGAAGCAGCAGGACGAGATCGCGCGCATGGAGGAATTCGTGCGCCGCAACCTCGTGCGCGCCTCTACGACCAAGCGCGCCCAGAGCCGGCGCAAGGCGCTCGACCGGATGGAGCGGATCGACCGTCCCCAGGGCGACCTGAAGCGCGCGCATTTCCGCTTCGAGGTGGAGCGCACGACCGGGCGCGACGTGCTCGACGCCCGCGAGCTGTCGGTCGGCTACGAGGATCGCGCCGCGCCGGTGTTCCGGGACGTGTCGCTGCGCATGGAGCGCGGCGAGACGGCCGCGCTCGTCGGGCCGAACGGCATCGGCAAGTCGACGCTGCTCAAGGCGCTCATCGGCAAGCAGCGCCCGCTCTCCGGGTCGATCCGCTGGGGCACGCATGTCAAGATCGGCTACTACGACCAGGAGCAGACCGAGCTGAGCGGGACCAGCACCGTGCTCGAGGAAGTATGGGGCGCCTACCCGCATGTCGAGGAAGCGCGCATCCGCACCGTGCTCGGCAACTTCCTGTTCAGCGGCGACGACGTCAAGAAGCGCGTCAGCTCGCTGAGCGGCGGCGAGAAGGCGCGGGTCGCCCTCGCCAAGCTCATGCTGCTGCAGGCGAACGTGCTCATCCTCGACGAGCCGACCAACCATCTTGACCTGTACAGCAAGGAAGTGCTGGAGACGGCGCTGCTCGACTACGAGGGGACGCTGCTGTTCATTTCCCATGACCGCTACTTCCTGAACAAGATCGCCGAACGCATGATCGAGCTGACGCCGACCGGTACGATCGACTACCTGGGCAACTACGACGACATGATCGAGAAGAAGAAAGAGATCGAGGAGCTGCGGCAGGAAGCCGGCGCGAAGCAAAGCGCGGCCTCGGCCGCGGCCGTCGCAGCCGACAAGCCTGTCGGCCCCGGCTCGTACGAGGCGGACAAGCAGGCGAAGCGGGACGAGCGCGCGCGCCAGCGGCGGCTGGAGCAGCTCGAGGCCGACATCGCCCGCCTGGAGGAAGAAAGCGGCGTGCTCGAGGAGCGTCTGGCCGACCCGGACGTGTATCAGGACTACGTGCAGGTCCAGTCGGTCCAGGAGGAGCTGGCTTCCGTCAAGGCCAAGCTGGAAGCGGCTTACGCCGAGTGGGAAGAGATGCTGGGCTGACGGGAAGTCTGGCGGAGGCCGAACGGATTGGGCTGACGAGCTGCCGAAGAAGGGCAGAGGCGATGCCGGGCAGACGGGACTGCGTGCCAGGTTGACGGGACCGCGCATCAATAGCCGCAAGCGTCCCTTTTAGGATGCTTGCGGCTTTCCTCGCTCCTGCTGCTAAAATTTGTTGAGGCGAGCCTTTCCCAGTGAGCGGGCGCTTCCTCTTTGTTCTAATATGGAGCCCTTACAACAAGGAATCGGCGCTCGCCGATGCCATAAGGCTAAGCTCAGCGTCTGGCATGGAGCATCACCGCAAGGCGTTCGCCGCTCATGCGCCTATGCAGCTGAATGTTGACTATTCCTGATCTACGTGTTAAAGTAGGAGCTATTGATTACCCGCCTATTCCCCTTCTTTCAGGAATCGCATGTTTTCTCCCCGATTCCGCCGTTACTTGAATCCCTTGATCAGCCTGCCAGCTGTTGCTAGAAGTTCTGATTCACACTGGCGCGGTCTACGGAGCCGCAAGGACGGAAGAGAGGTAGGGCTTCCGTTGTTTTGGATGGCCTTTCGCCGGAACGTTGCCCGGCGATCTGAGGCATCGCAACACCGAGCAGGTCGAGTTTCATCTGTAGGTTATGGAAAAGAAGCAGGAATATTCCCGCTCGAGCCCGGCCGGGCAGCGCCTAACGCGCTTCGCCTGCCGCCGGCGCCAAGGCTCGAGCGTGGGTCGTCATAAGGCCGCTCCGGTCCACTGCCGGAAGGCCGCTTTGCCTCTTTCGCCCGCGGGTTCGCGGGCACGGCAAGCACTCCAATAGAAGGCTCTCCGCCGCAGCTGCTCGCAGCCGGCAGAGGGCCTTCGTCCATTTTTACAAGAACCTCAACGCTCCGGAGGAAGGAGATCAACCGCCTATATCGAATATATATTTACATATTTTGAAGAAAGAGGGTTTGTTGATGCTCGATTCCATCGCTCCCGTCTACTGGTTCTACGAATGCCGCAAAGGCCAGATCGTCGATCTGCTCTATGAGATGGGCCTGCCCGTGGAGCTGCTGTTCGGACGGACGTACGAATGCACGTCCCGGCTGGAGCAGCACATGTTCCGCGACGGCCGGAGCCGCTGGTCGTTCGACGGGGACTCCCTCCATCCGGAGGATGTCGCGATCGTCGGCATGGAGCAGCAGCTGCATCGGCTCGATCGGCCGGACGATCCGGACGAGCTGCATGACCTGCTGGAGCGGCTGCTGGCCGACGGCCGCCGCGTGCTCATCTGGGCCAACAACGACGTGCTGCCTTTCAAAAGCGTCGGCATCGATTACGCGGAACCGGACAGCACGCATTCGCTCATGCTGCACGGAGCCAGGCGCAGCCCGGACGGCCTCCATTTCTCGTATCGGGACAATTGGCCCGCCTGCACCGGGGAGCTGGAAGGCGGCATCGTGCATCAGGCCGTGCAGCGGGCGCATCCCGACTGGCGGATGCAGGTCGTATCCCTCGTGCCGCGCCCGCTGTGTCCCGCCGATCGGCTGGACCTGCTGCAGCAGTCGTTCGCCCGCTTCCGCGAGGAGCTCGCGCCGCAGCCGAGGCTGTACGATACGATGGCCGAATGGATCCGCCTGGCGGACGATGCCGACCGTTCCCGGTGGGAGACGCTGGAGCTGGCCGCGTGCTGGCTCGCCGGCTCGCGTACGCTGTTCGGCTGCTTCCTCGCGTCGGTCGGCGCGCCGCCGGCTTTGACCGCCTCCATGCAGGCGCTCGGAGAGGACATGTTCCGCTTGCGCAACGCGTTCGCCAAGTCCGCTTCCGGCGGCAAGGCGTCGAAGGACCGCATGCTGGAGCTGAACGCGCGGCTGCGGCTGCAGGACGTGGACGCGGGAGAGCGGCTGCTGGCGAGCCCCTTCAAGCCCAATCCTCCGCTGCGCGTGCTCGCCTCGCTCGCTTAACCGAAGTCCGACGCGGATGCACGAAGGCGGAATCGTGCCGGCGCAGGCTCGACCACGCGCAGAAGCATGGAATCTCGGCGAGGCGAGGCGTTCCCCCTGGATATGGCGGCGAAGTCTCGCTTGGGCGCCGGCAGCCTGACTACGAACGCAGGACGGAGCGGAGCTCTCTGCGTCTCGTCCCTTCCGGCATGGCGGAGGAGGGATCGGAATCCGATCCCTCCTCTTTTGCCGCGCTTGAAGCGTCGGTTCGTCCAGGCGCCCTACTCTCCCCGGTCAGCGGCCGTAGTTGTACAGCAGCACGCAGCGCGAGCAGACGGGCGTCAGTCCGCGGCCGAGCTCCTCGCGATGCCGGCGGAAGCTCTCGTTGCGATACACCTCCGCCAGCGTCCCCTCCTCAAGGGTGCCCTGCGTGAACTCGGGAAAGAACTTGCACGGATTGACCTTGCCGTCCGGCATGACGTCGAGCCGGCTCGCGATCGAGAGGCAGCGCGTCTTGCCCATCCCCGGGCGCTCCGAGCCGAGGACGAAGTCCCGCACCTCATGCGGCTCCAGCGCCGGCTGGAAGCGGATGCGGGTGCCCCATTCGCGCGCGGCCATGCGGGCCATCTCCTCCTGCAGCTCCCCGATCTTGTCCTCCGACACCTTGAAGCCGAAGCTGTGCCAGCTGTAGCGCATCTGCATCCGGCTCGCCTCCAGCCAGCCGAACCGCTCCCGGAAATACTCGTCCATGCGGTCGGCGATACGCTCCGGAATATGCCACGGGAAAACCAAATACACCGAATCGACACCGAGCCGCTCGAACGCCTCCATGAACGCATACAGCTTGCCGACCATGGAATCGCTGATCGTAAGGCTGATCGAGACCTTGCCGCGGTACTTCCCCTGCCGCTGCAGCTCCAGCAGCAGCTCGACGGCTTCGACGACCTTGCGGTACGTGCCTTTGCCGCGGATGGCGTCGTTCTCCTCCTCGAAGCCGTCCAGGCTGACAAGCATCGTCATGCCGTCCGAAATCTTGAGGATCGAATCGAGCTTCGCCTCGACGAGCATGGCGTTCGTGCAGACGGTCGTCGTCCGGTTGTCCCGCTCCAGCAGGTCGGCCAGCTCCTCGAAGCGGCTGTAATAGAGCGGCTCGCCGCCCCACAGGAACAGCCGCGACTTGCGGGCGCGCGTCTGCTCGAGCAGGCTCGCCAGCAGGCTCAGCTCGATCTCCTGCTTTTTGGCCTCGCGGCCCATGCCGTGGTGAAAGCCTTCCGCGGCCCATTCGAAGCAGTGCTTGCAGCGCAGGTTGCAGCCGTTGTTGAGCTTGATGCCGATATCGTCGGGCAGCTCGAGCGCGTAGGACGGGTCTTCCTGCAAGGCGCGGCTCGTTTTGGACATCATCGAGATCGTGCGCTTCATGTTGCGGAACGTCTCGCGGTCGAACCGCACGTCCGTTTTGGGCTGCATGACGCTCTCCCTCCTTCCTATCCGGCCGAAATGCTGCTGCGCGAGGCGTCCAGGAAGCCCGCCAGCGTGCGCACGGACTGCATATGGTCAAAGTCGAACGTCTCGAAATCGATCTCCACGCCGAACGCGTCCTCGACCGCCAGCACGAAGTGGATCATCTGCAGGGAATCGAGCACGACGTCCTCGATCAGGCTCGTCTCCGCCCCCATGCTGCGCGCCAGCTCCGGCTCTTGCTTGACCTCGCTCACCATCTCGATGACCCTTTGCTCCGTCGACGTCATCCTCTTCTCCTCCTTTGTTCGTGTCGGCCTGCGCCGCTGCGCGGCCGCTTCCAGCAGCCGCTCGGCGAGCGCGGCCCGCTCCAGCTCCAGCCGGGCATCGGGCGCGGGAGCCCGCCCCTCGACCCGGTCCCGGAATGCCAGCAGCTGATGGACATAATAGCTCTGCGGCTCGAACGAGATCCGCTCGCTCGAGCCGTCCTCCTGGCGGACATCCAGATGAAGCCGGTAGGCGCCCATCGCGCAGCGGAAAAAGTCCCGGACGACCGCCTCGCCCCGCTCGAAGCGCAGCGTATGGCGCGAGCACGCCGGCCGCTCGAACGAGGCCGACAGCTCGGCGTCGATGCCGCCGCAGCGGACGGACGCCTCGAACGTCCAGTCGCAGCCGCCCGGCCCGTCGAACGCGGAGCGGGCGGAGAGCGCCTCCGCCTCCAGCGTGCCGGCGAGCCGCTGCACGAGCTGCAGCCAGTAGCAGCCGAAGTCGCGGAACGCCCCGCCGCCCCGCCGCGGATCGCTGCGGTAGCTGCCCGCTCCTTCGAGGGCGCGGAACGGCTGGGCGATCTCGCTGGCGATGCCGAGCAGCCGGCCGAGCCGGCCGCTCTCCGCCAGCTCCGCCGCGGCGTCCTGCCAAGGATGATGGCGCGCCATGAGCGCCTCCTCCAGCTGCAGTCCTCGCGCGGCGGCCAGCTCGTGCATCTCGGCGAGCTGCGCGGCGCCAAGCGCGGCCGGCTTTTCGACGAGGACATGGCGTCCGGCCCGCAGCGCCTCCATCGTCCACGGATGATGGAGCTCGTTGCTCAGCGGGATGTAGACCGCATCAAGCTCCGGCAGCGCCAGCAGCTCGCGAAAATCCCGCAGCCGTACGGGAATGCCGTATCGGTCCGCGTAGTCGTCCACGCGAGCCGGGTCGCGACCGGCGATCGCGGCGACCTCGATGCCGTCCAGCCCGCGCGCCGGCTGCAGGACGGCCCGTTCCGCGATCGCTGCCGGCCCCAGAATTCCGATTCGCATCCGGCGTCCTCCTATTTGGCCGAAGTCGTCTTGAAGTTCAGGCAGCAGGCCTGGCAGATCGGAAAGGCGTTCTTCTTGAGGTAGTTCCGGTACTGCTTGTAGCGCGGCCCGTTCCAGATGTCGAGCAGCCGCTCCTCGTACACATTGCCGAGCGACAGGTCGT
This sequence comes from Paenibacillus albicereus, assembly GCF_012676905.1. NCBI lineage: Bacteria > Bacillati > Bacillota > Bacilli > Caryophanales > Paenibacillaceae > Paenibacillus > Paenibacillus albicereus. Next base: position 1,387,366 of record NZ_CP051428.1, on the reverse strand, counting down.
ACAGCGCGTGGCAGGAGGTGACGTCGCCGCGCGCGTTGATCTCGGTGCTGAGCCACGGGAACTCGCAGCGCTTCTTGGCGTGCGACAGCCGCGCGCTCTCGCCGCTGAAGTACAGCTGCACCGTCTCCTCCGTCATCCTTTGCGGATAGGCGTTGAAGTAGACGCCCTTCTCCTTGCAGTGCTCCTCGATGCGGCTCGCCTGGGCGGCGATCAGCTTGGCGTCCATGCCCTCGAACTCGGACAGGCTGCGCACGAAGCCGCGCGAGGCCGGCGCGTCGGTCTGCACGCCGAACTGCTCCTTGAGGATGTTGCGGTAGTCGCGGTGGTCGTCCGGCGTGATGAACGACTGGAACTCGAGGCTGATGGAGTCCAGCATGGAGATGTCGATGCTGTCGAAGAACAGCTCCTCGACATGGCGGTACGTCAGCGGGGTGATGATGAAAATGATGCCGATCTTCGGGTATTCGAGCCCTCGTTCCTCGCGCAGCGCATGCAGCTTCTGCAAGCCCTTCACGGCGCGCTTGAACACGCCGCGTCCCCGCTGGGCGTCATTGACCGCCTCCGGACCGTCCATCGACACCCAGACGCGGTGCGGCTGCGTCTCGATAATGAGCTCGGCATGCTTCTCGAGCAGCGTGCCGTTCGTCGGAAACGCCACCTGGCTCCCGTAATGCCGGATCAGATGGAGCACTTCGTCGATATGCGGGTACATGAGCGGCTCTCCGCCGAACAAGTCGTAATAGGGCCGGGCCGGACTGCAATCCTCGATGATCTGGCGCACGACACCGATGTCGAGCGTCTTGAGCACCGGGCGCTCCTTGTAGGCGCCGTTGTCTCCCCATTCATAGCACATTTTGCAGCGCAGGTTGCAGGCTTCGAGCAGCTGCAGCCACACCCAGCGGGGGCGGCTCATGCTCAGGGCGGCGGAGCGGGCAAGCGAATCGGCGTTGACGGACATAATGGCCTCCTTTTCCGTAATCGTCTGCGGCAACCTCACTTCGGCCGGGCGGCGGTTCCCGCCTGCGGCAGCTTCGTCGGCGTTCCGGCTCCGCGATGACGGCGGAGCTCGTGCGGCTCACCTCCCTTCAGCAGCCGTTCGGCGAGGTCCGGCGCGAGGCGGCGAGCCTGCGCGAGCCGCTCATGCATCGCGGCGAGCGGCTCGAGCGGGCAGCCGAGCGCGCTCCAGCGCTCGAAGGCCATGCCGAAGCCGAGCCGCTCCCACAGCCGCGCGTTGGCCTGCTCATGCTCCCCGTACGGCGCCAGCAGCAGCAGCGGCGTCGCCGCGGACAGCGAGTCGAGCAGCGTCGCGCCGCCCGGCTTGCTGACGATCGCCGCAGCCTCGCGGATGCGGCGCCAGATGCCGCCTGCGACCGGTACGAGCGGCATCGCGTCCGCGGCGACCGACCGCCCCGCAAGGGACGGCTCCGCATACGGCGGCTCGACATGCCTGCCCTCCGCGTCGGTCTCCCACGGGCTCCAGTCCGGGTCGAGCAGGCCGCAGCTGCGGTCCGGCTCCGGCGGGCCGAGCTCCTGCTCGCGGTAGGCGATCAGGTGGACCGCATGCCCCGCGCGCCGAAGCTCCTCCTCCGCCTCGCGATACGTCCCGATGCCCCAGCCGCCGCCATGCAGCAGGAAGCGCAGGTCGCGGCGCGCGTATGGGATCGGCTCCGCATCGTCGACCGGCAGCGTCGCCGCGAGCTCGTCGCCGAGCTCCCCGTACAGCCGCTCCTGGGGAAAAGCCGCCATGCGGCCTCCGAACACCGCATAGGACGGCGTGTCGGCGGCGTCGAGCCGGATGAAGCGGATGTCGAGCCGCTCCTCCGGCCGCATCGCCGCCGCCTGCTCCAGCACCGGCAGCCAGAACCCCGTCAGCGCCCAGAACCGGCGCCGGCCCTCGGCCTGCCAGCGGGCGAGCGTCTCCCTCACGCGGGCTTCCTCCAGGCTGCGGCCGCTGTCGCGGGCCAGCCGCAGCGCCGCGCGCGCGACGTCGAAGCGGTCGTGGAACGCCTCGCGGGTTCGCGGAATCCGCGCGCGCGTCGCGTCGTCGTACAGCGTCTCCAGCATCTCGATGCGGGCAGGCACGCCGCGCGCCCGCAGCCGGTTCCGCAGCCGCAGCGCCGGCATGTACACGCCGAGCGAGTTGCCCGAGCTGAGCAGCGTCACCTCCTCGTTCATGCGGTCGTCCCCCATTCGAATATCGCGAGCCGCTCCGTCATCTCCCGCAGCCGTTCCGGCCGCTCTCCCCAGAGCAGGATATGGGCCCGGGCGAAATGGCGCGAGCCCTGAGCCGCGCAGCCCCACCCGTACACGAGGAAGCCATGGCCGCCGTCCGGCGCGAGAAGCTTTTGCAGCCGCTCCAGCAGCTCCGAGAGCGTCGGCTCCGCAGCGGCCTCCAGCCGCAGGCAGCGGCTCTCCAGCAGCGGCTGGCGGCGCAGCAGCCGCGCCGCCAGCGGCAGCAGGTAAGTCGCCTGCGTGAAGCGGGCGTTGATCTCCAGCGCCGGCAGCAGCCGCCCCTGCGCGTCCACGATGGAGTCGACGCCGGCGACGCCTCGGAAGCCCTCCTGCCGCATGAGCCCGCCGAGCCGCAGCAGCTCGGCCTCGTAGCGCTCCAGCAGCTCCGGCTCGTAGCGGGGCGCGTAGTCGGTGCCGGCATAGACGCCGCGTCCGTCGACGCGCTGCTCCGTGACGGCGAGCAGCCGAGCGTCGCGCTCGCCGACGAGCAGCTGCGCGTTCAGGCAGCGGGCGGCGGGATGCCAGCCCTCCAGCAGCAGCTCGCCGCTCCAGCTCCGCCGCCGCAGGTACCGGATCAGCGGCCCGAAGCGCTCCGGACCGTCGATCACCGTCAGCGCCTTGCCGGACGAGCCATGCGGCTGCTTGAGCACCGCCCGGGCGAAGCCCCGCTCGCGCAGCCAGGCGTAGGCCGCCTCCAGCTCGTCCGCATCGCGGCAGAAGCGGCCGTCCGCCACCGTCAGCCCATGCCCTTCGGCCAGGCGGCGGACGTAGAACTTGCTGCTCAGCCGCCGCGCCGCGGCTGCCCGCGCTCCGGGCTCCGCCGCTTCGACGTCGCCGACCAGCCGCCAGCCGCGTTCGCGCGCGACCGCCTCCAGCTCCTCCGTCAGCAGGAACGGCAGGAACAGCGTCCTCCTCCGGCTGTCCGTCCGCTCCATCATCGCCGCATCGTCAGCGCTTCCCCTCATCAAGCCCGGACTTTCCCCCGTCTTCGGCGGCTCCCCTCCGACATGCAGCGCAGGCAGCGCTTGCAGCTGGGCGAGCGCGTAGTCCCGGTATTCGGCGTCGAGCGGCTCGCGCAGCCAGACGGTGTCGCCGGGACCGGCGAGCCAAAGCAGCTGCCGCTCCTGCAGCCGCGTCAGCCTCGTCTGCGCCGGCTGCGGCGGAGCGGACAGCGGACCGCCGGCCGCCCATCCGTCCTCGGCCTCCATGTTGCCGAGCCAGACGGCCGGCCCCACCGTCGCCGCGAGCAGCGCCTCGGCGCCGCCGCGCCGCAGCAGATCCGCTTCCATCGGACGAGCCTCCTCGAGCTGATGGTCCATCCGTTGATTCCTCCTTTTCCCCGGGTGGTTACAGGTTGGCGCTGGCGTAGGAGCGGAGCGCCCGCTTCCAGACGAGCCGCACGAGCAGCAGGAGCAGCGGCGGTCCGGCGAGTCCCCACAGCAGCAGCGGTCCCTGCAGCTTGCCCATGGCGTAGAGCGGGCCGAAGTTCGTGATGAGGAAGACCGGCAGGATGAACAGCCCGATCCGCTGGATCCACTTGCCGTACAGCGCGAACGGCATGTTGTTGGCGTCCCATACCGCGTAGGAGATCTCGCTTGCGGCCGACGTCTGCACGAACCAGAAGCTGAGCAGCGCCGGCACGATCATGACCGCGTAGGTGACCGCCGTCCCGAGCAGGAGCAGCAGCAGGTAGCCGCCGACCGTCCCGACGGTCGCCGGCAGGCCGGCCCGCTGCCAGCCGATCGCCACCATCGCGGTGCCGGCGATCAGGTTCGGGATCGGCATGCCGAGCTCGATCAGCCGCGTCGAGGCGACGAATTGCAGCGACACCGGCTTGACCAGGAGCAGGTCGAGCATGCCGGTGCGCACGTCTTCGATCAGCCGCGCGAAGTTGTTGAAGAACAGCCCCATGTAGATGCCGGTCATGAGGATATGCGTGCCCATGAACAGCAGGATGAGGTCGGGCGTCAGGTCGCCGACCGCCAGCTGCGTGCGGTAGAGCACGAGCACGTAGAGCAGCTTGGCGAGCAGGAACATCGACTCGACGAAGATGCCGGCGAAGAAGTTCGCGCGGTACTCCATCTGCGTCATGAGCGACAGCTTGGCGAACTGGAGCAGCAGCGCCAGATGCTTGCGGAGCTCGAGCCAGGCATTCATCCGTCAGCCCCCCAGTCCGAGATAGCGTTTCATGCCGAGCCGCCACGAGCCGAGCGCGACGGCGAGCATGCCCGCCGTCCAGAGCGCTTGGGCGGCCATGCCCGTCCAAGCGTCGGCTCCGGCGATGCGTCCTCCGAGCACGTTGACGGGGAAATAGATGAGATAGTAGAACGGCGTCCAGGCGATCAGCTGCTTGGCCGTCTCTCCGTACACCTCGAGCGGGAAGATGCCGCCGCTGACGATCGTGACGAGCAGCGTGGAGACGACGAAGAAATAGCCGATCTCCTGCAGCCAGAACGCGCAGGCGCAGATGGCGTAGGAGACGAGGAAGCTGAGCGCGCACGCCAGCAGCAGGGAGGGCAGGAAGAGCAGGAAGCGGGAGCCGATGCCGGACTGGCCCGGCATCGTGCCGAGCGCCAGCGCGGCGCCGGCGGCGAGCAGCAGCAGGATGGTGAAGGAAGCAGCGCGCTGCCCGACGTAGGAAGAGAGGCGGAAGCCGAAGTAGCCGACGGGCTGAACGAGGTATTTGTTCAAGCCGCCGCTCTTGATGTCGTCCGCGATGGAATGCTCGATGCCGGTCAGCACGAGCTTCGTCACGATGCCGGCCATGACGGTATACAGGATCATGTCCTCGTACCGATAGCCGAACAGCACCCTCCCCGAGCCGCCGTAGACGGCTTTCCAGATGTAGTACTGCACGGCGACGGGGAAGAAGGCGCTGACGAGCGAAAGCAGGAAATTGAGCCGATATTCGAGCGCGCTCTGAAAGCCGATGCGGAAGGCGACGGCGTACTTGCCGGTGCGGCGCCCGGTCGGGGTGCCCGGCGGACGGGCGGCTAGGCGAGGCTCCGGAATCATGCCGGGTCCCTCCCCATCATGCGGATGAGCTCGTCCTCGACGCTGAGGTCCTCGATCGTGAAGTCGACGACCGGGAAGCGGTCGAGCAGCTGCGAGGAGACGGCGCGCACCTCCGGCTTGTCCACCTCCAGCGCGGCGTAGAGGCCGGCATGCTCCTGCACGGACCCGTAGGCGGCAAGCTCCTCGCGGGACACCTCCCGGTCGAAATGCAGCTTGACGAGCTTGCGCTCGCGGATGACGGCCGCTACGCCCTTGAGGCTGCCGTCGTAGTGGAGGCCTCCGTCGCGGATGAGGACGACGCGCGGGCAGAGGTCCTCGATGTCCTTCATATAGTGGCTCGTCAGGATGACGGTCGCCCGGTGCGCGGCGTTGTACTCGCCGAGGAACCGGCGCACGGAGCGCTGCGACATCAGGTCGAGCCCGATCGTAGGCTCGTCGAGGTAGATCAGCCGCGGCCGATGGATGAGCGAGGCGATTAGCTCCATCTTCATCCGTTCGCCGAGCGACAGGCGCCGCACCTGCACGCCGAGCAGCTCTTGGACGTCCAGCATTTCCGACAGCTCGCCGAGCGTGCGGCGGTAGTCGCCGTCGTCGACGCCGTAGATGCATTTATTGAGGTAGATCGATTCGCCGGCGGGCAGGTCGGGCCACAGCTGGCTCTTTTGCCCCATCACGATCGCGAACTGCTGCTTGAACGCCTTCTTGCGCTCCCAAGGCGTGTGGCCGAGGACGCGGGCCGTTCCGGACGTCGGATGAAGGATGCCGGAGAGCATCTTGAGCGTCGTCGTCTTGCCGGCTCCGTTCGGACCGAGGAAGCCGACCATCTCTCCCTCCTCGATGGAAAAGCTGATGCCGCGCACCGCATGGCGAAGCAGCCGCTCGCGCCGGATCAGGTTGCGGACCGACTGGCGGAAGCCGACCTCCTTCTTGTAGTAGGGAAAGATCTTCTCGAGCCGATCGACTTCAATCGCTGCGTGCATGAGAGCCGCTCCTTTGCGCCAGGGAGTAGGGGATTATGGAAATTTAAGAGGAAATAAACGGGTTCTGGATTGATTGTAATAAACGACTAATTCGATTGTCATCCATCGAAAGGCGCATTTGCAAGATGGAAAAGAATGAAATCTTGATCGGACAGCTCAGCAAAAGGAAGAAAAACGTCGAATCGGCTCCGCAGCGCCGATCTCGAGCGTCGACATCCCGATGGGAAAGTCGGGCTGAAACGATAGGAACGGTATGGTAGAATAGGAGTTCGTCCGGAAACGGACGCAACTATTGCCAGCGTTCGGTCGTCAAACGTTATGCCGCAACACGCAAGAGAGGTGAAAGTTTACATGAATGCCGATTCCCGTCTCGTCCCCTCCGTCTCCGCGGACCCTACCGTGCCGCGCCGCGCCTCGAAGCGCTCTCCGTGGCCGTTCCTGATCGCTTGGATCGTCATCATCGCCGCCGGCGTCGCCGGCGCCTGGTTCTATACGCAGCGCCTCCAGCAAGAGCTGGCCGTCCAGATCCAGCAGCAGACCGATCGCCAGCTCGCCCAGATGCAGGCGGGCTACGACGCCCGCCTGCAGCAGCTCGAGAGCGGCTATGCCGCCCAGCTGGCCGAGCTGCAAGGCAAGGTGGACAGCCTGAACGAGCTGCTCGCGTTCAATCGCGACAACGCCAGCAGCAAGACCGACAACAGCAACAAGCTGTACACGCAGCTCAGCCAGGTGCAGAAGCAGCTGGACGAGCTCAAGAAAAATCTGGACGTGCTCAAATGACGAGCGTGCAGCGGATCAACCGTTGGATGCTGCTGACGACGGCTCCTTTCCTGGGCGCGCTGCTGCTGCTGCTCGCGGTCCAGGTCGAGGTGCGCCTTCCCGGCACGGCCGGCTTGGCGGACGTCCCGCGGCAGCCGGCCGCCGACCCGGCCCCGGCGGTCCGCATCGGCGGCTCGCTCGACGAAGCCGCCGTCGTCGCGGCCCAGACAGCGGACGCCATCAAGCGCGGCTCCGAGCTTTACGCCCAGACCGCTCGCCGCATGGGCTCGATCGCAAGCACGGCCGCCGCGCAGAGCAGCCGTCCGCTCATGATCTACGACCGCCGCATCACGCTGCCGCTCGGCAGCCCGTCGCGGACGATCCAGTCGGACCGGCTGACCGCGCAGCTGTTCCCCATCCAGGCGCAGAACTTCACCGCCTACGCCCTCAAGGTCCGGCTCAAGGACCAGGACGCGATGAAGCTCGTCATCGGCGGAGACAAGCCCGGCAAGGCCGAAACGACGCTCGCCGCCGCCAAGCGCTACGGCGCCGCCGTCGGCATCAACGCCGGGGGCTTCGCCGACGACGGCAGCGGACGGCGCTACCCGCTCAGCACGACCGTGCTCGGCGGGAAGTACGTGAACGGCTTCGAGCCGTCGTACAAGGACCTGTTTTTTGTCGGCTTGAACGAGCAAGGCAAGCTGATCGGCGGGAAATACGCGACGCGGGAGCAGCTGGACCGGGAAGAGCCGCGATTCGGCGTCTCGTTCGTGCCGATCCTGATGAAGAACGGCATCGCCCAGCCGATTCCGGCCAAGTGGCAGGTCAGTCCGGCCCGCGCGCCGCGCACCGTCGTCGCGAGCTACAAGGACGACCAGCTGCTGTTCCTCGTCGCCGACGGCTACAACGAGTCGGGCAGCTCCGGCGCCACGCTGCGCGAGATGCAGATTCTGCTGTCCCGGTTTAAGGCCGTGGACGGCTACAACCTCGACGGCGGCGGCTCGTCGACGCTCGTCTTCGACGGCCGCGTCGTCAACCGTCCCTCGGACAAGACGCTGCGCCCCGTCGCGACGAACTTCCTGTTCTTCACGTGAGCGGCTCAGGAGCGCGGATGCGGTTCGGATGGACTTTGAGTGGGGTTCGGATGGGGTTCGGATGGACTTGGATGCGCCCCCGGATAGGTCGGATTGGACTCAGACCTGACTTCCATCTGGCTCGGACTGCCTCTGATCTAGCTCGGACCTGAATTCAAACTCGCTCGAACCTTAATTCGATCCCGCTCAGACCTGACTCCAATCTCGCTCGGACTGGTTCCGATCTGGCTCGGACTGGTTCCAATCTCGCTCATACTGACTCCAATCTCGCTCATACTGACTCCGATCTCGCTCGGACTGGCTCCGATCTAGCTCATACTGACTCCGATTTCGCTCGACTGACTCCGATCTAGCTCATACTGACTCCGATCTAGCTTGGACCTGACTCCGATTTCGCTCGGACTGACTCCGATCTAGCTTGGACCTGACTCTTTAATCCGAACTGGCTCGGACTGGCTCTGATCTAGCTCGAATGCGTCCGGTCCTAGGTGCGCGGTGGTCTGTGCCAGATGCCCGGCATGCCAAAAAACCGCCCCTGGCAGGCAGGAAGCTGAAGCTTCCCGCCCGCCCAGGGGCGGTTTTTGTTGATTTCGCATGCTTTGGCGGAGCTGCCGCAATGATGCGGACCGGCCGAGTATGGTCGGCAACCCCGCTTGCAGTGCTAACGAAACGGAGACGCGTTATTTGCCCATTTTCGCCGGTTTTTTTAAGCTAACGAAACTGAGGCGTCTTATCGGCAAGATTTCAGCTGAAATAGGGACTTTTTAGCGAAATAAGGTGTGTCCGTTTCGTTAGCAAGCGCAATAGCTGCTTTGAAAGCAGAATAGCGTGTCTCAGTTTCGTTAGCACTCAGACGCTCCGCAAAAGAAAGGGACAGTGGGTAGAGCCTTATCGGATTGACACGGCCTAGGTTTTCCAGTCGCTGCCGACAGCTCCGGTCCAGGCTGACGACTGCAGCCCCCGTTCCGGCTTGGCTAGCCAGACCGGGTCATAGCCCTCCGTAGCTTCACGATCTACATCCCCGAACGGGCTTGGCGAGTCAGACGAAGTCATAGCCCTCTCGCAGCTTCCACGGACTGCAGCCCCCGTACCGGGTTGACCGGCCAGATCTATTCATAGCCCTCTCACCGCTACCACGAACTGCAGCCGGCGAACCGGCTTGGCGAGCCAGATCCGATCCACGCCCTCTCGCAGCTCCCACGGACTGCCGCCCGGTGCCGGCATCGCCAGCAGCCCCGATCCAATCCCTACGCCTCCGCGGCCGCCGGCGGCTTCACCGACCACGCCTCCAGCGACAGGCCGGGGTCGGCCTTGAGGTCGAGCTCGTCGAACTGGCCGCGCTTCCACTTCAGATGGGCGGCCGCGCCGACCATCGCCGCGTTGTCCGTGCAGAGCGCATGCGGCGGAATGAGCAGCGGCAGCCCTTCGGCCTCGCACAGCTCCGTCAGCCGGGCGCGCAAGCCGCGGTTGGCCGCTACGCCGCCGCACAGCAGCAGCTGGCGCGCGCCGTACTCCCGCGCAGCGCGCAACGCCTTGCCGGTGACGACGTCGATGACCGACTCCTGAAAGCCTCGGGCCAGTCCCGGCACGTCGAGCTCCAGCCCTTTCATGTTCGCCTGGTTGATGGCGGACAGCACGGCCGACTTGAGGCCGCTGAAGCTGAAATCGTACGAGTCCGGCTCCAGCCAGGAGCGCGGCAGCTCGATGACGGTCTGCGCCTGCGCGGCCGTGCGGTCTACATGAGGCCCGCCCGGATACGGATAATGAAGCGCCCGGGCGACCTTGTCGTACGCCTCGCCCACGGCGTCGTCGCGCGTGCGGCCGATGATCCGGAACACGCCTTCCTCCTCCAAAAGCACGAGCTCCGTGTGGCCGCCGGACACGACGAGCGCGAGGCACGGGTACTCCAGCTCCTGCACGAGCGCGTTGGCATAAATATGCCCCGCGATATGATGCGTGCCGATAAGCGGAACATCGAGCGCCATCGCCAGGCTCATGCCGGACACGATGCCGACGAGCAGCGCGCCGACGAGGCCGGGGCCTTGCGTGACGGCGACGGCGGACAGCTCATCCGGCTGCACTCCGGCCTCCGCCAGAGCCTGTTCGATGATGAGCGTGATGACCTCCACGTGCTTGCGGGAGGCGATCTCCGGCACGACGCCGCCGAACAGCCGATGCGTCTCGATCTGGCTCGAGACGATGTTGCTCAGAATCTCCTTGCCCCCGCGGATGACCGCGGCGGACGTCTCGTCGCAGCTCGTCTCGATCGCGAGGATCAAGCCTGCTTCTGTCTTCATTGCGATTGCGCCCTTCCTTCCGCTCCGCTGCGGCCGAGCTCGGCCCACATGATCAGAGCATCCTCATTGTTGTCGGAGTAGTAGCCGGGCCGGATGCCGGAAGGCTCGAAGCCGAACTTGCGGTAAAGCGACTGGGCGACCTCGTTGCTTATCCGCACCTCCAGCGTCATCCTCGTGGCGCCGAAGAACGACGCGAGCTTCTGCAGCTCCGAGAGCAGCCGCGCGCCGAGCTTGCGCCCGCGAAACGCGCCGCTCACCGCGATATTCGTCACATGCGCCTCGTCCATGATGATCCACATGCCGCCGTAGCCGATGATCTCGCCATGCAGCTGCATGACCATGTAGCGGGCGAAGTGGTTGTGCGTCAGCTCGTTGGCGAACGCATCCGAGGTCCACGGGGAGGTGAACGCCTCATGCTCGATGGCGATGATGGAAGGAATGTCCTCCATCCGCATGGAGCGGAAGACGAGGCCGTCTCCGTCGTCCTCCGCCTGCTCGCGCAAGCGGTCATAGTCGGCCATCGTTCTTCTCCTCCCGGGATTTTTCCAATAATTTAGCTTCCGCTTCAGCCAGCTGCGTGTAGTTCGGTACAAGTCCGTGCGCATCGACCGCTTCACCTCCGGCAAGACTCCGCGCCCCGAGCCAGGCGACGGATCGCCCGTCTATCGAATGCGGCTGTCCGCAGACAGCCGGTCCATCCTCTGTCGCCGCCGCCAGCGCTTGGAACCGGCGGATGCCTTCTTCATGCTTGTCCATCTCTCCTGCAAACAGCACGTAGGCCGGCCGGCGATCCGCCGCCGCCAGCAGCTCCGCCAGCTGCGAAGCCCACCCGTCCATGAGGCGCAGCCCGTCCGGCTCCAGCCGCCGCCACGGCGCATCTGCAGGCAGCCACTCTCCCTCGGCCAAGCCGGGAGCGGCCCCGGCCGCGAACAGCGCCGTATAAGCTTGTCCGCGCCGCGCGTCGAGCAGCGGCACGATCCAGCCGCCCGCCTCGTCGGCCAGCATGCGCGGGCAAGGCATGGGCAGCGGACAGACGCCGGAAACGCCGGCAGCCGTTCCTCCGCCATCGGCCGCGCCGATTCGATCGGCTCCGCTCCCGGCTTCGTCCAGCAGCAAGGATGGCGCGTCGGACGGCCGCGCCGCATCGTCGGAAGCGGCCGCCTCGCGCCAGGCTCCGGCGGCCAGCGCCTCCAGCGTCGAGACGCCGACGAGCGGCACGCTCCACGTCCAGGCGAGCGTCTTGGCGATCGTCGCCGCGATCCGCACGCCCGTGTACGAGCCGGGGCCGACCCCGGCCGCGATGCCGGCCAGCTCCGTTCCCCGCACGCCCGCTTCGCGCAGCAGCCGCTGCACGGCCGGCACCGCATGCGCGGAATGGTTGCGCGCGGCGGGCGCCTGCACGCTCCCGAGCGTCTCTCGGCCGCGCATGAGCGCGGCCGAGAGCGTCGGCGTCGACGTGTCGAGCGCCAGCACCAGCGGTTCGCCGGCCGACATTTGCTTGTCCGTCAAGCTCATCCGCGCCCGCCTCCTTCCGCCGCGACGGTCCACTCGCGGCACCAGTCCGCGTAGGGCAATCCTTCGCCTTGAAGCGTGAAGCGCCTCCGCTCCCCGTCCTCGCGGGCGATGCGGATGCTGAGCTTGCGCTCCGGCAGAAGATCGGGAACGAGGCTCGCCCATTCGACGAGCGACACGCCCCGGCCGTACCAGTACTCGTCCAGGCCGAGCTCGTCCGCCTCCTCCTGGGACAGCCGGTACACATCCATATGGTAGAGCGGCAGCCTGCCGCTTTCATATTCCTTTATAATCGTGAACGTCGGGCTGCTAACCACGCCCGCTACCCCGAGCGCCGCCGCGAACGCCTGCGAGAAGCGCGTCTTGCCCGCTCCGAGGTCGCCGTCGAGCGCGATCACCGTCCCGGGCTCGGCGCGCTGGGCCAGCCACCCGGCCAGCCGCGCCGTATCCGCCTCGCTCTCCGCGCTCCACTGCGCTTCCGCCGCTTCTATCGTCATCTGTTCCACCCTGCTCTCTGTCTGCTGCATCCGTACTCGGAATCTTGTTCCCATTATATCGGCCGCCCCTGCGTGCCGCAACCGCTGCGGGGACCGGACGGATCGCCGGCGGCGCTTCCCGTCCGCCGCCTTGGCGGACGCCAAAAAAGCTCCGGCAGGAGGCGGGCGCCCCCTGCCGAAGCTCGCTTGCCTCGGCGGAACATCCCGCTAGTGGATGTCCCGCTTTTTGAACCGGCCGCCCTTGACGTCATGGATGTTGCCGACCGCGAGGAAAGCCGCAGGGTCCATGTCGGTCACGATCGACTTGAGCTTGGCCTCCTCGAGCCGGTTGATGACGACGAAGATGACCTTCTTGTCGCCTCCGGTGAAGCCTCCCTCGCCGTTGAGATATGTAACGCCGCGCCCGAGCCGGCTCATGATCGCCTCGCCGATGGGATGATGCTCGTCGCTGATGATCCACGCCGCCTTGGACTCGTCGAAGCCCTCGATGACGATGTCGATCATCTTGTAGGCGATGTAGTAAGCGATCAAGGAGTACATCGCGCGGTCCCAGGAGAAGACGAAGCCGGCGCTCGACAGGATGAACAGGTTGACGAACATGACGATCTCCCCGACGGAGAACGGCAGCTTCTTGGACAACAGGATGGCGACGATCTCCGTGCCGTCGAGCGATCCGCCGAACCGGATGACCAGGCCGACGCCGACGCCGAGCACCATCCCGCCGAAGATCGAGGCGAGGAACTCGTCGATCGTGAGCGGATCGACGTCATGCAGCAGGAACGTCGTGAGCGACATGACGGAGACGCCGTACAGCGTGGAGATGGCGAACGTCTTGCCGATCTGCTTGTAGCCGAGGAACAGGAACGGCAGGTTGAGCACGAAGAGGAAAAGTCCAAGCGGAAGGTCCGTCAAATAAGAAGCCATGATCGAAATGCCGGTGATGCCGCCGTCGATGATATTGTTCGGCACGAGGAAGATTTCCAGCCCGACCCCCATCAAAATCGCGCCGATCGTCAGAAAGATCGTCCTCTTGACCACCTCGACCAAAGGCAGCCTCAAATGCTGCCCATGCACCGCAGCCATAACCCCTCACTCCCTCTCTCCTATCTATACATCTAATTATAAAGGTTCTTTTGACTAAATTAAAGCGTTTTGGACCGTTTTCGCATAGAAAAGTCGCTTTGCATCGCATTATCTGCATTTATAGCCTATTATCCCTCGTTTTCTCGGCTTTTCACTTCTTTTCATCCGGTATCCATGCCGATGCTCCCGAATCCTCCTCTTTATATTTATTTTGGGCTTTGCCTCTTAGACCCGATTCCGCTAGCATGGAAAGCAGCTCAAGGAGGCGATAATCATGTCCCGCAAACGCAAAAAAGCCCCGACGAAGCAAGGCGCTTCGCCAAGGCAGCATGAACTCGATTCGACTCGCAAGCTTTGGCCGCGCAAGCCCCAGACGCAGGTCGGGCCGAGCCGCAAGCAGCAAGAGCGCCGCACCTGGTGCCGCAAGGACCAGGATGACGGCGCTTTTTTTGGTTGGAGCGCGGCCGGTGACGGGACCGATCGCGGAACGCTGCTTCGTCCGGCTTGATGCTGGCCCGAGCCACACTCGTCGACGCCTCTGAGCTGATGCATGCCGGTGGATTCCGCCGCTGCGGATAACCCCGCAGTCAGCCCCAGCCTGCGACGGGCTTTGTTCCGGTCAGTGCTCCCGCTCCGGCTTGCCCTCGTGCAGACGGTCGACCGAGACGGTCTTCGTCTTCTGCGGCGTCGTGCCGACCTGCACCGTCGCCATGCCGTTCGCTTCATCCACGTTTTCGATCCAGACCGAATCTCCTCCCAGATGCACGGCGACCATGTCTGAGGAGCTGTAGATTTCCATCGCGCGCTTCACGTCCATCGCTGTTCCTCCTCCCTCTATCGATTTGCCGGATTCGACCCGAACTTCATCAGCCGAAGCCTAGTCGGCCATCAGCTGGGCCTTGATGCGGCCGAGCTGCTCCGACGGATCGGCAGGCTTGCCGCTCTCCTCCACCTCGTCCAGCCCGATGTCTTCCTCCAGCATCATCGTGTCGGTCGTCGACTCGCCGATGTGGCCGTTGTGGATCGTCACCTGTCCGCCGCCGAGCCCTTCGCCGACCATCCGGTCGATGTCCATCTCGTAGTCCACGCGACCGCCGTGATCGTTCGTGACGCCCGTGCCGGCTTCCGTGACGGAGGTCGCTCCGCCAGACTCCAACGAGCCGTCCAGCTCCGTGCTCATCTCCGCGTCGAGCTCGGCCAGGCTGAGCTTGTCGCGCTCGCTCGCCAGCATGTGGCGGTTGTCCAGCTCCTTTTCCAGCTTGCGACGGATCTCTTCTTCCTTCATCGGTGCTTTCGGCCTCCTTTTCGCTATCGCTGCGCGTGCAGAGGCTGCAACCAGCCCTATGCGACAATATGCCCCCGGCCTGGCGCGCTCATGCATGGAACTCGGCGCCGGAACGCACACTGTCCCTATAACGAGCCGGGCACCGCCCGGCGCCAGGAGGTCGACAGAAGCGATGCATACCGTATGGAAAGGCGCGATCAGCTTCGGGCTGGTCCATGTGCCGGTCAAGATGTTTTCGGCGACGGAGGACAAGGATATCTCGCTGCGCATGCTGCATTCCGTCTGCGGCAGTCCGATCGCCTACGTCCGGGAATGCCCGACATGCGACAGGAAGATCGAGTGGGACGAGATCGTCAAGGGCTATGAGGTGGAGAAGGGGCGCTTCGTCACCTTCGGCAAGGATGAGCTGGAGCAGGCCGCGGGCGAGAAGTCCAAGACGATCCAGATCCTCGACTTCGTCGCGTTGGAGGAGATCGATCCGATCTATTTCCAGAAGACGTACTATCTGTCGCCGGATCAGGCCGGAGGCGGGGCATACTCCCTGCTGATGGAGGCGATGAAGCAGTCCGGCAAGATCGGCATCGCCAAAATCTCGATCCGCTCCAAAAGCAGCCTTGCCGCCATCCGCGTGCTGGAGGACGGGTGCCTGGCGATGGAGACGATCTTCTACCCGGACGAAATCCGGGCGGTATCGCAAGTGCCGAACCTGCCCGGTCCGGCCCAGGTAAGCGAGAAGGAGCTGACGATGGCCAAGCTGCTCATCGATCAGCTGACGACGCCGTTCGAGCCGGAAAAGTACACGGACGATTACCGCAGCGCCATGCATGAGCTCATCCAGGCCAAGATCGCCGGCGAAGACGTCACCGTGGCGCCGCGGCAGGAGCCCGGTCGGGTGCTTGACCTCATGGCCGCGCTGCAGGCGAGCCTCGAGTCGGTCAAGGCGCCGTCGGCGATGCCGGTGTCGGATCCGGGAACGGGAGCTGCCGCAGCTGGCGGCAAGCGCAAGAAAGCGGCGTCCGCGGAGGCGGCCGGCGGCGCGAAGGCCGATGCGGCCAAGGAGGCCGGCTCCGGCAAGGAAACGAAAAAGGCGGCCAAGCCTCGCGCCAAAAAGAAGAAGGATGCCGGTGCTTCCTAGATGGGCCGGATGAAGGAAGCGGGCCGAAAGGATCGGCCGCGCGAAGCGGCGATGGGCAAGGACCGCGACGACGTGGCGATGGGACAGACCGGCGAGGCCAGCCATCGATCCGCATCGGCCGGAGGCGGCACCAAAAAGGCCGTTCCGCCAATGGCTCCCCTTCCTGCGGCACGTCTTCCCGAGGGGCCGGACTGGGGCTACCAGATCAAATGGGACGGCGTGCGCTTGATCGCCACGATCGGCGGCGACGGCGCGATCGAGCTTGTTTCTCGCAACGGACTGCCCAAAAACGCCGTCTATCCGGAGCTGGTCGCGCTGCTGAGAAGCGCCGCGCCTGCGCTCGGTCCTTCCGTGCTCGACGGGGAGCTGATCGCTTGGACCGGCGAGCGGCCGAGCTTTCAGCGGGTGCTGCAGCGGGAGCGGATGCGCGGCCGTTCGGCCGGCTCCGCGATGGCTTCCTTGCGTCATCCCGATCCCGGCGTCTGCCCGTGGCGGATCGGTGCCGAAGAAGTCGCGGCTGACGCAGCGGAAGCTCGGGACGTATCGAAAGGTCGCAAGCATGCGGACCCGCATCCGGACCACCACCAGCCGGCCGGCTCCGACGGCCACAGCGAGCCGCTCGGACCTCCCGGCCTCGCCTTCATCCTCTTCGACGTGCTGGCGCACGGCGGTCACGACCTGCGGGCGCTGCCTTATGCGAGCCGGCATCGACGGCTGCTGGAGCTTGCTCCCCTGCTGCCGAGCGGCATGCTCGTGACGGAGCTCTATCGAGACGGAGCTGCCTTATGGCGATGGGTGCAGGAGCAGGGCTGGGAAGGCGTCGTCAGCAAACGGCTGACGGCTCCCTACCGCGCAGCCAAAACCCATCGAGATTGGTTCAAGACCAAGACCGCGCTGCGGCTCGATGTGGACATCGTCGGCTTGAAAGTCCGGGAGGGACAGGCCGCCAGCCTGGTCATGAGCTTGGAAGGGCAGTATTTCGGCAGCGTATCGCTGGGGTTGACGGGAGAGATGAGGGCGCTGCTGACCAAGCAGCTCGTTCCCGAGGAAGCCTTTCAAGAAGGCCGCCGGCAGCACGGCGAGCTTCCTTTTGCGGCTCTGCCCTCGGATCTCAAGGGCGAGCGGGTCGTTTGGCTGGAAGCCCCGCTTCCTTGCACCGTCACGGGTCTGGAGGTGACCGAAGCCGGGCAGCTCCGCCATCCGAAGCTGGCGGGCTTCGGCCGCAGGACGAGCTGAACGGAGAAGGGGGAGGCGAAGCATGGCGATCAAGCACGAGCAAGGAGAACTAACCGTCGACGGCGTCACGCTCACCATCACGAACCCGTCCAAGCCGCTCTGGCCGGAGGCCGGCGTGACGAAGCTGATGTTCCTGGAGAAGCTGATTCAGCTCTCCCCCTATCTGATCCGCCATTGCCGCGACCGGCACCTGACGACGATCCGCTATCCGCATGGCATCCATGACAAGTTCTTTTATCAAAAAAACTGTCCGGAGCCCCGTCCGGAATTCGTCCGCTCGCGCCTCGGAGGCGGAATCGACTACGTCGTGCTGGACAAGCTGCCGACACTGCTCTGGCTCGGCAATCTGGCCTGCCTTGAATTCCACGCTTCGTTCGACCTCGCGCAGGATTCGGAGCATCCGCCGGAATGGGTCATCGACTTGGATCCTTCGCAGGAGGAGGAGCCCCGCATCATGGAGGCCGCTCTGCTCGTCGGCGAGCAGCTCGCTTCGCTCGGCATCGAGTCGCTGGCCAAGACGAGCGGAGCAACCGGCGTGCAGCTGATCGTGCCGCTGGAGGACCGGCTTACCTTCGACGAGCTGCGTTCGATCGGGCAGTTCGTCGGCGAGTACATGACGCAAAAACGGCCGGACCTGTTCACCGTCGAGCGGCTCAAGAAAAATCGCGGAGACCGCATCTACTTCGATTACCTGCAGCACTACCAAGGCAAGACGATCGCCGCTCCCTATACTCCGCGCGCCAAGCCGGGGGCGACCGTGTCCACGCCGCTCGGCTGGGACGAAATCCGCGCCGGCGCGCAGATCGGAGATTTCCATCTGCTCAATATCGCGGAGCGGCTGCAGGAGAAGGGCGATCTGCTTGCCGCCGCCCCCCGGCAGCGGCTGCGGCCGATCCTGGAGTTTCTTCGGCGGCGATGAGGAGGGGGCGGGAGGCAGCCTGAAGGCAGTCCGCACCCCTTCGACGCTCGCTGGCCCGCTCCGTTCGCCGCCTGAAGGCAGTCCGGACCCGATTGTCTTCAATCCAGATTTTAGTTCTCGAACTCTTGACGCACGTACTCGTAGCGACTTACACGTGGCTTGTTCCCTATAGGCTTGAGCCTGCCCTTGGCAGCAAGCTTCTTCATATTGTCGCTCGCCGTTCTAGGATGAAGGCCGAGCGCTGCAGCAGCTTTATAAGGATAGATTGCCCCCATTGCAGCTTGGCATAACGGAGCAATTCTTGCTCCACTAGAGATAAGCCTTTATCGCGATCTTTGCCGTCACGCTCATACGTATGGAGCAGTTGCCTCATCATATGCTGTAGCAGCTGCGGGTCTCTAGCAAGCGTGTCGTAGGGAATCGGCACATTTCGAAAAAAATAAAACTGAAGCTGGATCTCACGCAGAAGCTCTCGCTCATACTTCGTCCGATCCGTCTGTTCTACATGCGGTCCGTAACCTTTCACATCGAGGTTGAAGCGCAGATCGCCTCGCAGCCATGCGAAGTCCAGGTAGCATTTCGCCCCGCGCCAGTCGCTTACTTCATACTCGGGGTGCAGCTCGTCGAGCGTACCGAACAGCGGCCACCATACCTTTTTGAGAAACAGCTTTTCTCCATGTCCGTGACCTCGCTTCAGCCGGTCTCTCCGCTCCCCTTTGCGCTTGCGGAGATGACCGTTCAGCCAGACCGCATGCGCCTCCTCGAACTCCTGGTCTTCTTTTGACTTCATTCCATTCGCCGCCTTATGATTGGCCACAAAAAAACGTCCTGCCGCGCAACCGGATAAAGTCGCCGCTACGCTTCCTTTCACGAACGAAAGAAAACGAAATCGGGATTCAATCCAGTCAAGCAGCAGGACGTGCTTCGTCCAAGCCATTGATGGTAAGCTCAAGCATCATCGCTTGGCTTTTGTCAAAGAATAGCCCAAAACGATAAATTAGGCAAGCGGATTATTCACCAGCCGCGAAACAAGTCTGTAAGGCTTCAAATGAATGCTACTAGTGTAGATTGCGGTCATGGCCGGACCCCTTCAGCGCTCGACTCACCGTTCCACTCGACGCATGAAGGTAGTCCGGACACCTTCAACGCTCGATTCACCGCACCGCGCGTCCAGTGAAGGTAGTCTGTACCCCTTCATACGCGCTGGACCCGCACCATTCGCCGAATGGAGGTAGTCCGGACCCCTTCAGCGCTCGACTCACCGCACCGCGCACCCAGTGAGGGTAGTCCGGACACCTTCAGCGCTACTGACCCGCACCATTCGCCGCTTGGAGGCAGTCTGGCCCCCGCGGCGGTCATCCGTTGCAAAAGGGCCTTTCAAGCCGCCTCGCGCCTACCGGCGCTCAGCCCGCGCCTGCCGACGCTCAGCGCGCCTGCCGACGCCATGCGCCTGCCGGCGCTCAGCTCGCGCCTGCCGACGCTCAGCCCGCCTGCCGACGCTCAGCCGACTGCCCGACGCTCAGCCCGCCTACCGGCGCTCAGCCCGCGCCTGCCCGACGCTCAGCCCGCCTGCCGACGCTCAGCCCGCGCCTGCCGGCGCTCGCCCCGCGCTCGACTACGCTCAGCCCGCCTGGCGGCGCTCCTTCGCGACGCCTTCGCGGAGCTCGCGCGGCGGGGCCGGCTCGCCGCTGTGGACCTGGCGGGCCGCCTGCGGCTGCGGCGCGGCCGCCGGCTGCGGCGACTCCTGCGGACGCGGAGCCTCCATGCGGCAGCTGCCGCTGAGGACGCCGCCGTCCTGCACGAGCAGCGACGCCGTCGTCGCGCTGCCGTGAAGCTGCCCGCTGCTCAGGATCGTGAGCCGGCCGGTCGTGACGACATCGCCGTACACCTTGCCGGAGATGGTCAGGTCGCGCGCGGCTATGTTCGAGCGGACCACTCCGCTCTCGCCGACGATCACGTCCTCCTTGCACTCGATGTCGCCTCGGTATTCCCCTTCGATGCGCAGGCTGGCCTGGCAGGACAGCGTGCCCTCCGCGCGCGTGCCTTGGCCGATCAGCGTGTCGGCTGCCGTCAAGCGCTTGTTTTCCTTGAACATGCTCGATCCCTCCCGCAGTATAGGCTCGTGCTATGTAGTATGTATTCGCCGCGAGGGCGGTTGATGACACCGTCCGCGCCGAGTCGGGACGCGATGCGGGACCGCGATCGTGAAAAAGCCGCGCAGATGGACAGCTGTTGCGGAGGAGGACGAAAATCCGGCTCGGCTGCTCGTCGATTCCGGCTCTCCCGTCGATGGCGGGAAACCCTCTCCGATTCCTGCTTGAAATCACCGTCCATCGTTGATACTTATAAAGAAGATCCTATTTCATCTCCTATAAGAAGGTGCCCCATGTTCTGGCTGCTGATCGCGTTCCTCGTGTTCCTCTTTCAAATCATGACCATCCTCATCGCCGAATACCGCCAGCCGAGCAAGACCGTCGCCTGGCTGCTCATCCTATTCGTGCTGCCGGTCATCGGCTTCGTCATGTATTACTTCCTGGCCAAGGAGTTCCAGAATCGCCGTACCGTCCGCCGCCGCGGCGTCATCGCCCGCGAGGTGCAGCTCAAGGCTCTCCGCCAGAGCGCGCTCGTCCATCGGGCGGAGGATATGGAGGCTCCCGATTTCAAGCACGAGGAGCGGCTGTTCAACCTGCTCGGCAGCTTTTCGATGCTCCCGATCACCGGCTGCAACGAGACGGAGGTGCTGACGAACGCCGAAGCGACCTATGCCTCCATCCTCGACGCGCTGGACAAGGCCCGACATCATATCCATCTCGACTACTACACACTGCGCGACGACGAGATCGGCTGCCGCTTCAAGGAAGCGCTGCTTCGCAAGGCGAAGCAAGGCGTCGAGATCCGCATCATCTACGACGGCATCGGCAGCCTGGAGCTGAAGAGCTGGTTCGTCAAGGAGCTGGAGGAGGCCGGCGTCTGCGTGCAGTGCTTCCTCACGCCGCGGATCGCCTTTTTCGACAAGCGCGTCAACTTCCGCAACCATCGCAAGATCGTCGTCGTCGACGGCACGGTCGGCTTCGTCGGGGGCATCAATATCGGGGACGAATACCTCGGCAAGGATCCGATGCTCGGCTTCTGGCGCGATACGCATATCAAGCTGACGGGAGACGCCGTCTATTACCTGCAGCTCGTATTCATGAGGGACTGGTGGTTCACCGCGCGGGAGCGCCTGGAAAAGCCGGAGTACTTGCCGGAGCACGGCTGCATCGGCGAGGAGCAGGTGCAGATCGTCGCCAGCGGGCCGGACACGAGCTCCGACGCCATCCTCGAAGGGGTCTTCTCCGCGATCAGCGCCGCCAAGGAAAAGGTGTACATCGCGACGCCGTACTTCATCCCCGATCCGAGCGTGCTCATGGCGCTGCGGACGGCGGCGCTGAGCGGCGTCGACGTGCGCATCATCCTGCCGCATCGATCGGACTCCAAGCTCGTGCTCTACTCGTCGCTCTCCTACGTGGAGGACCTGCTCATGGCAGGCGTGCGCATCTACCGGTACCGCAAGGGCTTCATCCACGCCAAGGTCATGATCGTCGACCGGCTGCTCGCCTCGGTGGGCACGGCGAACATGGACATGCGTAGCTTTTTCAGCAACTTCGAGATCAACGCCCATGTGTACAGCGCCAAGGCGATCTCGCGGCTGGAAGAGGACTTCGCGACGGATCTGCAGGACTGCTACGAGGTGACCCTGCACGAGTTCGAGAAGCGTCCCCGGATGCAAAAGGCAGCGGAGGTCGTAGCGCACATGCTGTCTCCGCTGCTGTAAAAGGAAGCCGGACCGCCCGGCAGCTACAGGGCGGTCAGAATCAGCGGGCCGTCCGCCGTGACGGCGACCGTATGCTCGTATTGGGCCGACAGCTTGCCGTCCGCCGTTCTTGCCGTCCACCCGTCGCCGTCGATCGAGATGCGGAACGTGCCTTCATTGATCATCGGCTCAATCGTGAACACCATGCCCTCCTTCAGGCGGATGCCTTTGCCGGCCGTGCCGATATGCTCGTAATTGGGCTCCTCGTGCATGCTTCGCCCGATTCCATGCCCGAGCAGGTCGCGCACGACCGAAAACCCGTTCGCCTCCGCATGCTGCTGGATCGCGGACGTGATGTCTCCGAGACGGCCGCCGGGAACCGCGCGGGCAATTCCCCGATTCAGACATTCCTCGGCCACCTCCATCAGCTTCCGGGCTTCCGGCCGGATTTCGCCCACCGCGAAGCACCTGCAGGAATCGCCGTGCCAGCCCCCATATTGCGCGACGATGTCGAGCTTCAGCAGATCGCCATCCACCAGCGCCCGATTCGACGGAATGCCGTGAGCGACGACATCATTGACCGACGTGCAGGTTTCGGCAGGGAACCCGTTGTAGCCCTTCGTCACCTGCTTGCCGCCCAGCTTGACGATATGCCGGGCGACAGCGTCATTGATCTCCCGGGTCGTGATGCCGGGCTCGATCAGGCCGGCGACCACGCGGTAGCAGTCCGCCACGATCCGGCCCGCCAGCTTCATCTCTTCGATCTCCTTGGACGATTTCAGTAGGATCATCTGGATTCGATTCGCTCCTTCACCGCTTGATTCGGCGCTCCGGTCAAAAAATGAACGATGTCTGCCGCTTCCTCGCTCAGCCTTCCGCGGCGAAGCGAGAGCAAGGCGCAGCCGGCCAAAGCGGCCAGCAGCATTTCCGCGCGGCGCAGCCCAAGCGGCAGCTCCGGGGCATCGGCGTCGGCTGCAGAGGATGCTTCGGCGTCGCGCCCCCGTTCCATCCGCACGGCGAGCGGCGCCAGCACCTCCCGGCGATAGGCGTCCATAAGCGGAGCCGAGCGCGCTGCGGGCAGCGGGGCGAAGCCTTCTCCGGCCAGCTTATGCAGCAAATATAGGGCAGGGTCCTCCGCCCAAAGCCGCAGCAGCCGGAAGCTGGCGTCTGCCGAGAGGCCCGGCTCCATCGTTGCGGCATCGGCCGCTCCGAGGCTTGCCCTTCGGCCGGCTGCGGCATCGGCAGTATCCTTGCCCATCCGGAGGCCGGCTGCGGCATCGGCAGTATCCTTGCCCATCCGGAGGCCGGCTGCGGCATCGGCAGTATCCTCGCCCATCCGGAGGCCGCCTGCGGCATCGGCAGTATCCTCGCCCATCCGGAGGCCGGCTGCGGCATCGGCCGCTTCCTGCGCCAAGCTTCGGCTACCTGCGGCTGCCGCTTTGCCCTCCAGCCATCCCGCTGCCCGCTCCAGCGCGTCCCACAGCAAATCGTGGAGCAAGTCGGCTTTGTTGCTGTAGTAATGATAGACCGTGCCATAGCCGAGACCGGCCTGCACGGCTACGTCGCGAATTTCCATCAGGCTCCCGGTGTTCACGTACACCTCCGCTGCTGCCTTGCGAATTTGCGCCAGACGGCGAAGCCGGATTTCTTCGTTCTGTTCCTTCGTGCGCGGAGTCATCCTGGACCGTTCCCCTCTTTTGTTTTTTTGACCTGCTATAATGTCAATGTAAAACATCGGCATGCAAATGGCAAGCGAAGAGAAGGATTCGCGCCCGATCCGCGGCACCGCTGCAATCCGGACGCGCGGCAAACAGCCCCGCGCTCGAATATCGAGCGCGGGGCTGTTCTCAGGGAAGGGCTCCGCAGCGCGAATCCAGACCTTGGCGGCCTGCCGCCTTGAGCGCGGCAGGCTAAGCGCATCGCTGCGCTGCGCGCAGCCGGATCGCGTTCGTCGCCCGTCAGGCCGCGACGTCCCTTTTGGTGAACACGAACCAGGACAGCGCCATGAAGACGAGGTAGTAGCCGGCGAGCACGGACAGCGAGAAGCCCATCGTCATCGGGGAGCCGGAATGCAGCTCGCCGCTCGCGCCTCCGCTGCCGATGTAGCGCGTCAGGCTGAGATGCTGGAACAGCACGTAGTCCACCCATGCCTTGTCCACGAGCTGCAGCAGCTGCGACAGCGTCGCGCCCATGAGCAGCAGGAACAGCGACAGCCCGATTGACAGGGCGCTGCTGCGGAACACCGCCGAAATCATGAAGGCGAGCGTCACCCCTACGATCGAGGAGATCAGCTCGAGCAGGAAGTACTGATGGTAGTACGACCAGGCCGACAGGCCCGGATCGAGGACGCCGAACGCTTCCTCGGCCGCGACGCCCCGTTCGTAGCCGAACACCGCCGAGTTGATCAGCAGGACGGACAAATAGACGACGAGCAGCGAGAAGATCACGAAAAGGAGCACCGAGACGTACTTGGACAGCAGCACTTTGGAGCGGGTCCAAGGCCGGATCAGCAGCAGCTTGATCGTGCCGCCGGTGAATTCGCCGGCGACGCTGTCGGCAGCGATGATGACGCTGAAGATGTTGGCCAGCGGCAAGAGCAGCAGAAGCATGATGCTCGTCATCGGCCACATCTCGAGCGGCGAGCTCGAGGAGGCCGAGGCGATGAGCGCGATCGCCGCCGCCAGCAGCGCCAGCAGGCCGAGCATGATCCATGCCCGCGGACGCCGGTAAATCTTCATATTCTCGTTCGCGACGAGAGCCGCAAAATCAAACAACCGATTCCCCTCCCGTCACTTCCAGGAATTGCTCCTCCAGCGTCTTGCCGGCGGAGCGGATGCCGTACACGAGAATGCCGCCGCGCACGAGCAGCGAGTTGATCTCGGCGATATCGGCCCGATGGGCGTCCAGCACGATCGCCCCGTCGCCGCCGCGCACCTGGACCTGAGCCGGAACGCCTTCCGCCGTCCGGATCCCGTCCCGGATCATCGCCGCCGCCTCGTCCGGGCGGTCGACCTCGAACAGCGTCTGCGCCGGCCTGCGGCCGCCTGCCGCATCCGCCTCCTCGCCGCCGCGCAGGCGGCGGACGTCGATCAGGCGTCCCGCCTGGATGATCGCCGCTTGATCGCACATCAGCTCCATCTCCGACAAAAGATGGCTGGAGACGAACACCGTCGTGCCCTCCTCCGCCGCCAGCCGGCGCAAGTAGTCGCGCAGCTCGCGGATGCCCGCGGGGTCCAGTCCGTTCGTCGGCTCGTCGAGGATGAGCAGCGAAGGCTTGTGCAGCAGCGCCTGGGCGACGCCGAGACGCTGCCTCATTCCGAGCGAGTACGTCTTGACCTTGTCCTCGATGCGCTTGTCCAGGCCGGCAAGCCGGATGACCTCGTCGATGCGGTTGCGGCTGATGCCCGGCACCATGCGCGCGTAGTGCAGCAAATTCTGATAGCCGGTCAGAAATTTGTACATCTCCGGATTTTCCACGATCGCTCCGACATGGCGGATCGCCTTTTCGTAATCGGTGCGGATGCTGGAGCCGCCGATGACGATATCTCCCTCCGACATGCGCATCAGGCCGACCATCATGCGGATCGTCGTCGTCTTGCCGGATCCGTTCGGTCCGAGAAAGCCGAACACTTCTCCTTGCGGAAGATCGAGCGTCAGACCGTCGATGATCGTCTTGCCGCCGATCCGCTTCGTCACTTGCTTCAATTGTACGATAGGCTGGCTCAGCATGTTGACCTCCCTCCGTTTCCATCCATATCCAGCCTATTATAGCCTATCCGCGCCGCGGTTGGAAATCAGGCTCCCTTTATCCGGCTAAGCTTTTTACAAAAGGCCTGTTTCAAGTCGGCTCGATCGGGTTAAGGAAACAAAGGATTTCTCGCGGAGGCGGCGAGACTCGGCGTCGTGCCGATCCGCGCCGAAAAAAAAGCATCCCGGCCTGGTCAGAGGCCGGGATGGCGGATGCAGAAAAAACAGTGCCGATACATGAGGCTGCGAATGGCGGACCGTCAGAGGCTCGTCCAGGAATGAAGGCTATGATCCCGCATCCAAGAAGCTCGGCGCGACCGGCATTCGTCTGGCCGCCGGAACGGAATCAGGCGCTTCGCATCGAGGGACCGTACAACCGTTCGGACGGAGACAAGCCGGGTCCCCGGCCGGCGCCGGACTCATCCGGATTCGCGGTCGAGCCGGAGCCGGCCGCAGGCTCCGGCTCGCTGCAGGACGTACAGCTGCCAAGCGGATAGGACGCCTGATAGAATCCGGTCTGGAACAGCTTGCCCGCCGCTTCGAGGTGCAGCAGCTGCCCGCAGCCCAGGCAGTGGAACATCTGGCCTTTCGCATTCATCTCCAATCACTCCTCCGACTCGAATCGTCTTACCCCATTCTCCTTAACCGAATCTATTGGATACGAAACGTATCTTGGTTACTTTTTTTCCATCCCTGCCGATCAGGCCGAGATCGAGTAGTGGGCAAAGCGCGAATGCGCGATGTCTCGCGCTCCCGGAGCCTGCGCGTCTCGTTCGGCCGCCGGTCCTCCGGCTGCCTGCTCCTCGCAGGCGCTGCAGCATCCGAGCCGGTAGGAGACGCGGTAGAAGCCCGTCCGGAAAAGCACCGAGGCTTCGGCCCCCGACAGCTGGCGGTCGCAGCTGAGACAATGGAACAGATCGCTTGATTTCATCATGATTCCCCCTTTGGGATGTCGTCCTGCTTCTGGGCCAGCAAGCAATCCGCAGTATAGAATCGAGAGCAGCATTCGTCCCTCGAGCATTTATGTTTATGTTACGTTCTGTATCAACACTTCTTTAATTTAGGACAAATCCCGCCATTCGTCAAGCCGCTGAGCGCCTGATTTCGCTGAAAAGTGTCGAAATCTGCTGGCTGGTTATGTATACGCTTACATTTTCGACCAAAGAAGAAGAATTCCTTCTTTATTTAGCGATATTATAAAAAAATCCGGCTTTCGTCTCCGAATGCCGGAATTCGGTTCGTCTGCTTCGCCGCTCCGCTGCCTGCCGGTCTAGCCGATTTTTTCCCACTGCTCGCGGCTCCGCTTGTCCATGCGGTCCAGGTTCGACAGCTCGAACCTTCGTCCGTCGTCGTCGGTCACGATCCAGCGGCCGTCCGTCAGGCTGTGGATGCCTTCGTGCAGGATGCTCATGTGCAGCGTGCTCGGACCGTAATCGGTCTCGACCGCCCAGATCCATTCCGGTCCTTTTTTGCGGATGGAGACGATGCGCTCGATGCGGGGAATCGTGTACTCCCGCTCCAGCTCCATGACGGCCGCGATGCGGCTCTCCTCCTCCAGCTGGTCGAGGCTCGGCAGGAGGAGCAGCTCCTTGCCCGTATCGGCCGTCCGCACCGAGATGAGCCGGTCCGGCAGCGAATACGGGAAGCAGCGCACGAGCTTGACGCGGCCCATCGGCTCTCCGCCGAGCACGGCCTTGAGATAGCCTTCGCGGCTGTGGAACAGCATCACCTCATAGGGCTTCGAACGGTTCATGAACACCAGGTTGCCGTTCATCATCCCACCTCCGATTCGGTCATCTGCTTCTGCGATTCCACCAGCCGATAGTACGTGCCCTTGCTTCGGTACAGCTCGTCATGCGTGCCGGTCTCCGCGATCCGGCCCTGCTCCAGCACGATCAGCCGGTCGGCGCCGCGCAGCGTGGAGAGACGGTGGGCGATCGCGATCGTCGTGCGCCCTTTGACCAGGCGGGCCAGAGCCTCCTGGATGGCGCGCTCCGTCTCCGTGTCGACCGAGGCGGTCGCCTCGTCGAGGATGAGGATCTCCGGATCGAGCAGCACGGCGCGGGCGATCGCGATGCGCTGCTTTTCGCCGCCGGAGAGGCGGTGCCCGCGCTCCCCGACCTGCGTCTCGTAGCCTTCCGGCAAGCCGCAGATGAAGCCGTGCGCCCCCGCCGTGCGCGCCGCCTCGATGATGAGCTCGGGCGAGGCGTCCTTCCTGCCGTAGGCGATGTTCTGGGCGATCGTCCCGTCGAAAAGGAACGTCTCCTGCAGCACGACGCCGATGCGCGCGCGCAGGCTTTCCTGAGCGATGTCCCGCAGGTCGATGCCGTCCAGGCGGATGCTCCCGGCATCGGGGTCGTAGAACCGGCAGACGAGATTGATGAGCGTCGACTTGCCGGCGCCGCTCGGACCGACGAGCCCGACCATCTCGCCGGGGCGGATGGTTAAGTCCAGATCCTTCAGCACGGCTCTGCTCTTGTCATACCCGTAGCGCACGCCCTCGAACCGGATCTCGCCCTGCGCGCTCGTCAGCTGCACCGCATCCGGACGGTCCGGCGTGTCGCTCTTCGCGTCCATCAGCTCGAAGATGCGCTCGGCCGAGCCCATCACCCGGTTAATCATGTTGAGCGAGGCCCCGAACGCCTGCAGCGGACCGAAGAACATGACCAGATACGACGCGTAAGCCGTCAGCGAGCCAAGCGACATGCCCCCTTGGAGCACCGACTTGCCGCCGGCGTACCAGACGAGCAGGCCGAACGCCGCGATGACGAGCGAGAACAGCGGCGAGACGCTCATCCACAGATTGCCCATCGAGATCATGCGCTTCACGAGCGTGTCGTTCGCTTGCGCGAAGCGCTTCTTTTCCCGCTGCTCCTGGGCGAACGCCTTGATGACGCGGATGCCCTGCAGCGATTCGCCGATGACGTTGTTGACGTTCATGACGCTCATCCATTGGGAGTACCAGAGGATGCGGATGCGCGGCCAGAGCCAGAAGAAGCCGAATGCCAGGAACGGCACCGGGATGAGGATCATCCATGTCAGCGGCGCGTTGAGGTAGAACAGCAGGCCGAGCACGCCGACCGCGAGCAGCACCTGCGAGAGGAATTGGATGAAGCCCTCGGTGAGGAACTGCTTGAGCTCCTCCGTATCGTTCTGCACGCGGCTGATGAACTGCGACACCTGCCGCCGGTCGAAATAGCTCATCGACAGCTTCAGGATCGCGTCGAACGCATGCTTGCGGATATCGCCCATCAGCCTGCCGCCGAAGCGCAGGCCGATGAAGCTGCGGGCCATCGAGACGCCCGTGCCGACCAGATGCACGGCCGCCATCGCCACGATGAGCCAGAGCAGCGCGCTGCGGCTGCCGCCGCCGGTGAAGTTGTCGATGAGCAGCTTCATCAGGTACGTCGGGATGAGCTCGAAGGCGATGCTGAAGAGCAGCAGGACGCCGCTGGCGATCATCAGCCGGCGATGCGGCTGCGCGTACGCCAGGATGCGGCGGACCATGAGGGTTTTGTTGCTGCAGCGGAGGCACTTGGTGCGACGGTGCCAGAGGCGCTTGCCGCAGACGCGGCAAGCGCGGCCGGCCGCGGGCGCGGCGGCGGCATCGCCGGCGCCGAGCGCAGCGGCCGTGCCCGCCGCGCCTCGGCGCACGCGCGGCGGAAGCTTGGGCGCCGCGCCAGCCTGCGGCGCGGCGGGGCTCGCGCCGGCGGCGTCGCCGGCCGGCGCATTGGCCGCCGCTCCGGGTACCGGGAGCGGCTCCTCCAGCCATGCGGCGATGCGCGGCATGGCGATGCGGTACGCTTCCAGATGCGGAAGCGTGAAGCGCGCCGCCTCGCGCATGCCGTCGCGAGTCAGCAGCACGAGCGCGCCTCCTGCAACGCCTTCCCGCAGCTCGATCTCGTCGATCGTGCCTTTCGGGAAGCGCCGCTGCAGACGGCCCTGCTCGTCGATCACCGCCGCTTCGCGGTCGGTGAACACGAGCTCGTAGCGCTGGAACTGCCGCGCTTCGTTGATGTCCGCGCCGAGCCGCAGCCAGCTGTCCGCCAGCCGCTGCCTCAGCGCCGCCGCCGCTCCTTCGCCCCCCGCTCGCTCGCCTTCCGTCGGCTCGACTGCCGCCCGTCCGTTGCCAGCTTTTCTTGCCTTCCCACTGCCGAAAGCCATGCCCCCGCCTCCTTGCCCATTCTCCCGTTGCTATTTCTATCGCCTCAGCTGCTGGCGCTGATTTCGCGTTGCGCGATATCGGTCGGCCGCTTTGCTGTTGCCGGCACGCCCGACAGTCAATCTCCCTGCACCGCCGCGCTCCATGTCTCGCTTAGCCCGGCAGCTCCATTCCCTCCGCTTCCGCCTCACGAATCGGCACCCGGCTCACCTTCATGCCCGCAGCCCGACTTTTTCGGGTTGCAGCCCACCTCGAATTCGGCTAACTCGATTTGTTCGACTTAACTCCACCCGGAAGCCCTCGCCAGCGCGCATGAACTCGATTTTTTCGAGTTCTTGCCTGCCTAACGCCCACTTCGAACCCGGCTAACTCGGTTTTTCCGCATACCTCCGACGCTGGGGCACCACTTCGCCCGATTTACTCGGTTTTTCCGCGCTACTCCGATGCTGGGGCACCCGTTCGACCTTAGTTACTCGGTTTTTCCGCGTACCTCCGACCCCGGGGCACCACTTCGGCCCGAGTTACTCGGTTTTTCCGCGCAACTCCGACGCCGGCGCACCACTTCGGCCCGAGTTACTCGGTTTTTCCGCGTACCTCCGACGCCGGGGTACCACTTTAGCCCGAGTTACTCGGTTTTTCCGCGCTACTCCGATGCTGGGGCACCCGTTCGACCTTAGTTACTCGGTTTTTCCGCTCAACTCCGACGCCGGCGCACCACTTCGGCCCGAGTTACTCGGTTTTTCCGCGTACCTCCGACGCCGAGCAGCCGTTCGCTCCGAGCTGCTCGGGTTTACCTCGCATTGCGCGAACCCCTAACTCATCGCGAAGCCGCCCGGTACATCGGCTTCCGCGACATGCTCCACGTCCCGAGCTTGCGCGTGAACTTGCGCGTCAGCGGATAGCGCAGCACGAGCCAGCGCAGCACCCGCGCCTGCCAGTGCTTCGGCGTGATCCACTTTCCGCCGAATTCCGCGGCTCCTGCCCACCGCGCTCCGCCTCTCATCGCCCCGCCTGCACCGCCCGCTCCAGCCGCCATGGCCCCGCCCGCTTCCGCGGCTCTACCCGCTAGAGCACCAGCGCCGACGGCGGCACGGGCCGTCCCCGTCCCCCCGCCGCGCCGCGCCCGGCGGACGCCGGTCCAGAGGCCGAGGATCGCCTCGGGACCGACCGGGTCGTCGGCGATGTAGCTCGTGTCCCCGCGGAACACGTACTGCCGGCCAGCGCCCTCGCCGCGAATCTCGACCAGGCGATGCCCGGTCAGGATGCCGCTGCCGCTTACGAACAAGCATACATCCCCTACCTCCAGGTCCCGCGCGCGAACGCGCTCGAAGCGGCTGACGTCGCCTTCCCGGATTAAGGGATACATGCTCATGCCGAAGGAGGTCAGCTCCATGGCGCCGCGCTTTTGAATCAAGGCGGCCACCATAGGGGCCAAGTTGCCGGCCGGACTATTCATGCACGATCAGCCCGACGCGAACGAGCTCCGCGACATACACCTCCACGTCGGCCTGCACCTGGACCGGATCCGCCGCGTACTCCGTCGCGACGCGCTCCGCCAGCTGCGAGATGGTCGGGCATGTCTCCAGCAGCTCCCAGATGTAGCCGCCCATCTCGTTCACCTTCGTGATCGAGTGGCTCTCCAGATCGAGCAGCACCCACTCGCCGTCAAGCTCCGCCGTTTCGACGGACTCCTGCCGCTTCAGGAGCTGATTCGCCAGCACTGTCATGAGATGACCTCCCAGAACGCATCGTTTTTTTGAAAATGCAGCTCATACGCCGGCACGCGCTGCACGACCTCGCGGCAGACCGCGATCATCTTGGCCGTCTCCGTCTTGCTGTGCTTCCAGTAAAACACCTTGTCCATCAGGCCGATCAGCGCATCGACCTTGCTCACCGGCTCGCGCCGCACGTCCGGGGCCTGCAGGAGGAAATGAATGCCGCCCAGCGGACAGGCATCCGCCTCGCCGCGATCCTCGTTCTCGCTGCGCAGCGGGGAATCGTAGATCGTGACGCCGCCGTCCTCGTCCAGCAGCAGCAGCGTCGCCTCGTCCGACAGGATCGGCCGCGGCGCCGACAGCTCGGCCGCCGTCGACTTGCCTGCTCCGCTGTGCCCGACGAACATCCACGCCTTGCCGCCGTCGACGACGCAGGAGCTGTGCACGAGCAGTCCCGCCCGATGATGGATCAGCCAGGCGCTGTACCAGTTGATGAGCGCATGCTTCAGCGCCAGATCGTCGAACACCTGGAGCTTCACGCTGGACCCGTCCGCCGATGTCTCCAACCGATAATCCTTGCGCGTATACGTGATCGTGTCGCCTGCCGCCTCGATCTCCACCGGTCCCTCGTCATACATCGAGCCGTAAAAATCCGTTATGTACAGCACCGCGTCCTCCGACGCGCTTTCCTCGTCCGTCGCCCTCGCGTTGCCCTCGACCGCCAGACGCGAGGCCGCCTCAACCGCAGCCTTGCCGCTCCCAGCCGGGACTGCCGCCGGCTGTCCCCGATCCTCCGGGAAACGCGCGGCGATCCATTCCTTCAGATGTTCGGTCTGCACCTCGAACCGGATGCGCTTGCCGCCCACGATCGCTTGATAAAGATACATTTCGTATCACCCCATATGTGACAATTCGCCGCAATGCCGACCCGAGAGAGGGGAACAGCCATAGGCCTGTTCCCCTCTTCGAGCCTGCTTGCGCGCCTCCGCGCTCGTCCGCCTGCGACGCCGTCTACTTGAGGCCGTCGTACCGGTCCAGGTAGCCGAGCGGCTTCGTTCCGCAGCCGCACGGACCTCCCGGTCCGCCCGGGCCGTAGAACAGCCGGCAGATGAACGGCGCGAAGTTCTGGCTTTTGCACCACTTGTAGAAAAAGTTGTTGCTGATGTTGACCGTGCCGAACTCCACCGATTGGTGGCCGAGCACGGCAGGAGCGCAATACGGCTTCATCGACATCCACCCCATCCAGTCTGCTGAGTCCTCTACTTCTTCGGCGTCCAGCCTTCCAGATGGCCAAGCGGTGTCGAGACGCCCTTGCCTCCGCCGGTCGGGCCGATATTGCCGTAGAACAGACGGCAGATGAACGGCCGGAAATCATAGCACTTGCACCATTGGTAGAAAAAATTATTGCTGATATTGACGGTGCCGAACTCAACCGCCTGATGGACGAGCACTCTAGGTGCGGCATAGGTCTTGATCACGCTGCTTCACCTCATTTTCAGCCAGGACTGGCCGTCACTTCGGTGTTCCCTTGATGCCGGAGAACGGCTCGTTGAAGCCGCCGGCTCCGCCTACGCTTCCGGAACCATAGAACAGCCTGCAGATGAACGGCCGGAAATTGAACTGCTTGCACCAGCGGTAGAAGAAGTTGTTGCTGATGTTCACGGTGCCGAATTCGACCTGTTCATGCATGATGACTTTGGGCGGGTTGTAAGCCTTCATGGAAACCACCTCGCTTTCTTCAATTTACGATACATTTCGTATCATGTCAAGGTTATTCCGTGTCGGATTCGCCTTGATATGACCAGAGGACCTTCCATTCACCGGACTCCTGCGCGACGAACACGTCCTGCCTGATCTCGAACGCGCCGAAGCTGCTGCGATACGTCATCGTGACCGGCACGGCGAACACCTCCCCAAGCTGAGGCTGGTCCCCACCCATCCGCCATGCGCCTACCTCTTCGAGCTCGCCGAGCTTGAAGCCGAACGTATCGACGCCGAAATCCTGCATGAATACATGGGCTCGCTTCTGGATGTAGCTGTCTTTGGTGAAATGCTCCTTCATTTGCGAATGGAACAGTTCCCAGGACCCTCCGAAGTTGCCCTCCCGCTCCATCGTGTAAAACTCGGACACGACTTCGCGGGCGCCCCCCGAATCGGCGCCGTCTCCGAGCCATCCCGCAGCAGAGCGCACCGTCAGCCACAGCGCCGCGGCCATGCAGGCCGCAAGCAGCAGTCCGCCGATCGGCAGCCTTCTCTTTCTCCGGAACATCCGCTCCCTCCTCGTCCCTGAACGTGCCTTAGGATATGAGGCGGGACGAGCGGTTAGACCTGCGAAGCGCCGTCGAGAACAGGTATAGAAGCACCACCCCGAGGCAGCCGCCGATCCAATCGATCAGCACGTCCTCGGGGTTGGGGGTACGCGATAGGGAGAATTGCTGGTTGTACTCGTCCAGGCATGCGATCAGCGCCGTCAGCGACAGCGCGATGAAGGCCGACAAGCCTGGCGGCACGCGGTACAGGCGGGCCAGCGCCCAAGCCAGCGCCGCGAGCACGGCATAGACGAACAGATGAGCCGCCTTGCGGAACAAGAATTCGATCACGTCATACGGATTATAAGAAGACAGGTACAGCTGTCCGTTGTAATGGAACGACATCGGAGGCAGCCATTTCTGCACCGTCTCCGCGTCCAGCTTGCGCTCGAGCGCAGGCTGGATCGACTGCGTCTGATACGGCTGGCTGGAAAAAACGAAGATCAGCACGAGCCAGGAAAGCAAGCAGCCCCACAACAGGGCTCTAGTCCGGCTCCTGCGAGGCCTCTTGGCCGCTCCGGCCGAAGCCGCAGGTCGCGGTCCCGCCGCTCCGGCCACGCTTCCGGAGCCGGCAGAGGCCCCGCTACGGCGGGCCGCATCCCGCTGCATGCCGCGGCCGGCCGCCGTCCGATTCCGGGAGCCGCTCGCGGTCCCGGCTGCGCGTTTGCTCGCCATGCGATGCTCCCTCCTTGATGGCCGGCTGCGGGCGGCCCGCCCGTCAGTTCAGCTCCGGCTTGCCTTGCTGCTGGTGCTCCTTGATCATCGCGTGGAGCCGGTCGCGCTCCGCCCGATCGACGGTATAGTAATAGATGCCGCCGATGCGCGCGCCTCGGCCGCTGACCTCTTTTTGCGTGATCTTTTCGATCTTCGGCCGATAGTTCACCAGCAGGTCCTTCATCGTGTCGAACGAGATGTCCGTCTTCACGTTGCTGCCGATCTGCTCGAGCATGCCGCTCGCCTTGGTCAGGCTGCTGATCGTGAGCGCGTTCTTCATCACCTGCTGGATGATGTCGCGCTGACGGTTCTGCCGGCCGAAGTCGCCCCGCGGATCGTCGTAGCGCATGCGCGAGTACAGCAGCGCCTGCTCTCCGCTCAGCTTGAGGTCGCCCTGTGCGAACTCCTGGCCCTCGTAGGTGAAGGCGAACGGGTTGTTCACCTCCACGCCGCCGAGCAGGTCGACGACCTTCTCGAAGCCTTCCATGTTGACCTTCACGTAGTAGTCCACCGGATAGTCGAGGAAGCTCTCCACCGTCTGCACGGCCATGTTCACCCCGCCGAACGCATAGGCGTGGTTGATCTTGTCCTCCGTGTCGCGGCCGATGATCGTCGTG
The DNA here is from genome assembly GCF_012676905.1 of Paenibacillus albicereus. Classification (NCBI taxonomy): domain Bacteria; kingdom Bacillati; phylum Bacillota; class Bacilli; order Caryophanales; family Paenibacillaceae; genus Paenibacillus; species Paenibacillus albicereus. The sequence continues at coordinate 1,352,265 of NZ_CP051428.1, read as the reverse complement.
CGCGTATCGCGCGGAATGCTCAGCATGAGCACGTCGTTCTTCTGCGGATTGACCGCCAGCAGCATCAGCGTATCGGCGCGGCCGACGTCGTTCCGCCGCTCGTCCACGCCCATCACGAGCACCGTGAACGGCAGGTTGTCGGAGGGCACCGCTTCCTCCTTGACGGAGGGGTCCGTGCTCACGTAGACCGGACGCTTCGTCGGCTCGTACACCTTGTGGGCGGTGCCTTTGATGGAGTTGTAGAAATACCAGCCGAAGCCGCCGATCGCCAGCGCCGCCGCCAGCAGGATGGACAGGACGGCGATCAGCGCCCGTTTCTGATTCAGGCTCATGGGGCGTCAAGCTCCTTCGCGCCGGCGCGCGGCCGTCTGCCGAGCAGATGCTTCAGCCGCAGCCGGTAGATTCGGGTGTACAGGGACAGCAAAGAGCCGCCCTTGTCCTCCCGGAACTGGGAGCGCGCGTAATCCGCGGGCGGCAGGAACAGATAGTGGATATGGCGGAGCATCGCGGACGGCTTGTCGTACGTGACGAAGATCGAGGCGAAGCGGAACAGGTAGTACCGCCGGCTCTTGAGGCCGAGCCCGGCCTCCCGCATGAGGCGCTCGCTCCAGAACGGCCAGCGGCGACGCCGATCGAGGGGCTTCACCCATTGCAGCGACGGGCAGAGCCGGTAGACGAGCGACAGCACGGCCGTCAGCTTCGCCAGGTTGCCGTCCCGGCGGGCGCGCTCCAGCAGCGACTCGTAGGATACCGTATCCCATGTGCGGTCGATGACCTGGGCGATGTCCACGACGTACTTCAGCGACGCCATATGATGGTTGAACGCATGCAGGCACACATGGTACAGCGTGTCCTCGTCGTTCAGCTCGCGGATGCAGCCGGCGCTGCCGGGCATCGGAGCCGTGCGGCTCCACAGCGCCTCCACATCCGTCTCATGCCCGTGGGAGCGAAGGAGGCTCCAGTGCAGCTCGACGGCGAGGAACGGGAACATCGGGTTGCCGTAGAACTTGTTGAACAGCAGGTGGAAATGGTCCTCGTCCAGCTGCTCGCCGTCCTCGAACCCGAGCCGCCGCAGCAGCGCCGACGCGCGCTGCAGGTCGCTCGGCCGGACGAGCACGTCGAGATCCGTCGTCGGCCTCGCCGCGAAGTGGCCGAAATAGCGCTCCGCCATGCGGATGCCCTTGAGCGGGATGAGCGGGATGCCCTCCTGCTCGAAGGCGCGGAACAGCTTTTTCTGCTCGCCGCGGATCAGCATGTTCTGGAACAGGATGCGCTCGGATTCGGCCTTCAGCTCGCCCTGCAGCCAGGCAGGCGCTTCCTTCAGCGCTCCCCTGTCCTGCAGGAGATGGTAGAACTGGCTGCCGGTGAAGGAGTCGCGGATATCCGCCCAGGCCCGCCGCCAGCTTCCTTCGTCCCAAGGCTCGTTCTCGGCCCGCTCGTAGAGGCGGTTCAGCAGCTGCATCGATTCGCTCGACTTCAAGGGGACCCCCCTCCTTTCCGGCGGCCAGCCGCCTGCTTGCGCTAGAATTGCAGAGCCGGGCTCTGCTCGCGGACGCCCTTATTGAGATTGGGGCGGCCGACCGAGTAATAGACGAAGGACGTGCCGGAGAGCTCCTCCTCCGTGAACTGGTTGCGGCCGTCGATCCGTCTGGCCGGCGAGCTCGCCGAGCGTCGCTTGCAGCTTGCGGATGACATTGAAGCGCTGGTCGCGGTTCACCTCGACCACCGACTTGAGCGTACTTGATCATCTCCGCGCTGCGGATACCGACGTATCCCGTTCCGATCACAGCAAGTTTCATCTCTCTATCCGCTCCTTATCCGATTGGCTGCACGTAGCATACCGTCCGACAAGATTACGACATAGACAGCACCAGGCTCATCGTCCTCTATACTTAGTGACGACTCCCTTTGGTGTTGAACGAGGTTTCATAGATGAAGAAGCTTGCTGGTCATGACGAGATTATTTTATTGAAGCTGCTTTATTGCAGAACCCATTCGTACAAATTCCTTCAGGCCATCCCGCCAATGCCGCATCTCGGGAAACCCATGTTCTCGAAGCGCTTCATGCCCGAGCACCGAATAAGCCGGGCGCCGCGCCGGTCGAACGAACTGATCGCTGGAAACGGGGGCGAGCTCGACCTCAAGCCCTGCTTCCTCAAAGATGGCCTGGGCGAACTCGTACCAGGAGCAGAAGCCTGAATTCGAGACATGATAGATGCCGTATCGCTCCGTATCCATCAACCCCAGCATGCAAGCGGCCAGATCGCGGGTAAACGTCGGGCTGCCGACTTGATCCTGGACAACCGAGAGCGGCTTGCCCTGACGCGCGAGATTGAGCATCGTTTTGACAAAGTTGGCTCCATGAATACCGTACACCCATGATGTCCGGACAATAAAGCAGCGGCTGCACAAAGCCTGCGACTGCTCCTCCCCTTTCCGCTTGGACGCTCCATAGACATTGATCGGATGCGTCGCGGCGGATTCGGGAATCGGCTGGGAGGCGGAGCCGTCGAATACGTAATCGCTGCTCACATAGACCAGTTTCGCGCCGATGCGTTCTGCCGCTGCCGCGATATAGCCCGCGCCATCTCCATTCACCTGATGCGCGACGTCAGGCTCCGATTCGGCTTGATCGACTTTTGTATAGGCTCCGCTATGGATGATGATGTCCGGCTTCAAGAGGGACACGATCCGGTCTACCTCTTCCCGCTTCGAAAAGTCCAGCTCGGAGCGGGTCAGCCCGAACGTCTCGTATTCTTCTTCATTCAGCAAAGAAACCAGATCTCGGCCGAGCTGGCCTCCTGCCCCGGTGACGATGACTTTGCGCTTATCCATGAACCGGCTGCCTGAAGCGGTTGTCATAAGCATTGCGGTAGTCGCCGGATTGGATATTTCGCCACCAGGATTCGTTTCCGAGATACCAGTCGATCGTTTCGACGATGCCGGTCTCGAACGTATACTTAGGCTTCCAGCCGAGCTCGGCTTGCAGCTTGGCCGGATCGATCGCGTAGCGGCGGTCATGTCCGAGGCGATCCTCCACGTAACGGACCAGCTCCTTGGATTTGCCTAAGCGCTCCAGGATCAGCTCGACGATCTGGATGTTGGTCCGCTCGTTATGCCCCCCGATGTTGTACACTTCACCTGGCTTGCCTTGATGAAGCACCAGATCGATCGCAGCCGCGTGATCCCGCACATGCAGCCAGTCGCGCACGTTCAGCCCGTCGCCATAGACAGGAAGCGGCTTGTCATCCAGCGCATGCGTAATCATGAGCGGGATCAGCTTCTCCGGAAAATGATAGGGACCGTAGTTGTTCGAGCAGCGGGTGATGTTCACGTTCATGCCATACGTTTCATGATAGGCTCGCACAAGCAGGTCGGCTCCGGCCTTGCTGGAGGAATATGGACTGTTCGGTGCGAGAGGTGTCTGTTCGGTAAAGTAGCCCGTCGCTCCAAGGGACCCGTACACCTCATCGGTTGAAATCTGGATGTATTTCTCGATGCCGTAAGCACGGGCAGCCTCGAGCAGCACCTGCGTGCCCGATATGTTCGTCGCGACGAAGATGCCGGGATCGCTGATGCTGCGATCCACGTGGGATTCGGCGGCGAAATTGACGATGGCGTCGATCGCGTGATTGCGGAGAAGGTGGCGAACCAGCGCCTCGTTGCAGATGTCGCCTTTGACGAAGTGGTAGCCGCTGTCGTTCTCCAAATCCTTCAGATTATCCAGATTCCCCGCATAGGTAAGCTTGTCGAGGTTCACGATCGTATAGTCCGGATGCTCTTCCTTCATATGCCGAATAAAGTTGCTGCCGATGAAGCCGGCGCCTCCTGTAACCAGTAGGTTCATCTCTCTCCATCTCCTTGAGGTCAAAAATGATGCTCCGCTTCTTGAAGACCGGGATGCTGGCGATCCTTCTCCGACAGGACCACGTGAGCCGTCGGCCAGTCGATAGCGAGAGCAGGATCATCCCAGCGGATGCCGCGGTCATGCTCTTTGGAATAATACTCATCCACTTTGTACATCACCTGCGTATTGGCCGTGAGCGTGCAGAAGCCGTGCGCGAAGCCCTTCGGCACGAGCAGCTGGCGCTTGTTCGACTCGCTCAGGATAAAGCCCTGCCACTGTCCGAATGTGGGCGACTGCCGCCTCAAATCAACTACGACATCATAGATCGCCCCGCTTACGCAGCGGACCAGCTTTGTCTGGGCTTTCGGCGCCAGCTGATAGTGCAGGCCGCGCAGCGTGCCGGCTTCCTGAGACAGGGAATGATTATCCTGGATGAAAGCATGGACGATGCCGGCTTCCCGGAATTTCTGTTCATTGTAGCTTTCCGTAAAAAAGCCCCGGTGGTCGCCGAACACGTCGGTCTCAACCATCAGGACTCCGGGAAGCTTTGTCTCGATGAGTCTCATCGTTTGAATTCCGCTCCTTTAGACCGTCGCAAGCTTGCGCCCGAAGTTCAGGTCGAACGCATCATGTCGGACGAGTTCGTTCGCATGCGCCCAGGACTCATGCGTGCCGGCATCGGTCCACCAGCCGCTCAGCACGTCGTACGTAAGCAATCCATGCTGGATATAGGCGTTGTTGACGTCCGTAATCTCGAGCTCTCCGCGACCGGAAGGCTTCAGCTCTTTGACAATATCGAAGACGTTGTTGTCGTACATATAGATGCCCGTTACGGCCATGCTGCTTTTCGGCTGTTTGGGCTTTTCCTCGATGGACACGATATGCGGGCCGTCCAGCTCCGCCACGCCGTACCGCTCCGGATCGTGAACTTCCTTCAGCAGGATCTTGGCGCCGCTGCCTTGCTTCTTGAAGTTCTCGACGAACGGCTTCATATCGTCCTGGAACACGTTATCACCGAGAATGACGGCCATCGGATCAGAGCCGATGAAGCTTCGTGCCAGTCCGAGCGCTTGGGCGATGCCTCCCGCCTGATCCTGGACTTTATAGGAGAAGCTCACGCCGAACTCATAGCCGCTGCCCAAAAGATTAACGACATCGCCCATATGGTCACGGCCCGTGACAATGAGGATGTCGTCAATTCCTGCTGTTTTAAGTTTATAGATCGAATGGTAGATCATGGGATATGGCCCGACTGGCAGCAAATGCTTGTTGGTAACCTTAGTCAATGGATATAGTCGGGAGCCTGTTCCTCCTGCGAGGATAATTCCTTTCATGCTTTAACAACTCCTTGTGCTGGATATAAGGCAATGTCGTTCACATACTGCTGACTCATCCCTTTAAATACAGCTTCATATTTTTGAATGATTAGATTCCATGTATACGCATTTTGAATTCGATCAACAGCTAACTCTTGATACTGCTTGATTGTTTCCTCGTCCATGCCATCGCATACGGCAATAAGCTTTGCCAAGCTTCCTTGAGTTTTTTCAAAATATACGGCTCCGTCCAAACCGACCTCACGGTTAAAAACCACATCCAGCAGGAGGTTAAGCTGTGTACTTGCCATTGCTTCCAACAAAGATGGATTTGTGCCGCCAACCTCATGTCCATGGAAATAACCAAAGGCTTCTTCCCGAATCTTCTTCAATAATTCCCCGTCATAGACCGTTCCAACAAACTTTATTCGCTTATCCTGTTCAAAATGGGTCTTTTGAAGCAAATCTTTATAAAACGTATTGTTCTCAACATTTGAGATAATTACAAAATCTTTTCTCGTATTAGAACGCATAAACTCCCGAATCATTAACTCATAATTATTTTCCGGAACAAATCTCCCTACGACAAGATAATAGTCCTTCTCCCTTACCTTATTTTTATCCATCCAATTTATGAACGTTGAATCCTTGCTATTAAGTGTGGATTTCACCGTATCTGCTCCATAAGCAATGTATGTCGTCTGCGGTCTATATTTCTTATATTCTTCCGTTATGTAGTTTTGAATTCCAATTGAATCACATATCAACAGATCTGCTTTCTTAACCATAATGGATTCAGAAAATTTCCAATACCTTCTGATGAAAGCATTCCATTTAGACCTTTTCCATTCGTGCCCATCCGGATTCACAAAAATCTGAGTATTGAATTTTTCCAGTTTACGCTTGTAGAAACCAAGAAAGGGACCAATTCTACAAGCTAAAATATAGATGATAGCATCATGTATATTATTTTTACTGATGAATTCATAACATTCTTTTAAACTCAATACATCGTAAAGCACGGCTTTAGCTGGACCGATATTAGGAACAGAAATGTTAAAGCAACGAGACTCGTTATGGGTATAGACTTGTCTATTATCAGCGAGACATGAAACATGGTATTGTATGCTTTGATCTTTTTTCGATTTTGTTAGGTGTTCAACAAATGTTTCAAAACCGCCATACTTTGCCGGTATCCCTTTGGAACCAATGATAAATATATGCTGTTTGTTTAAGTCCATTTTGTAACCAAGTCCTTTCTAAACAAAAAGCAGCCACTTAGGTGGCTGCTTAAGCAATAATAGATTCATACAGTGGAAGGATCTTTGAAAGATGCTGCTTGGAATCGAAGACTTGTTCGGCTTTAACTCGCGCATTCCGGCAAAACTCCAAATAATGCGCCTCGGACAAGTTGTTCATAAAATCGATTTTCTCCGCTAAGTCGAGTGAACTTTTAGACTTGAACAGCAAACCGTTTTTCAAATGATCAATATGCTCCGGAATACCGCCAATATCGCTACCAATAACCGGTTTCCCGCTTGCAAATGTCTCAATTAATGCTAAAGGACCATTTTCATACCATTCAGATGGCATAATCATGCATTTTGACTGATTGATTGCGCTCTCCAATTCAGACCCACTTACAAAGCCTAACATTTCAACTTTGTGCCCAAGATCATGAGCAAGGATATAATGGCGAATGGTGTCTGATAACGGTCCGGTACCGGCTATTTTTAGTCGTGCAGAACTTTTGCTCTTTTTCATTGCTTCCAGAAGGGTAAGGATGCCTTTCTCCTCTGACAATCTTCCTAAGTAAAGCATATAATCCCCATGAGTGTATTTGGGAGATATTGAACTCGTATCCAAGAAGTTCGGTATGAAACTAATTTTAGATTCAGGGAATCCCCATTCAATCATTTTTTCTCTATAAAAGTTGCTTGGAGTAATAAAATGATCGATGTAATCTTCATAAAATCTCATTCCACTGTGGACATAGGCTTCAACCATTGAAACCAAGCTGCCGCTAAGTGAATTTTTCGTGCAGCGATTAAGCAAAACATTGTAGAATTTACCATCCTTACATTTTTCGCACAATTCATTATTATTAAGCATTTTATAGTTTGGACACATAACCTTTAAATCGTGTACGGTATAAACAATGGGGATTTTTCTTTTTTTCAGCGGCATTAGAATGGATGGCGATAGTTGATGTTGGAACAAATGCAAATGAGCCACATCAACTTTATTTTCATCCAAGAGTTTTTCAATTTTTTTTCTTGCTTCAACAGAGTAGATGACCTTAGAGCCAAGCTTTATCTTCTCCATCAATCCAGCTTTCCCATAATCAATGTTATCGACAAAGTATTTTTCATACTCCGTAGCTTGATTTTTTTCATCTTTCATAGAAAAAGGTATCACTTTGTGCCCGATGGTCTCTAGTTCCTTTTTTAACGCAAACAGATAGGTCTCGCTACCACCTTTAATATAATAAAACTTATTAATAGTTAAGATATTCATTGGGTCTCCTTTAGTTACTTAAAACTTTTTGGGAGGAACGTTTTATAAACTCGCTTAACTTTAGAGTAACTTTTATGCTTTCTTCTGTTTTCATCACTCTACAGAGCACAAAATAAACGACGCACACCATAATTATCAATATAAATAATAGCAATGTATTTAAGTCCATTTTATTGAGCTTTAAAACTAAACTAAAAAGAGTGTAAGTTAGGCAGGAAGAAACAACAATTTTACTGTAATCCTTGAAATTAGAAACTGAAATGAATTTACGTTGCTTAATTCCATATATCGCAGCAAGCGCGACGAAATTAAGTGAAACCGAAATTGAATACGAGGTGGCCAATCCTAAATAACCCATTCTTTCCACAAGAATAAATGAAAATAAAACATTTAGTAAGGTAGCCCCAACATTTGTGGAGACCGGAATCCACGTATTTTTCCTTGCATAAAAATATCTTGAGATCAGCATGGTTAAAGAAGTACCTAAGATTCCAATTGAATAAATAACAACTGCATTAGATGTAATCTGTGTAGCAGCTGAGTTAAATGCTCCTCGTTCGAACAAGAGTTCCGTAATTGATTTTGAAAACAATAATAAAATGATGATTGCTGGCAGAGTAATGAAAAGGGTTAATCGAATGCCCTTGTTTAATATGAGGAAAGCTCCCTTTTCATTTTTTTGGCTCGCCAGTACAGCTAGAGTCGGAAAAATAAGAGTCGATATGGCAGTTGCAAATATTCCGGATGGAAGTTGAGTTAGCTTGAAAGCATAATTTAAAGCAGCTATGCTTCCTTCTGGGAGCTGTTTCGCAAAAAACTTGTCTATTACCGTTGTTGATTGAAGAAAGATTGATCCCACTGCCATCGGAAACGCAATTGTTGAAATGTTTTTATAGTCTTTTTTCTCGAATCCAGAAGTGCGATTATAATTAAATCCAGCACGCTTAGAGTAGATTACAATAAAGGCAAGTGCAATAAATGCAGAAATCAATGAAGACCATACTAAACTGTTTATATTTATTGGAAATATTATTACGCCGAAAATAAAGAAAACACTCATTACTAAAGGGGATAAAGTAGGGACAATAAACGACTTTTGAGCATTAAGATATGCGGAAAAAAATAAAGACAGCGTCATAAAAAGGGTAACCGGAATCATTAAAAAATAGATGTAAAAGGTAGCTGAACTACTTGCAAAAAACATTTTGTCAATGATCCAACTTGAAGAAGCTACTGCAATAATTGCGTAAACAATAAGTATTTTTAGCAACAAAAAAAAGAAATCCAATGAAAAATTGCTCGCAAGTTCATTGGACTTCTCATTCTTTTTTTCTAAAAACAAAGGGATAAAGGCAATTGTAATTACTCCACCAAAAATATTTGATATATATTGCGGAAGGGTGAAAGCTGTAACGAATACATCGGCTGTCAATGAAGTGCCATAATAACCGGCTATTATTTGCTCTCGCACGAAACCAAGTGCTCTTCCCAATAATGTAAAGACAATAACCAAAATGGTCGCGTTAAAAAAACCTTCATTTAAGCGTTTCATGACACCATAACTTCGTTCTTTGATGAGGCCGTAAGTTGACGGATAATCCGTGCTGGCTCTTCGGCTTTTACTTTGATTTCAGGAATTATAGCTTCGAGTTCTGATCTATAGCTTGAGAGCTGCTTCCAAGCAAGATCACATTTCTCTACTAATTCACTACTTGTAATCGAGTTTATTTCACATACATATTGCGAGAGTCCGAGCATTTTCATAATGCCTGTTGTTTTGGGTTCATAAGAAATGGCTACTGTGGGAACATGGGAAGATAAGGAGAAGATGTTTGAATGCATCCTAGTCCCAACAAACATATCAAAATTGCTGTAAATCGCTTTTAGTTCTATTGGCGAATAATCTGTAGTCAATAGTCTTACCTGTTTCTTAGTTTCCTGTGAAAGTAAATTCCACACATGCTGACTACCAATTCGATCGTCTTCAATCGGAGTTGGCCCGGTGACTTGAGGAACAAGATAAACAGTAGCCTGTTTTTCATGAACTAGAAATTCAATCGAATCCACTACAGCTTGGATATATTGCTTATATTTTTTCTCTGGTTCGACTTGATTTGGAAAAGTCCATTGTCTAACGGTAACACCGACATTGGGACGACTTTTATCAAGATCTAATAGCTGATCAATCTTAATATGATCTGTCTCTATAACAAACGCAGAATCTCCCACCATTTTCGTGTTGTGGACTCCGATATTTCTTAAAAACAATTGTGATAGTTCTTCTCTAACTGTAATTACATCGACTTCGTTTAATACCTTCCTTGTAACATATTTCGAGAAACCGCTATGAAATGGGCCAATTGATTGAGCATACGTAATAACTTTTTTATTTAACTTTTTGGCAAAGAAAATCTGCGCCAAATGCATGATTAGGCTGGCTTCAATTATAGGTGAGTGGGAATAGATGAAGCCCCCTCCACAACTTACAATGATATCAGCAGACTGATATGCGTTAAAAGCTTCTGCTTGTCGAGTTTCCGGTATCTTGCCCTGTGATACAAACTTTCTTGCGTCCATTAAGTCTCGGATAATTAAGGCTAGTCGCTTTAGCTTGCTATGTTTTTTATCCGGAAAACGAGTAATTTGTTCAACAACATTACAACCATAGCTTAAGTACAGATCATCATCCATTGGGTATCTTGATGCAATAGTAATCGTAGCATCCGCATTAAACTTTCGTATGCTTTGAATCATCGATATAATTATCGCTGCGTCTCCTTTATTCTTACTGGAGTGAGCGTTGATAATAAGCACTTTCACCTGAATATCACCCTTACTTTACATTTGTTAAAAAGCATTTTTAGATGCGAATATTTCTTTAATTGTTAGAAGGAGAATTTTTGTATCCATTACTAAACCTCTGTTTTTTATATATGTTAGGTCTAGTTCAACCATCTGACTAAATGAGAGGCTATTCCGTCCACTGACTTGCCAAAGACCTGTGCATCCAGGTGTTACGGTAAGTCGACGCTTTTCATAAGGAGTATAGGTTTCCACTTCCCGTAGCAATGGCGGCCGAGGTCCTACAAGCGACATATCTCCCTTTAGAACATTTACCAATTGAGGGAGCTCATCGATGCTTGTTTTTCGGATAAATCTCCCGATTCGAGTAATTCGGGGATCATTCTTCATTTTAAACATCGCACCGCTCACTTCATTCTGAGCAAGAAGCTTTTGCAACATTTCTTCTGCATTTGAAACCATGGATCTGAATTTATACATTCGGAATAGTTTTTCGTTTTTACCTACCCGAGTTTGGTAAAAAAACACGCTTCCCTTTGGATCTTCAATTTTTATGCATATCGCTATTGTTATAAAAAGAGGGAGTAGAAGCATAAGCCCTACCCCCGCCAGGATAATATCAAACCCTCGCTTGAGAAGATCAGATACATATAGATTTTTTTGATTGGCTTCATCGATGTAATAGATGGTAGACGTGTTACCCATTGCCTCAACATTCTCTTGAGGCTTGCTCATATCACTCACCCCTACTACGATAAGTTTTATTCACTTCTTTTTCCAAAATCTGTTCAAGTTCCGCAAGAAGAGGAAGTCGGAGCTCATCGTTTTTTAATGCGAACTCGACGCTGGTCAGGATAAAACCCAGTTTCTCCCCAACATCATAACGGTCCCCTTCAAAGTCATAAGCTAAAACACCTTGTGATTCATTTAACAATTGAATTGCATCCGTTAGCTGAATTTCGCCCCCAGCACCGATTTTTTGCATTTCTAAAAAATCAAAGATATTGGGCGTAAAAATATACCTTCCCATGATGGCAAGGTTGGAAGGTGCTTGACCAATCGGCGGCTTTTCTACAAATCGATTAACTCTGTAAAGTCTTTCGTTATTATCTAATGGATCTACAATTCCGTAACGATCCGTTTCATTGATCCCGACTGTCCTAGCTCCGATAATCGATTTTTGATGTACATTAAATTGATTTATTAACTGCTTCGTGCAAGGAACATCCGCCTGGACAATATCATCTCCTAGAAGAACCGCGAATGGCTCATCACCAATAAAATTTCTTGCACACCAAACAGCATGGCCCAGACCTTTTGCTTCTTTTTGCCTTATGTAATGAATATCAACATGGGACGATTTTCTTACTTCGCTTAGCATGTCGGACTTTCCCTTTTTCTCAAGCGTATGCTCCAGCTCGAAAGCAATATCGAAATGGTCCTCTATTGCCCGCTTGCCTTTGCCCGTGACAATAATGATGTCCTCGATACCGGACTGGACCGCCTCTTCCACGATGTATTGAATGGTCGGCTTGTCGACAATCGGAAGCATTTCTTTCGGCATCGCTTTGGTTGCCGGCAGAAATCGGGTTCCAAGACCAGCGGCTGGAATGATCGCTTTACGAACTTTTTTCACACAATCACCTATCCTTCTCTTATATCTTTATCTCTGGCTCTTCTGCCCTCACATGAAGAAACGCCAAAAAAACGAGCTACGTTTCCCTGTCGAAACATAACCCGTTTTTATGGCTTTCTTGATGCTTACCCTTTGCTAGTAGGGTAAAAAGGGGCATTCAACCCCGCCTCACGCCATACCATCGACGACTCGCGTCTAAGGTCCACTAGGAACCCACAGTATGGCCGAGTGCCTACAGTGATAAAGGTTCAGTAGGCATTACCTGTACATATCCTCCATTAGGCCGGGAACTTATTTCGCTTCCGCCCCGTAATAGTAGTAGTTGTACTTGTCGCCTTTGCGGCTCTTGGTGTTGTTGAGCACGACGCCGAGAATGCGGGCGTGGGCATGCTCGAGGCTGGACTTCGCCTTGCGGACCAGCTCGCTTTTTACCTTGCCGGCGTGCACGACGAGCAGCACGCCTTGGCAGAGCGAGGAGACGATGATTGAATCAGTAACCGCCAGCACCGGCGGCGTATCGAAGACGATCACATCGTAATGGGTCTTGAATTCCTCCAGCGTCGCCTTCATGCTTTGAGAGGCGAGCAGCTCCGACGGATTCGGCGGCACAGGCCCGGACGGCAGGACGAACAGGTTCTCGACCAGCGTCTCCTGCACGGCATCTGCGGCGCGGCATTGTCCGGAGACGACGGTGGAGAGGCCGACTCGGTTGGAGACCTGGAATACTTTGAACACGGACGGCTTGCGAAGATCCGCATCGATCAGCAGCACCCGCTTGCCCTCTTGGGCATACGTCACGGCGAGATTGGACGCCGTCGTGCTTTTTCCCTCGCTCGGGTTGGCTGAAGCGACCATGATGACCTGGATCGGCTCATCGAACGAGGAAAACTGGATGTTCGTCCGAAGCGTCCGATAGGCTTCCGAAATCGGCGACTTCGGCTCGTAATACGTGACGAGGCTCGAATCACTGGTTGAGCGTGGCATAGGATCCCTCCCCGACTGGCTTAGGCTTGGATGCGGACGGCTTTTTCGAGCGAGTGCCGTACTTGTCGATTTTGGTGATGAGCGCCAGCATCGGCAGCTCGAGCTCTTTTTCGATATCCTTTTCCGTCTTGATCGTGTCGTCCAGATAGTGCAGTAGGAACACGAGGCCAACCGCAAGCAGGAGCGAGACGACAAAAGCGATAAAAATCAGGATGATAGGGCTGGTGTTGATGCTCATGGCTGCCGCTTCGGCGTCCGCTTTGTTGAGAATCGTGACGTTGTCGACTTTCATGATGTCGGGGTTGGTCGTACGGAACGTTTCGGCGATCGCGTTGACAGCCTTGGCCGCTTGCGGGTACGAGGTGCTGACGAAGCTCAGGTCCATGACCTGGGATTCCGCGGAGGATCCGATGCTGAGTCCGCTGCGCAGCTGGTCTGCGCTCAGCTTCAGATCGGGGAAGTTGGTCGAAACTTTATTCAAGATCGCATAAGACTGTATAATTTCCTTGTAGGAGTTGATGACTGTAATATTCGTTTGCATCGTGCTGAGATCCAGCATCGACATTCCTTGATACTCAAAAGCTTGATTGACGATGAGCTTAGCCGTGGCTTGGTAAATCGGCGTCGTATACATGAAGCTCTTGATTCCGGTGGCGACGCAGGCCAGGAGGACGATGGCCGCGATGAGCCACTTGCGCTTGGCCAGAATGCTCAAATACTCTTTCAACTCCACGTGATGGGCCTCCCGTTTATGTATAGTGGTCAGTTCCGATATAAATAGTGGACTTTATGTTCAGGCAATGCCGGCTGATGCTGGAGCAGCCACTCGTTCAGCCCCCGGATCCAATCCGTGCGGCTGATCGAGCTTCCGGCGATGCGGAGCTCATACAGATAGAGGTTCCCTTGCTTGACTCGCGAAGCGACGATGCCTTCGAGGATGATGCTCTTCTCCCCCAGCTTCAGCCGAAAGGATAGCCGGTAACGATCGCTTACCGGAAAACGGAGCGTTGTGGAGAATTCCAGTTCATTCGCGTTCATATGATGCAGGAGGACCTTGCGACTGCCGGAATGGACCGCCTCGCCGCCAACTTGAGAAATCGCGAGCTCCGCCAGCAGGCGATGGCTGATGCCGGTTCGGGATATGACGCCAGCAGAATGTTCCATATTCCGACGTACGTTCACGGCTCACCTCCGACAAATGCCTCCGGGCTGAGGTTTGAAAGAAGCCCCGGCGGGGAAGAATGATGGATGATTGATACGTTTTGTATCACTTTGACAATTCCAACTTTACGATACAAAACGTAACATGTCAAGGGTTTTTCAGGCTTAATTTTCAAGATTGCGTCTTTTTGTATCATGGCTGGAGAAAACCTTTTAGCGGGGGCATTTCCGTATTAAACTTGAAGGTAGAGAGAGTTAGGAGGTACGTAAGTGGACATAGGATCACGGCTTGCAAGTCTGAGGGAAGACCGGGGATGGACTCAAGAGCACACGTCTCAGGCGCTTGGCATTTCCCGCGCAGCCTTGAGTCATTATGAGAAGAACCGGCGTGAACCGGATACCGATACGCTTGCGAAATTTGCAGATATCTATCAAGTCTCGATCGACTATCTAGTGGGAAGAACCGACAATCCGGAAGCGACGCTCGATCCGGAGGTCAGGGAATTTGCCGGCAGCATCGAGTTGTCCGATCAAGAGATATTGGAGAAGTTCGCCTTCTCGATCGACGGCAGCCCGCTTACGCCCGAGGAATCTAAAATGTTCATCGCATTCGTCCGAGCGAACCGTTCGATGAGATCATAGGGGACATCCCGACGCTATCAAACCTGCCATCGGCAGGTTTTTTTGCATCTTTGCCAAAATGAAATAGGATAAAGGTACCAAACAGACAATTTATTAATTCAATAGTCCTGATTCGACAAAAGTTCCTGTATTTTTCTCCGCCTGCCGCTTCACATTCCGACACTCTTTGCATCGACAGTCCGATATACTTTATCCTATGTTCCCAATACATAGAGAAACTAATAGGAAATGGGAGTGGGGTACAGGAATGAACAGCCATCAACCAGAAAGCAGCTCGAAACCTCCTGTTAAGGTATTGGATGTCAGGCATGTGCTCGAACAGCTAGGATTGCAGACGGATGCCGCATTGAAAGAGCTATTCCCGGATCGGACCTCTCCTTCTTCACAGGAGGAGCGACAGAACAGCACCTCGAAGAAGTAAGCGCTGCACGCCTCTTCCCCCAATGCAGGTGTAATTGATATTATTTCTTCAAGTAGCCAAGTCCAGGTGTCTTGAACTTGTTTAAATGCAAGGATCGATTTACATACTCGCTAGACCATGTAGAGATACCCATTGTATCGTAGCCACTGTCCATTATCCCTTGTATTAAAATTTTTAAGGAATAAAAGACAGCCCATGGGCTGTCCTTTTATTTTTAACCCTTGCTCAACAAAAATTAACTAGTAGTTGACAGTAATATCTGGTGCCAGGCTTTGTCTTAACTAAATCGAAATCTCTAGCTAGCTGCGAGTTCCCATAAATCTTCAAAAACGGGGTTAAGTTCGTAGATCTTTCCTGCAGATGCTGTTTAGTGAAAGGAATTGATTAATGCTGCATATTTTGATACGATCTGTATCAATACCAAGATTAGATGCCTCTGAATCCTTTGCAAATCCAGCTCCCTTTCAGATTCAAAGCGTTTAAAATATTTTGGATTTCATG
Organism: Paenibacillus albicereus; assembly: GCF_012676905.1. Lineage (NCBI taxonomy): Bacteria > Bacillati > Bacillota > Bacilli > Caryophanales > Paenibacillaceae > Paenibacillus > Paenibacillus albicereus. The sequence continues at coordinate 1,336,438 of NZ_CP051428.1, read as the reverse complement.
CTTTTGATAAATCTATTTTGTCCGAGTGGATCTTTGGAGGTGTAGAAGATGCCGTTAAAAAGGGGTTTGAGTAATGCCACCCTTACGCTCCTCGTTTCTTTTGCTACAATGGCCATGGTTTCGTTTCAGCCACTATTAAGCATAGGGGCTTTACTCGCGGCTCTCGTGTCCATAGCCGCTGCAGTCAACCCTCGAAAAGCGCTTATCCTCACAGTACTGTATATCCCGATTGAACCATTTATCGTTTCATGGTTTTCGCTTTCCCTCTCAGATTTAATGAGAATCATCCCGGAGCTTTTGCTCTCTGCTGTGCTCGCAGGTACAATTCTCAGCAAGTTTAGGGAGGGAAGAGTTAACGGGATACCTGATACGCTTCTTCTTTCTGTCATCATGTTTGCGATTGTTATCAGCTTATACAATAACATCGGTCTTATAGACATGGTGATGGGCGGACGTTTGTTCTTTCGTTTTGCACTAGTCTACTTCATCGTTAGGCTGCTTCCGGATACAACAGGACTTTACGGACGTCTATTGAATCTTCTGACAAAGCTTCTGTATTTTGAAGTTGTTCTGGGCTTAATGCAGTTTTTAAGCAAGGCTGTTTTCGGCCCAGCACCTTGGAACACCTTTGGAGACAATCTCATTATGGCGGGCAGCACCTTTGGAGTTCAAGGTACCCTCGGCCGCTATGACCAATATGGTATGTTTCTCGCAATCATTGCTATACTTTCTTTATCAAGATACTTCATCCAAAATGAAGCGAAATTTTTGCCTATCCTAGCTGCACTTGCAGGTATTCTTCTTTCCACATCACGGCAAGCCTTAATCGTTCTAGTCATTGGAGCTATCGTTGTTTCCCTTGCTGCGCGTGGAAAACAAGCACTCCAAAAAAAGGGTAAAATTGTCACATTTAGTATATTACTAGCCTGTACCGTAGGAGCGGTCTTCCTTCTTCTCACACCTTCAGGGGATAGCCGTGGCTTTGTAACGAGCGAGCGTAATCCGCTCGAGCAAATCACGACTCTTTTTGACGCCAATACTTATAGCACGACAAAGGAAAACAACTTTCGGCTCTTCTATATCACAAACGTTGGTGAACAACTTTTAAAGCGTGATCCATTAGGGCTCGGATTAAATACATTTGGTTCGGCTCAAACGGTGGCTGACAACAAGACTCTTTATTACAAGTACGGTATAACGGACCAGTATTTCTTGAAGTTTGTAGCAGACGTCAACTGGATTTCGATTTTAGGCCAGATTGGCATAATTGGCTCTCTCCTATTTCTTGGGTTTCTTCTCTCAATTGCTTTTCAGAGCCTGTACCGAGCAAAGAAAGCAACGACAGATGAACAAGCTATTCTAATCGCGGCAGCGGCCCTAGTTATTTGCTTTATCGTAGCGGGCTTCCTTGGACCAAATTTTGAAATTCGGTCAAATTCGTTTTATCTGTGGCTAATAATGGGCTTGGCCGCTAAAATATCCATTAGCATGAGGACAACAAGTGCCAAAAATACACCCATTTAAAAAGCTACAGTCCATCACTGTCGCTTGGCTAGCAACCGCTCAACTGAGCGGTTTTTAATTTATAAGAATGGTTGTAGTAGCCAAAATCTTCCTGATTGCCTTGAATCGCAGCAATCGTCCGTGCCGCGAACCTGCACAAAACAAGCCGCCCCCAGCCCGAAATCGGACTGGGGGCGGCTTGCATGCCGGCCGGCTGCATTGTCGGAGGCTTAGTTGCCTCCGACCCGCGCCAGCTCTCTCATATTGGCCTCGAAGGCGGCCAGCAGGGCTTCGTCGCCCTTCAGGCCTTGCTCCTCCTCGGCATGGCGGATCTGCTCCAGCATCCGCTTGTAGTCCTTCGGAATGACGCGTACAAAGTCGCCCAGCGACTGCTCCCAGTTCGCCAGCACCCGGTCGCCGATCGCGCTGCCCGTATAGCGGACATGGTTCTCGATCAGCGAGCGCAGCTCGCGCACGTCCGCTTCGTCCTCGACGCGCTCCAGCAGCACCATCTCCAGGTTGACATGCTTGTAGAAGCTCCGGTTCTCATCGAGCACATACGCCACGCCGCCCGACATGCCGGCCGCGAAGTTCCGTCCCGTGCCCCCCAGCACGACGACGCGTCCGCCTGTCATGTATTCGCATCCGTGGTCGCCCGTACCCTCGACGACAACCTTGACGCCGCTGTTGCGCACGGCGAAGCGCTCGCCCGCGATGCCGCGGATGTACGCTTCCCCGCCCGTCGCGCCGTAAAAGGCGGTGTTGCCGATGATGACGTTGTTCTCCGCCGCGAAGGTCGCTTTTGGCGACGGGGCGACGATGATCTTGCCGCCGGAGAGACCCTTGCCGACGTAGTCGTTGGAGTCGCCCTCGAGCGAGAGCGTGATGCCCTTCGGCACGAACGCCCCGAAGCTCTGGCCGGCGGAGCCGACGAAGTGCATCTGGATCGTATCCTCCGGCAGCCCCTTGGCTCCGTAGCGGCTCGTCACCTCGCTGCCGAGGATCGTGCCGACGACGCGGTTGGTGTTGCAGATCGGGAACGTCGCCTTGACCGGCTCGCCGCGCTCCAGCGCGCCTTGGGCGGCCGGCAGCAGCGACTGCATGTCGAGCGACAGCTCGAGGCCGTGGTTCTGCTGCTGCACGTTGTAGCGGACCGCGTCCTGCGGAACTTCCGGCTGATGCAGCAGCGGCGCCAGGTCGATGCCCCGCAGCTTGTAGTGGTCCAGCAGTTCCTTGGCTTCCAGGACATCGACCCGACCGACCATATCGTTGATCGTGCGGAAGCCGAGCTCGGCCATGTACTCGCGCATCTCCAGCGCGACGAAGCGCATGTAGTTGACGACATGCGACGGATCGCCCATGAACTTCTTGCGCAGCTCCGGATTCTGCGTCGCGACGCCGACCGGACAGGTGTCCAGCTGGCAGACGCGCATCATGACGCAGCCGAGCACGACGAGCGGAGCGGTCGAGAAGCCGTACTCCTCCGCGCCGAGCAGCGTGGCGATCGCCAGATCGCGGCCGTTCATGATCTTGCCGTCCGTCTCGACGACGACGCGGTCGCGCAGGTTGTTGAGCATGAGCGTCTGATGCGTCTCCGCCAGGCCGAGCTCCCACGGCAGGCCCGCATGGCGCATCGAGTTCATCGGGGACGCGCCCGTGCCGCCGTCGTAGCCGCTGACGAGGATGACGTCCGCGCGGCCTTTGGCCACGCCCGCCGCGATCGTGCCGACGCCGACCTCGGAGACGAGCTTGACGTTGATGCGGGCGCGCGGGTTGGCGTTCTTGAGGTCATGGATCAGCTCCGCGAGATCCTCGATGGAGTAGATGTCATGATGCGGCGGCGGCGAGATGAGGCCGACGCCCGGCGTGGAGCCGCGCACCTCGGCGACCCACGGGTACACCTTGCGGCCCGGAAGCTGTCCGCCCTCGCCCGGCTTGGCGCCCTGCGCCATCTTGATCTGGATCTCGTCGGCGTTGACGAGATAGTGGCTCGTCACGCCGAACCGTCCCGAGGCGACCTGCTTGATCGCGCTGCGGCGCGAATCGCCGTTGGCATCCGGAATGAAGCGCGCCGGATCCTCGCCGCCCTCGCCCGTATTGGACTTGCCGCCGATGCGGTTCATGGCGATCGCAAGGCTCTCGTGCGCTTCCTTGGAGATGGAGCCGAAGCTCATCGCGCCGGACTTGAACCGCTTCATGATCGCCTCGACGCTCTCGACCTCGTCGATCGGCACCGGCTGGCGGTCCTTCTTGAAGTCGAGCAGCGAGCGTAGCGTCATGAACTTGCGGTCCTCGCCCTGGACGAGATGCGAGAACTTCTTGTATAGCTTGTAGTCGTCCGCGCGGGAAGCCATCTGCAGCGTGTGGATCGTCTGCGGGCTGAACAGATGGTCCTCTCCGTCCTTGCGCCACTGGTACTCGCCGCCGGAGTCGAGCTCGCGCTCGCCGCCCTGCTGCTCGGCATAGGCGCGCAGATGAGGCCGCAGCGCCTCCTGGGCGATGATGTCGAGACCGATGCCGCCGATGCGCGATGGCGTCCAGGTGAAGTACTTGTCGATGACCGACTCCTGGAGTCCGACCGCCTCGAAAATCTGCGCGCCGCGGTACGACTGGATCGTGGAGATGCCCATCTTAGACAGGATCTTGAGCACGCCCTTGGTCGCCGCCTTGATGAAGTTCTTGACGGCCTTGTCGTGCGTCACGCCGCGCAGCATGCCCTGGCGGATCATGTCGTCGAGCGTCTCGAACGCCAGGTACGGGTTGATCGCGCTCACGCCGTAGCCGAGCAGCAGCGCGAAGTGATGCACCTCGCGCGGCTCGCCCGACTCCAGCAGCAGGCTGACGCGGGTACGGGTGCCCTCGCGGATCAGATGGTGATGCAGGCTCGATACGGCGAGCAGCGCCGGGATCGGGCAATTGTCCTTGTCGGAGCCGAAGTCGGACAGGATGAGCACGTTATGCCCCTTGGCGATGACGCGGTCGGCCGCGTCGCACATCGTCTGCAGCGCCTTGCGCAGGCCGGCCTCTCCTCCGTCCGCCGGGAAGAAGATCGGCAGCGTGATCGACTTGAAGCCCGGACGGCGCACGTGGCGCAGCTTGGCGAACTCCTCGTTGGAGAGGATCGGCGAGTCGAGGCGGATCTGGCGCGCGCTCTCCGGCTCCGGATGGAGCAGGTTGCGCTCCGGTCCGAGCGACGTGCCGGTCGCTGTGATGATCTCCTCGCGGATCGCGTCGATCGGCGGATTGGTCACCTGGGCGAACAGCTGCTTGAAGTAGCTGTACAGCCGCTGCGGACGCTCGGACAGGACGGCCAGCGGCGAGTCGTAGCCCATCGAGCCGACCGGCTCCACGCCGGAGGACGCCATCGGCTCCAGCACCTTGCGCAGGTCCTCGAATGTGTAGCCGAACGACTGCTGGCGCTGCTGCACGGTCGCGTGCTCGAGCTCCGGCAGCTCCGGTGCGTCCGGCAGGTCGACCAGGCTGATCAGGTTGTCGTCCAGCCACTGCTGGTACGGCTTTTCCGAGGCGATGAGGTCCTTGACCTCCTCGTCGGAGACGATGCGGCCTTCCCTGGTGTCGACGAGCAGCATGCGGCCCGGACGCAGGCGGTCCTTGTACAGGATGTTCTCCGGCTCCACCGGCACGGTGCCGGCCTCGGAGCCGAGGATGATGACGTCGTCCTTGGTGACGTAGTAGCGTGCTGGACGCAAGCCGTTGCGGTCGAGCACGGCGCCGATCTGCGTGCCGTCGGTGAACGCCATCGCGGCCGGTCCGTCCCACGGCTCCATCAGGCAGCTGTGGTACTCATAGAACGCCTTTTTCTCCGGGCTCATGTCCTCGTGGTTGGACCACGGCTCCGGCACCATCATCATCGCCACATGCGGCAGCGAGCGGCCGGCCAGATACAGGAACTCCAGCGTGTTGTCGAACATCGCCGTATCGGAGCCGTCCGGATTGATGATCGGCTTGATCTTGTCCAGGTCCTCGCCGAACAGCTCGGAGGCGAACAGCGACTGGCGCGCGTGCATCCAGTTGACGTTGCCGCGCAGCGTGTTGATCTCGCCGTTGTGGATCAGGTAGCGGTACGGGTGCGCGCGCTCCCAGCTCGGGAACGTGTTGGTGCTGAAGCGGGAGTGGACGAGCGCGATCGCCGTCTCCATCGCCTCGTCGTTCAGGTCGACGTAGAACGAGCGCACCTGCTCGGTCGTCAGCATGCCCTTGTAGACGATCTTCTTGGAAGAGAACGACGGGAAGTAGAACATGTCTCCGCCCTCGAGCCCCGCGTAGCGGATCGCCAGCTCGGCGCGCTTGCGGATGACGTACAGCTTGCGCTCGAAAGCCAACTCGTCCGCGAGTGCCGCGTCGCGAGACACGAAGACCTGGCGCACGTAAGGCTTGGCCTTGAGCGCGGACTCGCCGAGCTTGGCGTCGTCCGTCGGCACGGTGCGCCAGCCGATGACGCTCTGGCCTTCCTCGGCGATGATCGCCTCGAGCTTGCTCTCGAGCGACTCGCGCACGGCCGCGTCCTGCGGCAGGAACAGCATGCCGACCGCATACCCGCCCTCGGCAGGCAGCTCGATGGCCTGACGGCTCAGCTCGCGCTTGAAGAAGCCGTGCGGGATCTGCAGCATGATGCCCGCTCCGTCGCCGGTGTTGGGCTCGCTGCCCTGGCCGCCGCGATGCTCCATGTTCTCCAGCACGGTCAGCGCCTGGCGGATGATCGTATGGGACTTGGCTCCCTTGATGTTCGCGACAAATCCCATGCCGCAAGCGTCTTTTTCGAACTGTGGATCGTAAAGGCCTTGTTTCGGCGGCAATCCCGTCATTTTCCTGTTCATCGGATGGCAACCTTTCTGTCGGAGGATGGATAGAGAACGGACGGCTGCGAACGGCTACCTATTAGATAGACATCTTCATTCCGGAAGCGGCTCCCGCCGTGCATGGAAGCTCTCCGAGCAGTCATCATGAATAAAGATGCATATTAATACATATCCATTACGTACCGTCCCGTCGTTCATAAGGCAGAAATCGGTCGGATCTCCATGGCGGCGATCCCGGAAAAAGGCAGGGGGGCTCGCATAGTTATTCCTCGATTTTATCACTAGGGCTTACACAGATCAATTGAATCTTTTTGATCGAGGAAGGAAACGTTTCGCTCCCGATCCCGCCCTTCCCTTGTGCGGCAAGGGTTTGAACCGGCCGATGGTGTCGCTTCGCCACGCTACAGCGGCGCTTCTGCAATCATCCTATCACATGCCTCCGCAGGTTGGGTATCCCAAGTTTAAGGATCGGCGGATCTTCCCGAACGATGACGTCCCATGTCAGGTCAAAGTAAGCCGGCACATGTATACTCATGCAAATTTTTAAACCAAAACTGCAACCGTGCCGGCTGCCGATCCGATGAAAACGCTGTCTCGCTGTCAGCTTGCCGGAAGCTACGGCGCAAACCGGACGCGAGCGGCGCAGGGCAAGGCGCGGCTACCTATAGTCGGAGGCCACGGTCCGCAGCTGATCGGCCGCGCGCGCCGCCCAGCGCTGCAGCCGGTCGAGCTCGTCCAGCATGCGGGCGACCGCCTGCTCGCGGGAGGCCTCGTACGGCGGCAGCTCCGCCGCGGCATGCGGCTGGATGTCGCGATTCGGCACGAGCGCCTTCTCGCGATGGGCCAGCGCCCGCCTTTCGTGGAAGAACGGCACGTCGGGGTCGTACGGATGGTGCAGGTCGCCCTGCTCGGGATGGCGCAGCACGGCCAGCGTCTCGACGACGCTCCGCGGCGTGCCCTGCTCGACCAGCCTGCCCGCATACTCGCCTGTCTTGTAGGTGAAGCGCACCCAGCCTTCCCCGGCCGGGACCTGATTCTCGTCGCTCATCGTTCATCTCTCCTTCGGATCGTTTCCCCAAGAATATAGGAAGCGGGGCGCGAAGCACAAGCGGACAAGCCGAGCTTGTCTTATGGGCGGCGCTCGTCGTAATATTGGAAGTGGAAAAGTAGGTGAGTGCATGCGTAAAAAAAGAGTGCTGCTGCTATCGGAGGGGTTCGGATCCGGACACACCCAGGCGGCATATGCGCTCGCTGCCGGGCTGAGGCAGCTGTCTCCGGATGTCCAGACCCGCGTGCTGGAGCTGGGCAAATTCCTGAATCCGGTGCTCGGTCCTCTGATCATGTCCGCCTATCGCAAGACGGTCGGCAAGCAGCCCAAGCTGGTAGGCATGATGTACCGCACCAACTATAAGCGATCGTTCAACCGGTTCGCGCAGCTCGCGATACACCGGATCTTCTATACCCAGACCGAGCAGGTCATCCAGCAGCTGCGCCCGGAGATCATCGTCTGCACGCATCCCGGCCCGAACGCCGCCGTCGCCAGGCTCAAGCGGCTCGGGCTCGACGTGCCTCTCTACACGCTGATTACCGACTACGACGCGCACGGCACCTGGGCCAGTCCGGAGGTCAACCACTACCTCGTCTCGACGCCCGTCGTCAAGCGCAAGCTGATGGACCGCGGCATCCCGTCCGGCCGCATCGAAGTGACCGGCATCCCCGTCCATCCGCAGTTCTGGCAGTCGCAGGACCAGGCGGACGCGAGGAGCGGGCTCGGACTGCGCAGCCTGCCGACCGTGCTCGTCATGGGCGGCGGCTGGGGGCTCATGGAGGAGGAGGACGAATTCTTCACCTACATGACCCGCTGGCGCGAGGAGGTGCAGCTGATCTTCTGCACGGGCACCAACGAGAAGTCGCGGGAGAGCATGCTGGCGGACGAGCGGTTCAACCATCCGAACATTCAGGTGCTCGGCTTCACGCGCGAAATCTCCAAGCTGATGGACGCGGCGGACCTGCTCGTGACCAAGCCCGGCGGCATGACCTGCACCGAGGGGATGAGCAAGGGTATTCCGATGCTGTTCTACAAGCCGATCCCCGGCCAGGAGGAAGAGAACCTGGACTACTTTATCGGCAGCGGCTTCGGCGAGATGCTGCAGTCGACCGCGACGATCGACCGCTGGTTCCGGCTCATCCAGGAGCCGTACAGCTCCGGCAAGCGCCGGCAGCGGCTGCAGTCCAAGAGCAGCCAGCAGTACGACCCGCAGGAATGTCCGTCGGCCGTGCTGAGGCTGATGCAGTAACCTCGCGGCACGGCCGGGACGATCAAGCCCTCGGCTCCGGTCGAGCGCCAGGCGAGTATAGGACGCATGCGTCCAGGCTATACCCATACGGGGGACGGGAGGACGCTCCCTCCCCTTTTCTTTCCTACACTACGTATTCTACGCCTCTAAAGGCAAAAGCCAAGGAGATGAGCAGATTGAACAACAAGGCTCTGGACGGCAAGACCGTCATCGTCCGGCTGGAGATCGACTCCGGCACCAACTTCAGCTCGGTCGTATCCGCCATCGAGGCGGCCGGCGGCGACATGATCGCCATCGACGTGATCCAGACGGGCAAAGGAAGCACGACGCGCGACTTGACGGTCAAGGTGAAGGACACCGGCACGACGGAGCTTCTCGGCAAGACGCTGGGACAGCTGCCGGGCATCCGGGTCATCAACACCTCCGACCGCACCTTCCTGCTGCATCTCGGGGGCAAGATCACCGTACAGCCCAAGACCGCCATCCACAACCGCGACGACCTCTCCCGCGTCTACACGCCGGAAGTGGCGCGCGTCTGCACCGCCATCCACGAGGATCCGTCCAAGGCGTTCACGCTGACGATCAAGCGCAACATGGTCGCGGTCGTCTCCGACGGCAGCGCGGTGCTCGGCCTCGGCAACATCGGCCCGGAAGCGGCGATGCCCGTCATGGAGGGCAAGGCAATGCTGTTCAAGCAGTTCGCGGACGTCGACGCCTTCCCCATCTGCCTGGACACGCAGGACACCGAGGAGATCATCCGCACGGTGAAAGCGATTGCACCTGCCTTCGGCGGCATCAACCTGGAAGACATCAGCTCGCCGCGCTGCTTCGAGATCGAGGAGCGGCTGCGCGAGGAGCTCAACATCCCGGTGTTCCATGACGACCAGCACGGCACCGCCGTCGTCCTCTATGCGGGACTGCTCAACGCGCTGCGCCTGACGGGCAAGTCGATCGAGGATGCCCGCATCGTCGTCTGCGGCATCGGCGCGGCCGGCACCGCCTGCACGAAGATGCTGCTCGCCGGCGGCGCCCGCAACGTGCTCGGCGTCGACCGCGACGGCATCCTGACGGCGGATCGAGACTATGCGCATCCGATGTGGAACTGGTACGCGGCCAACACGAACCCTGGACGCATCTCCGGCAGCCTGGCCGACGCCGTCGCCGGAGCGGACGTGTTCATCGGCCTCTCGGCCGGCGGCATCCTCAAGCGGGAGATGGTGCTCACGATGAATGAGCAGCCGATCGTGTTCGCGATGGCGAACCCCGAGCCGGAGATTCGGCCCGAGCAAGCCGAGGACATCGTCGCGGTCATCGCCACCGGACGCTCGGACTATCCGAATCAGATCAACAACGTGCTCTGCTTCCCGGGCATCTTCCGCGGGGCGCTCGACTGCCGCGCGACGACGATCAACGAGGAGATGAAGCTGGCCGCGGCCGAGGCGATCGCCTCCACGGTCGGCGAGGACGAGCTGAGCCGCAGCTACATCATCCCGAGCGTGTTCAACGCCAAGGTCGTCGAGGAAGTGCGCCGCCGCGTCGTGCAGGCGGCCCGCGACAGCGGCGTCGCCCGGCGGAATCCGCGGGAGTAGCGCGGTGCGCGCCGCTCCGCGTGGAGCCTCGGCGACGCCGGCCCTGCCTACGAGAGCGGCGGCGGCGCGTTAAAAAGAACCAAGGCGGAGAGCTTGCTCTCCGCCTTGGTTCTTTTTGCTAGGCTGGCTTCAGAAGCCGGCCGCGCGCGCGGCCGGGGCCTCCTGCCCGAGCGCCGCCTGGCGGCGCGCTCCCGCTCCGTAGAAATAAGACGAGCTGAGCAGGATGACGGCAATCAGCGTGAACACGACCGGGCCGCTCGTTCGATCGAGCAGCCAGCCGCCCAGCAGCGGACCGAGGAAATAGCCGAAGTTGCCGAACGTCTGCGCGCCGAAATATGCTCCGCGCAGCGGCTCCGGCGCCAGCCGGTCCAGCAGCAGGCTGCCGGCCGGATAGTTGAGGATCTCGCCGATCGTAAAGCAGATCATCGAGACGAACAACAAGGGAATCGTCGGAGAGAGGCCGAAGCCGACGAGCCCGAGCGCGAACAGGATGTTGCCCGCATGAATAGCCGAGATGGGGCGCCGCTTCTCGACCAGCCTGGAGAGCGGCATCTGCAGCACGATGACCGTGACGGCGTTGGCTGTCATGAGCCAGCCGAACACATAGACGCCCTGGCTGAAGCTCATCTCCAGATGCTGCGACAGCGTGACGGTATGCTGGCTGTAGCCGATGGCGACGAGGATGGCACCGACGGTGTACAGCTGGAGCACCCGATCGCGGCGGACGGCGGCCCACGCGGAGCCGATCGTGATCTTCTCCTTGGTGGCTCCTCCTTCGATCGCCTGGATGCCGAACGCATGCATCATCGCGAACAGGACGCAGCCGTAGAGCAGGAAGATGAGTCCGGTCACGAGAAACGGAACAGAGCTGCTGCCGACGCCGAGATAGACGCCGAGCAGAGGGCCGACGGCGACGCCGACGTTCCCCATCAGATAGCGGAGCGAATACAGCTTGAATCGTCGCTCCGGCTCGGTCAGGTCGCCCATGAGCACTTGCGCGACGGGATCGAACCAGGAGCGGCACAGGCCGTTCAGCAGGCTCAGCAGAAGCAGCAGCGCCGGCTGCTTGGCGAAGGCGAAGCCGATGAACACGGCGCTCCAAGCGAACAAAGAGACGAACATGACGAGCCTGCGGCTATAGCGGTCCGACAAAGCTCCTCCAATGAAGCCGCCGAAGGTGCCCGCGAGCGCGCCGGCGCCGGCGACGAAGCCGATCATCGCAGCACTCATGTCGGTGTTCTTGGCGAGGTACAGGGCAAGGAAAGGCATGCTCATCGAGGTGGCGATCCGGGAGATCATCTGCCCGACAAGCAGCGAAATGACAATCGGGTGGTACGCACGCAACAGGTGCTGGATTCGGTTCATGCTTTCACCGCGCTTTGGTAGGATGGCCGATAGGGAAGGGATACGGGAGCTTGCAGCTTCGGCGTGACGCAGGCACGCTTGTCGAACAGAGTCTCATTGTAAAAGAGAAGCTGCCGGCTTGCATAGGGTTGGTTTGGATAAACCTTGTTCTGCCAGCGCTGCTTCTGCCTTAGCAACGTCATGCTGGGCGTTTTCCCTTAAGCGGCGTCTCTCCGTGCCATATTTACCCTATACGAGTACGCTCCCTCTTGCAGGTATCCTTTCCTTTCAGCTTGTTGAACGCCATCAATCATGAGGCTCCAGCACATAGGGTAAACCGCTTCATATTAAAATCCCTGATGAGACATACATAGTTTTGAGGGCACCCACATAGTGCTTTCATATCTCGTTATTGAATAATTGCCCCCTCAATGATACGATATGTATCATTGAGGGTCAGGGGTGACACGATGCAAAATAACCATTTGTCAAATTTTAATGAGAAAGAAGGTGAGGAATGTGACTGAAAAGGTTAAATCAGGTGGGAGATCGTCTGGATTAATTGCCGTTGTTATTTTCGTTTCCATTCTCTCCATGCTAACTGCTGAAGCAATTGCTGGATCACCTTTGCAGTCGATCTTAATACTGTTCGTCTTACTCTCTCTTGCTGTAACCATTTTCGGAGTCACCAAAGGCATTATGACAAGAAAGTTTATTGATTTCATGTCGCCTTACATACTGTTTCCGATGATGTATTTAATCATATATGCTCCTGGAACAAACGAGGTCTTAAATACGAATCCGGAATTAGGCAGCAAACTTTTGACGCTCGTAATTCTAGGATTTGTAATGTTTTTGCTTGGTGCTTTTATGGCTAGCTCCTTATTCCTCAAATCACCTGAAAGAGGAACGTTGAATGATTCTCGTACCAATTACAAAAAAGTAATCAAGTTGTTCTATGTAATCGGCGGGATGTTCATGTTGCTATACTGGGCAAAATCAGGTGGACCACCAATTTTACACTCCGATCTTGAAAATAGTCGGGTCGCCTCCTTATCAGGAAACGGCATTCCATTTCATATGTCATTGTTGATGAGCGTAGCAATCTGGTTTCTGTTCATTAAAACGGAGAAATTCACCTTTAAGAAGAGCTTTATCCCTCTTTTTATGACCATTCTTCTGCTCATGAGTACAGGGTGGAGGAGCACAGCAGTAGCGCTTATTTTCGTCGCTTTGGCAATTTATCATTACAAGCGACCGATCTCGCTCGGTCGTCTTGGTGGGATCGGAGCGCTTATTATTTCTCTTATCGCGGGTCTGGGGCTTTTAAGGATCCGTTCCTCAAATAGTAAATTTGTTCTAAATGACATGATGGCTCAAGGGGATTACTTTGGGGCTTTTATCCAGTACCTTTATAACTATCCGGTTGTATTTGGGAAAGACATACTGAGTGCTGTAATTAGTCAACTTCCAAACTCTGCAATGCCTCTGCAGTACGGTAAGACTTTCTTTTGGAATTTTCAAACGATGATTCCTGGAAACGATGCACAGCCCTTCGACTTCATCCTGAAAGTAGCGTTAAGGCGGGGATTTGATGGAGGTGGACTTCCACCTACACTTCTTGGAGATCTATACATTAACTTCTCAACTGCAGGGATTGTCTTGGGCATGCTGATTCTAGGATTTATATGGTCAATGCTCCATCATTTATTGCTTCGGAATAAGAGCAATATTCTTGGCCTTATCGCTGCCATTACAATATATTTTCTCTCGGTCTCAATTCGGGGCGGTATTGAAAACGTAACATTAATGACGACGTGGCTCTGCGGCAGTGCGGTTTTAATCTTCGCTCTTGCCTACTATCCACAGAATGAAAAAGCGAAAGCTTTGGTAGGTAAACAGAAAATTGAGCAGTTGAGACTAAATCGATACGGCATAAAAACCCAATCATTAGAACAGCCACTCAAATGAGTGGCTATTTATTTTAAGGAGATGATTATATGGCGACTGAGGTGTATCTCGGCCCATCTAAAAAGCTCGCTTTCCTGACATTGCTGCGCTGCTTGTTCTATTGAGTGAAACGCCCCGCATCATGCCTCCCTCCTGTCCGCTTTCCCTAGCAAAGGAACCCTGCGAACAAGAGTCGTGGTGAAACAGGACGTTCTTCGTCACCGTAGGATTGATTTAAGTTGGACTGCCTATCTTATCAGCCCTACAGCGCGCTGCCGCCGAACATGAAGCGCGTCTTCCAAGTCGAGTTCTGCGGGATGTCCGTCACCTGCACGCCTCCCGATTCCTTGGAGTACGTCTGGAGGATCTTGTTGTCGCCGAGGTAGATGCCGACATGAGAGATGAGCGAAGCGTCGAGGCTTTCCTCGGCCGACATCTCCTTGCTGATCGCGGTCGTCGTGAAGAACATGAGGTCGCCGCGCTTCAGCTCGTTCCATTCCTGCGTGTACGCGCCTTTGTTCTTCACGTGCTGGCCTTGACCGCGCGAGTCGGCCGCCAGCTTGACGCCGAGCGCGTCGAGGAACGCCTGCCGCACGAAGTCCGAGCAATCGAACGTCGTCGTATCGCTTCGGCTGGAGCCGAACTCATACGGCGTGCCGAGGTACTTCAGGCCGGCGGCGATGACCGCCTCCAGCTCCGGCGAGGCGAGGCCGTCCTCATCGCCGGACGGAGCCGGCGTCGGCGATGCGGTCGCGACTGGCGCTGGCGTCGCGGATGGCTCGCTCGGGAGCGTCCCCGTTACGGTGATGTATTTGGCGTCGGAGCTGACATACCCGGATTGGCCGGCGGCGTCGACGATTTGGTACCAGCTGCGGTTGGCCGCAGACACGATCTGCACGGCCTCGTTCGTCTTGAGGTAGCGGATGCGCTCTTGAGCCGTGGACGGACCGACGCGGAACGCCACCACCGAAGCGGCCTTCGCATTCGGAGCGAACGCATCCGTGCCGCCGCTTTCTGGCGTCGGCGTCGCAGTCGCGGCCGGAGCCTGACTCGGCGTCGGCGTCGCAGTCGCGGCCGGCGTCTTGCTCGGGGACGGCGTCGCCGTCGCGGCTGGCGCCTTGCTCGGCGCAGGCGTGGCCGTCGCGGCTGGCGTCTTGCTCGGCGTCGGCGTCGCGCTCGCAGCCGGCGTCTTGCTCGGCGTCGGCGTCGCAGTCGCAGCCGGCGTCTTGCTCGGCGTCGGCGTCGCAGTCGCGACCGGCGTCTTGCTCGGCGTCGGCGTCGCAGTCGCGGCCGGCGCCTTGCTCGGCGTCGGCGTCGCGCTCGCGGCCGGCGCCTTGCTCGGCGTCGGCGCCAAGGTCGCGGCCGGCGTCTTGCTCGGCGTCGGCGCCAAGGTCGCAGCCGGAGCGCCTGGCAGGCTGCCGGTCACGCTGACGTATTTTTTGTCGGAGCTTATGTACCCGCTGTAGCCCTGCTCGTCCTTCACCTGATACCAGTACGCCGTCGGTACAGCCACGATCTGCACCAGCTCGCCGATCTTCAGGTAGCGGATGCGGTCGCTGGACACGGAGGCGCTCTTGCGCAGCGTGACGGTGGCGAGGATCTCTGCGTTCGCGGCAAGGGCAGGCTTGGCGGAAGCGGCTGGTGGCTCGACGAGGCTGATGTAGGCCGTGGAGGAGGAGACGAATCCGATCTTGCCCGCGCGTTCCTTGACCTTGAACCAGCTGCCGTCCACCCGCTCCAGCACCGAGAGCGATTCGCCCTTGGCGAGCAGACGCATCACCTTGCCCTTCGTCGACGGCTCCTCCCTCAGATTGACGGTGGACTGAGTAACGGCAAGCTGGACGGCGGCGGCAGGCGCGGCTTCCGCCCCGCCCGGGGGCATGCACGCAAGCAGCAGGCTTGCGGCCAGCACGGCTGCGACGGGCTTTCTCATTCGATCACGACTCCTCATCTAGTTGGAATGTCGATTGTCTAAGGTCTAGATCTCTGTGACTTTATCGGCATCCGGTCGCCCCGGGTTTAGGCTTGTCCTGTCGAAGGAACGGCGAATCTGCATGTCTCCTGGCACGTGATGGAGACTTCTGGCTTCTATTGTAAATAAATGCGCGAGAAACCGCATGGACCGCTGCTCCCAAGTTCGCCGCGGAACCAGGCTAGGACGAGCGGCCTGCACGCGCGAAAAAGCCCGCTGCCGTCCCCTAAGGGACTGGAAGCGGGCTTTGCGGAGCTGGAACGGACTTCGGTCGGAGCGACTCGCGCCTGCCGAAGCCCTGCTTCGAGCAGCGGCCAGGCACCGGACATTAGGCCGGCTCGTATGGCTCGACATGCACATGCACGTTCATGATGTTGTGCTTGCGCTCCATCCGGTGCTCGATCTCGTCGCTGATGCGGTGGCTCTCGACGAGGGTGAGCCTCGAATCGACCATCACGATGACGTCGACCAGCACATGGCTGCCATGGACGCGGGCCTTGAGATCCTTGATCGACTTGACGCCGTCGACCTTTTCGATCGAGCTGCGCAGCGTGCGCAGCTCGCCGTCGTCGAAGCCGTCGGTCAGCGCATGGGTCGCGCCGTAGAAAATTTCCCAAGCCGTCTTGCAGATGATGAGGCCGACGGCGATCGCGGCCACCGGATCGAGCCACGGCAAGCCGAGCGAAGCGCCCGCGATGCCGATCGCCGCGCCGATGCTGACGAGCGAATCGGACAAGTTGTCCTTGGCCGCCGCTTCCAGCGCCTGGCTCTTGATCTGTCGGGCAAGGCGGCGGTTGTACAGGTACACGCCGAGCATGACGACGGCAGACACGACCGCCACGATCGCGGACAGGATGTTCGGGGCCTCCTCGCGCCCGGCGAACAGCGAGCGCACGGAGCTGATGAGCACCTGCAGGCCGACCGTCGCCATGATGAAGGAAGCGACGAGCGAAGCGATCGTCTCCGCCCGGAAGTGTCCATAAGGATGATCCTCGTCCGGCGGCTTCTGCGAGATGCGCAGGCCGATGAGCACGGCGAACGAGGCGACGATGTCGGTCAGGTTGTTGAAGCCGTCCGCGGACAGCGCCTTGGAGGCGAACAGATAGCCCGCGCCGATTTTGGCGATCGACAGCACGACATAAGCGCCGATGCTGATCCAGGCTCCGCGCTCTCCCCGACGCATGTCGGCATATTGTTGGTCGGTAGACACTTTTCCTTCCCCTCTCCAAAACACTCTCCCCACCTTACCGTCCGAACCCGCAGTGGGTCTAGAGAAACATTGTTGTGCGGATGCGCCTTTTTGTGGCCCCGCGCAACACTTTCTCCCTTGAGCAACGCCCATTATCCTGCCCTTTCTCTGGTATTTTTATGCAACCGCCAGGACCGTTCCGGTCTTGCATCGAGCAAGTGCTGCCGGGTACACGCATCGTGGATTTGAGAGTGCATGAACCAAGTCCGGCTTGGGCTGGACGGGCGGGAGCATGCGGGAAAATAAAAAAATCCAAGGCATTTGGGATGCCTTGGATGGGCTGGTTTCGGCCGGAGAATAGATTCCAAGGCACTTGATGTGCCTTGAATCGGCTGATTCCAGCCGGAAATTTGAATCCAAGGCACCTATGTGCCTTGAATCGGCTAATTCCAGCCGAAAATTTGAATCCAAGGCACTTATGTGCCTTGAATCGGCTGATTCCAGCCGGAAATTTGAATCCAAGGCACTTATGTGCCTTGGCTAGGCTGCTTGCAGCCGGAAAACTGAATTCAAGGCACTTATGTGCCTTGGCCCGGCCGATTCCAGACGTTTTCCAGCCGCCTGCCCGCTCCGCGCGATCGCCTGCGGCATCTCCCTGCAGCCTGGCCGCCAAGCGGCTGCCGCCACGCCTGCTGTCCGGCAGCCGCCCAAGAGCCGCGGCCTACTGCCAGGAAGCCAGCTCGCTGCCGCAGCGCGTGCAGCGCTTCGCATCGAGCGGATTCTCCGCCTTGCAGCGTCCGCACAGCACATGCACCTGGCCCTCGAGCTGCAGCGCCGGCAGCACGCCCTCCTCCGGAAAAGACGCGCCGCAATCCGGGCAGTAGCGAGCCTCATGGTCGGCCTCCCGCCCGCAGGACGCACAGGCCTTGAGCGCCTTGAGCGCGCGGATGCGCTGCTCCAGCTGGTCGATCTGCCCTTGCGCGGACACGATCTGCTGGCACAGCCGGTGGGCCGCATCATGAGAGGCCGTCATGTCGTCCTTCATGTAGGCGGCGAATACGGCATCGCCGATCTCTTTCTTGAGCCGCGAGATGTCGCGCTGGCGAAGCGCGACCTGCGACTTCAGCCGCGCGGTCTCCATCGTCTGCTGAGCGGCCCTCGCCGCTTCGGCCGCTCCTTGCTTCATTTTGTCGAATATGGACATGATGCACGCTCCCCGCTTCCGATGAAGGTTCTTCCCTTAAAGCTACACCAATCGAAGCCTGACCGGCAACTCGCTCTCAAACAAGGCATGACAGATGTCATATCGGATCGCTGACGGCTATGACTGCCTGCGGCGCGCGCCCTTCCGTATACTGGAATCATCAGCCGCAGCGCTCCGCGCGCCGTGCGGCCAACCGGGAGGACGCCATGAACCAGACGAAACAGCTTCGCAAGATGATCGCTCCCTTCGAGCGCAACGACCGTTCCGCCAGCGTGCGCCAGCTGCTCAATACGATTCCGCCGTTCATCCTATTGTGGATCGCGGCTTATGCCAGCTTGCAGGTCTCCTATGCCTTGACGCTGCTGCTGTCCGCGCTCGCGGCCGGCTTCCTCATCCGCAGCTTCATCATCTTTCACGACTGCTGCCACGGCTCGTTCTTCCGCAGCCGCAAGGCCAACGACGCGCTCGGCACGCTGCTCGGCATCCTGACGCTGTTCCCGTACGAGCAATGGAAGCACAGCCACAACATCCACCATGCCGGCAGCGGCAACCTGGAGCGCCGCGGCACGGGCGACATGTGGCTGCTCACCGTCAAGGAGTACAAGGAAGCATCGACGTGGACCAAGCTGCGCTACCGCATCTACCGCAATCCGTTCGTGCTGTTCGTAATCGGACCGATCGCGCTCATCCTCATTACCTATCGCTTCAACGAAAAAGGCGCTCGCCTCAAGGAGCGCCGCAACACGTGGCTGACCAATGCCGGCATCGCCGCCCTCTACGCGCTGCTCATCTGGGCGATCGGCTGGCAGTCGTTCCTGCTCGTGCAGCTGCCGGTATTCTGGATCTCCGGCGCCGCCGGCATCTGGCTGTTCTATGTCCAGCATCAGTTCGAGGACTCGTACTTCGAGCATGAGGAAGAGTGGGACTACGTCAAGGCGGCCGTAGAAGGCAGCTCGTTCTACAAGCTGCCCGCCTGGCTGCAATGGCTGACCGGCAACATCGGCTACCACCATGTGCATCACTTGAGCCCGCGCGTGCCGAACTATCATCTGCAGCAGGCCCACGAGGCCGCGCCTCCGCTGGAGCATGCGACGACGATTACGCTGCGCACGAGCCTGAAGTCGCTGCGCTTCAATCTGTGGGACGACGAGCGCCGCCAGTTCGTCACGTTCCGCGAAGGCATCCGCCGAGCCGCGGAGCTCCCGCTCCGCTCCACCGGCCGTCCCGCCTGAAGCGGATATCCGATCGGATAATATGCTACAATGAGGTCAACCATCCCTCCCGGGCTCGCGGCCTGACCGCGCCCGGCCCAAGGAGCTCCGCATGCAGCAAAAATGGAACCAGATCCTGCCGCGCAATACCGGGCTCGGACCTTATATCTGGCTGGCCTTCATCGTCCTGCCGTTCTACTTCATCTTCCGCTACCCGGATACGGGCAGCATTCTCGCCGGCAGCCTCATGGTTGCCGTCTTTTTCATCTGCTACCGGCTCACGCGCGAGGGCCGAGGCTGGCGGATGTACACCGGCATCGCGATCCAGATGGCCATATCCGCGGCGATGACGATCTATTTCCACTACCCGTACTTCGGCTTCTTCCTGGCGTTCTACATCGGCAACACGCGCAGCCGGGCCGGCTTCACGAGCCTCTATGTCGTGCATCTCGTGCTCGTCGCCGCCACGATCTACGCCGCTTACTTCATGCAGAACCGCTTTTTCATCCAGCAGTCTCCGTTCGTCGCGATCCTGCTCATCGGGGTGTCGGTGCTGCCGTTCAGCCGCTACAACTGGCTCAAGCAGGAGCGGCTCCAAGGCCAGCTCGAGGACGCCAACCGGCGGATCGCCGACCTGCTTGTGCTGGAGGAACGGCAGCGGATCGCGCTCGACCTGCATGATACGCTCGGCCAGCAGCTGTCGCTCATCCGCCTCAAGAGCGACCTCGCCGGCAAGCTCGTATCCAAAAATCCCGAGCGGGCGCGCGCCGAGATGAGCGACGTGCACCAGACGGCGCGCATCGCGCTGCAGGAAGTGCGCGACATGGTCTCGCACATGCGGGGAGCCCGGCTCGAGGACGAGCTCGGACGGGTCGGCCAGATCCTGCGCGCGGCGGAAATCGAGTTCGAGCTGATCGGCGATCCGAAGCTCGCGCATACGTCCCGCTTCACCGAGAACGTGCTCAGCATGTGCATCAAGGAAGCGGTCACGAACGTCGTCAAGCACAGCCGGGCTTCCCGCTGCCTCGTGCGCATCGAGCAGAAGCCCGACCTGCTGCGCGTGCTCGTGCAGGACGACGGCATCGGCATGCGGCCGCCGCGCGCCCAGGATCGGGGCAACGGCCTGCAGGGCATGAAGGAGCGGCTGGAGTTCATCAACGGCAGCCTCCAGATCGGCAACGCCGCCGGGATGGATTCGAAGCCGTCCGGCTCGAAGGCTCCGGGGACGGAAGCCTCGAGAGCTTCCGCGCCGATGCCGGCGGGAGGGCGAGGCGCCGGAGGGGACAGCGCGCACGGACGGCCGGGCACGACGATCTACATGATCGCCCCTCACAACGTCAGCCGCATGGAAAAGGAGGATTCCCTATGATTCGAATCGTGCTCGCCGAGGACCAGCGGCTGCTGCTTGGCGCACTCGGCTCCCTCATCGACCTGGAGGAGGACATGCAGGTCGTCGGCCAGGCGACGAGCGGCGAGGATGCCGTCGCGCTCGTGCGCAAGCACAAGCCCGACATCTGCATCATGGACATCGAGATGCCCGTCATGAATGGGCTCGAGGCGGCCGAGCAGCTGAAGGACAGCGGCTGCCGCGTCATGATCCTGACGACGTTCGCGCGCAGCGGCTATTTCGAGCGGGCGCTCAAGGCCGGCGTGCAGGCCTATCTGCTCAAGGACAGCTCGAGCGACGAGCTCGCCATATCGATCCGCAGCGTCATGGAAGGCCGCCGCCTGTACGCGCCCGAGCTCGTCGACGAAGTGTACAACGAGAGCAACCCGCTCACGGAACGAGAGCGGGAAGTGATGGAGCTCGTCTCCGCCGGTAAGAACACCAAGGAGATCGCGAGCCAGCTGTATCTTTCGAGCGGCACCGTGCGCAACTACATCTCCGTCATCCTCGACAAGCTCGGCGTCAGCAACCGCATCGAGGCCGTCTCCCGCTTCAAGGAGAAGGGCTGGTTCAAATAAAAAGCCCGCGTGGCGTGCAGGCCGCAGCAGCCCATGATGGGGCGGCTGCGGCTTGTTTGCGCTTCTCGCTCTCAACAGCTGCCTCCACGGCGCCGTTGCGCGGAAAAACCGAGCAACTCCGCTCCTTCTGCTGCTCCAGCACCGACGTTGCGCGGATAAACCGAGCAACTTCGCTCCTTCTGCTGCTCCAGCACCGACGTTGCGTGGATAAAACGAGCAACTTCGCTCCATCTGTAGCTCCAGCACCGACGTTGCGCGGATAAACCGAGTAACTCGCCTCCTCTGCTGCTCCAACACCGACGTTGCGCGGAAAAACCGAGCAACTCCGCTCCTTGTGCTGCTCCAGCACCGATGTTGCTCGGAAAAACCGAGTAACTCGTCACCTTCTGCTGCTCCAGCACCGACGTTGCTCGGATAAACCGAGCAACTTCGCTCCTTCTGCTGCTCCAGCACCGGCATTGCGCGGATAAACCGAGTAACTCCGCTCCTTTTGCGGCTCCAGCACCGGCGTTGCGCGGATAAACCGAGTAACTCGCCTCCTCTGCTGCTCCAGCACCGACGTTGCGCGGATAAACCGAGTAACTCCGCTCCTTTTGCGGCTCCAGCACCGACGTTGCTCGGAAAAACCGAGCAACTCCGCTCCTTCTGCCGCTCCAGCACCGACGTTGCGCGGATAAACCGAGTAACTTCGCTCCATCTGTGGCTCCAGCACCGGCGTTGCTCGGATAAACCGAGTAACTCGCCTCCTCTGCTGCTCCAGCACCGACGTTGCTCGGATAAACCGAGTAACTCCGCTCCTTTTGCGGCTCTAGCACCGGCGTTGCTCGGATAAACCGAGTAACTCGCCTCCTCTGCTGCTCCAGCACCGACGTTGCGCGGAAAAACCGAGTTCGTTGGTTGCGAGCTCGTCTTCCGGCAGGCGCTAAGTCGAAACATTCGAGTTACTGGGCTTCGTGGTGGACATTGAAGTGGCTTTAACTCGAATAAATCGAGTTACTGGGCTTCCTGCTGGGCACCAGGGGTCATTTAACTCGAATTAATCGAGTTCAAGCGCTCCAACGAAGGCTTCCGGCAGGCGCTAAGCCGAAAAAATCGAGTTAGCGGAGAGCGCGGCAAGGCGAGCCATGTCGCTTGCTATGAAAATGGATGAAGGCTCGTCCGTAAAGCGGCGGAGTAAGCCAAAAACCCCCGCTGGCGGAAGCCAAGCTTCCGAGCAGAGGGGGTTACGTTAGCCCTGCCGCGCGAGGGCCATTCGCGCCCGCCCTGCGAGGGCCATTCGCGCCTGCCGCGCGCGGCCATCGCGCCCGCCGCGCAGCGGCCTTCGCCGCCGGCCTGCGGCTTCGCCGGGCGGCAGCCGTCGGCTCAGCCCTTCACGCCGCCGACGGTCATGCCTTTGACGAAGTATTTCTGAAGGAACGGGTAGACGATAATCATCGGCAGGCTCGCCACGATCGTCATCGTCGCGCGGATCGAGCTCGGCGTGACGAAGTTCGCGCTGCCGCTCGCGCTGTTCGCAAACGCCGAGGCCGAGGTCATCGACGAGTTCGAGTTCGAGTTGGCCAGCATCTTCATCAGCTCGTATTGAAGCGTGCTGAGGTTGGCCTTTTCGGAGTTGTACAGGAAGACGTCGAACCACGAGTTCCACTGGAACACGCCGGTGAACAGCGCGACCGTGGCGAGCGCCGGCAGCGCCAGCGGGATGACGATCTGCATGAACGTACGGAACTCGCCCGCTCCGTCGATGCGCGCCGACTCGATGATGCCCTCGGGCAGCCCTTCGATGAAGGACCGGATGACGATCATGTTGAACACGCCGATGATGCCCGGCACGATGTACACCCAGAAGCTGCCGATCAGCTCCAGGTCGCGCATGAGCAGGTAGTTCGGGATGAGGCCGCCGTTGAGGTACATCGTGAGGATGAACGTCACCGTCACGAAGCGCCGCAGCAGGAACTCCGGCCGGCTGATCGTATACGCGACCATCGCGGAGCAGAACACCGTGACCACGGTGCCGATCGCCGTCCGCAGGATGGAGATCAGCGTCGCATGGAAGATCGTCGCTTCCTGGAACACGTACTTGTAGTTGTCGAGGCTGAAGTCGCGGGGCAGCAGGTAGATGCCGCCGCGGATGGAGTCGTTGGCATCGTTCAGCGACACGGCCAGCGTGTTGAGGAACGGATAGAGCGTGACGACGACGAGCAGCGACAGGAAGATGAAGTTGAACAGGTCGAACAGGCGGTCTCCCGGAGATTGGAACCGTTTGTACACCTTGCGCGGCTTGTCGGGCTTCTTGCCCGCTCCTGCCCGCTGGGCTGATGGCATGGCCATGATCGGTCGCTCCTTTTAGAACAGTCTCTGCTCGCCGAGCCGCTTCGCCAGCGAGTTGGCTCCGAACAGCAGGATGAAGCTGACGACCGTCTTGAAGATGCCGGCTGCGGTCGCGAGCGAGAAGTTGCCCATCGAGATGCCGTATTTAAGGACGAAGATTTCCAAGTTCTCGGAATAGTCGGCGTTCATGCCGTTGCCCATCAGGTACTGCGGCTCGAAGCCCGTCTCGAGGATGCTGCCGAGGTTCATGATGAGCAGGATGACGATGACCGGCTTGAGGCCCGGCAGCGTGATGTGCTGGATGCGCTGCAGCCGGCTGGCGCCGTCGATCTCGGCCGCCTCGTACTGCGACGGGTCGATCATCGTCATCGCCGCGAGATAGACGATCGTGTTCCAGCCGACATCCTTCCACACCTCGGAGGCGCCGAGGATGCCCCAGAAGTAATGCCCGACGCCGAGCCACATGATCGGCCGGTCGATGACGCCGAGCCACATCAAGAGCTCGTTGACGATGCCGCCGTCGATCGACAGCGCCGTCGAGATGATGTTGGCCGCCACGACCCAGGAGATGAAGTGCGGCAGGTAGCTGATCGTCTGCACGGCGCGCTTGAAGAAGGCGATGCGCACCTCGTTGAGCAGGATCGCGAGGCCGATGGCGGTGAAGAAGCCGAGCACCAGCTTGATGACGGCCATCGCAAGCGTGTTGCGCAGGACGCGCAGGAACGAATCGTCGGAGAACAGGAAGCGGAACTGCTCCAGGCCGACCCATTCCTGCTCGAGCATGCCGAGGTTCGGGCGGTAATGCTGGAAGGCGATCGTCCAGCCCCACAGCGGCACGTACTTGAAGATGAAAATCCAGATGACGAACGGCACCGACATGAGCACCAGCGCCTTCTGTTTGGACAGCGTCTTGAACCAGCGTCTGACCTTGCCCGGCTCCGCGTCGGGGACGGCCGGGACGGCGGCGGTTTCTTGGCTCGGCATCGCAAACTCTCCTCTCCTATCCAACCGGCAGGCCGATCGGCAAAAACCGGACCGGTGCGACTGACCCGGTCCGGTCCGAAACCATTCAGCCTGTTCTTAGTTGCCTTGCGTCTTGGCGATCTTCGCGGCGACTTCCTTGGTCATGGTATCCTCGTAGGCCTTCACGTCGAGCTTGTTGAATTCCTTGAGGTAATCCTCCCAGATTCCGTCGAACTGCTCCGGCTTCGCCAGCACGAGCTTGGAGAAGTATTTGAGCTTGAGGTCCTTGGACTTCTGCGTGAAAATCTGCGCCGGCGAGCCTTGCTCCAGCGAAATGCTCCAAGCCGGATACCATGGACGCTCGTCCGGCTTCGCGAACAGGTCGGAGAACGTCTTCGCGCCGTATTTTTCGAGAATCAGCTTGTCGCCCTCGGTGAACGAAGCCTGCGCGACCTCCGGCTGGCGGCCGGCGTTGAAGGAGTTGCCGTCGGACAGCGTGGAGCCGCCGCCGTACATCGGCCAGCTGTAGTTGAAGTAGGAGAAGCCGATGCTTTCCTGCGTCTTGTTGTCCTTGAGCATCTCGATCTGCTCCGGCGTGCGGTAGTAGCGGCCTTTGTCGTCCACCTCGTACTCCTCGCCCTTGACGCCCCATTGGATCAGCACCTGGTTCTCTTCCTTCAGCATGTTGTCGAAGAACTCGATGATGCGCACCGGATCCTTGGCCGACGTCGTGATGCCGACGCCGCGGTTGTTGACGAAGGACGGCGGGTCGAGGTACTGGTCCTTCTCGACGCCGTCGAACACGATCGGCAGCGGCATGTAGTCGATGTCGTCGTTGCCCGTCTTCTTGATGTTCTGCAGCGCCTGGTTCACCTGCCAGCCGTAATCGAAGAAGCCGAGCACGCTGCCGGAGGAGATTTTCGCCAGGTACTGGTCATAGTTGTTGACGAACGAGGACTCGTCGTAAATCCCTTTGCTGTTGACCTCGTTCAGCTTCTTCAGCCAGTTTTTCGTGTTGTCGGTGTTCGAGTACGCTTTTGCCTCGTGGCTCGCCATGTCGACGATGACGTCGCCGTCGTTCGGATAGCCGGCCAGATGCATCGGCGGGTTGAAGATGCCCATCGTGCGCCAGTCGTAGATGAGCGAGGTGAAGCCGGTCAGCTTTTCGCCGGCGTTGTTCGCCTGGTAGGTCTCGATCAGGTCGAAGTATTCGTCCAGCGTCTTGATCTTCGGATAGCCGGCTTCCTTCAGCACGCGGCGCTGGATGAAGAACGCGCCCTGCTCGATAGTCGGGTTGGAGATGTATTCCCCTACGACGGGGCTGAACGGCAGGAAGTAGATGTTGCCGTCCTCGGCCTTCATCAGGTTCATGTACGGACCGTAGACGCGCTGGAGATTCGGGCCATGCTTCTCGATCAGCTCGTTCAGCGGGATGAACGCTTTGGCGTCGAGCACTTTGTCGATGGCCGTGTCCGGGGAGAGGACGTCCGGATAGTCGCCGCTCGCGATCATCGTGCCGATCTTCGTATTGACGTCGCCGACCGGGTACTGGAGCTTGAAGTTGACGCCGGTCTGCTCTTCCAGCAGCTTGCCGATCTTCGTTTTGTTGGAGTCGATGTTCGGAACCTGGGCGCCGGCGTTGAAATACGTGAACGTAGCCGGCTCCTTCGCTGCGGCCGCCTCTCCGCCCGAGCCTGCGTTCGCCGATGCTTCCGGGGCTGCCGATCCTCCGCTATTGCCCGCGTTGCCGGCGTTGCCGCCGTTGCCGCCGCTGCAGCCCGCCAGCGCCGTGGCCATCGCTACGGCGAGGACCAGCAAGCTTTTTTTCGTCTTGACCATCTCTTTGCTCCCCTTCCTATCGTCCGTGAATGTCAGCCTGTTGTGTAAGCACTTTCATCTTAAAGCGAAAGCGCTTTAGCGGCACCCCTTCAAACTTTAGCTTCTACCCTAAAAAGTTTAGGAGTTGCCGCCGGGCTCGTCGGACGGACCTTCCTCGCCGCGGCGCGGGAGCCGGATGCGCACGCTCGTGCCCTTGCGGCGGACGCTGTCCATCCGCAGCTCGAAGCGCTCGCCGTAGTAGAGGCGCAGCCGGCGATAGACATTCTGGATGCCGACATGGTCGCCGAACGGCTCATCCCGCTCCAGGCTGCCGCGAATCGCCTCCAGCTCCTCCGCTTCCATGCCGGCGCCGTCGTCCGCGACCTCGGCGACGAGCGCGCTGCCCTCGACGCGGAACAGCAGCCGGATGCTGCCGCCGCGCTTGCTTTTCTCGATGCCGTGGATGCTGGCGTTCTCGACGAAGGGCAGCACGGACATCTTCGGCACGAGCCATTCCAGCGCCTCGTCATCCGCCTCGACGGCATAGTCCAGCTTGTCGCCGAACCGGTACTTCTGGATTTCGAGGAAGCAGTGGATCAGCTCAAGCTCCTCTCGAACGGTCATCCAGTCCCGGTCCCACGAGAGCGAGCGGCGGAAGATCTTGGCCATGTTGTGGATGATCTTGGCCGTCTCCTCCTCCTTCTTGATGAGGCTGCGCATGCGGATCGTCTCGAGCGCGTTGAACAGGAAATGCGGATTGATCTGGCTCTGCAAGGCGTGCAGCTGCGCCTGGTTGCGCTTGATCTCCAGATCCTTGCGCAGGATGTCGGCCAGGTAGACGTCGTCGATCAGGCTCTTGATCTGCAGCGTCATGCGGTTGAACTCGCGGGTAAGCTGCCCGATCTCGTCGCGGTAGTCGGGCGGAGCGACCGGCTCGAACGAATGGTTGCGCACCCTCTTCATCTGGTGCAGGATGCGGGCGAGCCGCGAGCTGAGCGAGCGGGTGAACCAGAGGATGACGAGCGTGGGCACGATGACGTTCGGCAGGGCGAGATAGACGACCAGGTTGCGGGACTTGTACACGTCCTGCAGCACCCGGTGCTCGGGGAAGGCGCCTTCGATGCTCCAGCCGCGCAAATAGTCGACGTTGTCGATCGGCTTGCGCACCGAGATCGCGTCTGCGGCGAGCGCTTCGGGGCGAAATGCCGCGAGCTCCTGCTGCCGCTCCGCGCTGCCCGCCGCCGTCAGGATCCGGCCGTCTCCTCCGACGAGATAGACGTCCCCCTGGAGCGTCGCATTGCGCAGCAGCGCGCTGATGGCGCCGTAGCCGATGTCGATCTTGAGGATCGGATAGCGGCCGTGCTTCTCGCCGAAATAGTCGAGGCGGCGCACGAAGCTGAACACCGTCTCCGGTCCGTGGGACGTCTGGCTGACGCTGCGGACGACGATCGGCGTGCCGCCCCCTCCTCCGAGCGCGAGCGCCTGGTACCAGGAGGCGGCCTCCACCTCCTCGGTGATCGGCCGAATGCCGCCGCCGCCGACGATCGTCGGATTGGCGCTGTAGACGGCGACGTCGCGGATCGCCTTGTAGATCGGCGAATAGCGGTACATCGTCGGATAGATGTCCGCATAGTAGGCGTCCACATAGTCGGAGGAGGTCGCATAGGACCGCTCGATCGCCTCGTTGAACCTGGCGTCGGTATAGAAAATAGACGAAATTCCGGCCGCGACATCCATCTGGTCGAGGAAGTCGCGCCGGACCTGGTCCATGGCCGCCGAGATGTCGCTCAGCTTCTGCTGGCGGACGTTGTGGGTCGTCACCTGATAAAAGACGATGTTCGTCAGCACGATCGGAACGAGCACGCAGACGACGTAGACGATGAGCATCTTCTTGCGGAGCCGGACGTGGTTCAAGCTGAATCGCATGGGGTCATCCTTTCCGTCATGAACTCGTCTTCAGCTCGTTGCGGTAGGAGGTCGGCGACTTGCCCTCGACTTTCTCGAACTTGCAGATGAAGTAGTCCGGGTTGTCGAAGCCGACGGAGCGGGCGATCTCGTACACCCGCTTGTCGGTCCGCCGCAGCAGCAGCTTCGCCTGCTGGATGCGCAGCTGGAGCAGGTAATCGTTGAAGTAGACGCCGTAGCTCTTCTTGAACAGCTGCCCCAGATAGACCGGATTGAGGTAGAAGCGGGCCGCGATGCTCTTCAGGCTGATGTCCTCGTGAAAACGGCTGTCGATGTACTGCTTGATGCGAGCGATGTCTCCCTTGGCGCTGCGGCTCCGCAGCCGGCTCGCCAGCTCCTGGCTCTCTTCGGCGAAGGCCGCGAACCGCTCCCGCAGGCCGTCCGGCGAGACCGGCTCCTCGCGCCAGGCGAGCAGCGGCTCGAGCGAGCGCAGCTCCTTCTCGTCGCCGCCGAGCGAGCGGATCGCGGCGATCGCGCTGAACGCGAAGCGGCTGAGCGCGTGATGGACCGCATCCGGGGCGAAGCGCTGCTCCCGGAACCGCTCGAAGAGGCGGCGCACCGCTTCCTGCCGGCGGAGCGGATCGCCGTCTTCAAGCCGCTCGTTCAGAGCGGCATGCTCGGACGGCTCCAGCTCCATCCGCCTCAGCTCCTCCCCGTTCAAGGCGCTTCGGCATAACGCGCGCCGCTCCGGGTAGGCGAACCGGTACTGCATCGCCTCCAGCGCCTCCTGCCGGGAGGCGCGCAGCCCGGACGGCGACTCGGCCGGACAGCCCGCATAGACGGTGAACAGCCGGCCCAGCCGGGCGCCGAGACGGACCGCCAGCCGCTCCGCCAGCCCTTCGAGCGCCGCTCCGGCGGCTGGATCGGGATGCACGGGGAAGCCGTACAAGCCCGGCGCGGACCGGTCGACGCAGCTCGGGTCATGCTTCAGCCCGAGCGCGGCCGCAGCGGCGGAGATCGCCTCGGCGAGGCGGTCCTCCCCTTGAGCGTCCGCCTCCGCCTCGGCATTGTCGGCGCCGGCCTTGACTGCGTCCGGGGACGGGTGCGCCTCGACGAGCAGATAGCCGCACGGGGCGCGCTCCGGCACGCCGAGCAGGCGGGCGTATGCCGTCCCTGCGTCCCGAGGCGGCTCGCCGCGCAGCAGCTTGTCGAGCGCCGAGCGGATCGGCGGGACGGCCGCTCCGGCCTCGCGCGCATCCTTCTCGATCTGCCCGGCCAGCTCCCGCAGCGCGTCCGTCACCTCCACGTCGTCGACCGGCTTCAGGATGAAGTCGCGGACGCCGAACTTGATCGCCTGCTGCGCGTAGGCGAAATCCCCGTAGCCGCTGACGATGATGAACTTGACGCGCTCGTTGCCCTGCTCGCGCACGGATCGGATCAGCTCCAGCCCGCTCACCTCCGGCATGCGGATATCGGTGATGACCAGATCCGGCGACAGCTCGCCGATCAGGCGCAGCGCCTCCTCGCCGTCCTCCGCCTCGCCGCATACCTCGTAGCCGCAGCCTTTCCAGTCGATCATCGTCTTCAGTCCTTGCCGCGCGTACCCTTCGTCGTCGACGAGCATGACCTTGTGCATGGCCACTCCTCCTCCGCTTGAATGGAATCGATCCGTATGGCGCAGCTATGGCGGAGCCTGCCGGACTCGCCGCTATCCGCGCTCCGGCATCCAGATGCGGTAGCGCCCGCTCAGTGCCAGCATGGCGAACAGGTAGAGGCAGTTGTCGTAATAGCGGCGCTCGCCGGTCCGAACCGGCGTCTCCCAGAAGCGGCGGACCGTCTCGAGCGCCAGCTCGCCGCCCGCCGCCAGCGAGGCGGCCGCGTTCGTCGCGAGCAGCCCGACCGGATGAAGCGCTTTCTCTTCGAGCGGCGTCCCGTCGATGAAGTAGCGCCGATAGTCGTCCGGCTCCTTGTCCGCGAAAAACGACTGGATGCGGCCGGCGATGGCCGGCTGCTGCGGATCGGCGCGGAACCATTCCCAGTCGAGCCCGATGTTGGCCGCGACGCGGTAGGCGTCGCTGAAAAACTTGCCGTAGCCGCGCTCGTCGTTGGGCGTGCCGTCGTAATGGGCGTATTCGGGCGAGAGCCCCGTCTCGGGATGGCAGGACAGGCGGATGTACGCCCGGCTCGCCTCCGTCGCCTCCTGCCAGAACGGCCGGTCCGCGGGGTCGGCCCAGAGCGCGAACAGCTCGTAGAAATGCGGCAGATGATAGGACGGATCGCTGTATTCCGCGCTCGGCACGAACTTGATGAGCTTGTTGTCCGGATTCCACATCGGATCGCCGGCGCCGTCCTCGCCCTTGTGGATGCAGACGCTCAGCAGCTCGCGCGCCTTGGCGCCGTAGTCGAGCGGATGCTCGCCGTCGCCCCAGCGATGCGAGGCGAACAGCAGCGCGAGCGCGAAGTACTCCTCTCCGTCGGGAGCGGGGCCGTTCGAGTTGCGCGTGCCGTCCGGCAGGCAGGACCAGGCGAAGTAGCCGGCTCCCGGTCCTTCCTTCATGTGCATGTACTGCCAGCTCCAGCGCCAGATGCGGTCGAACGTGTCCTTATGGCCGAGCTGCACGGCCATCATCATGCCGTAGGACATGCCCTCGGTGCGCACGTCGAGATTGCCCGTATCGAGCAGGTAGCCCATCCCGTCATCCGTCTCGTAGTAGATGCGCGTCTCGTCGCCTTCCTCGAACAGCTCCCGCCATGTCTGCGCGAGCCGCGCGGCAATCTCCTCCTCCCCGTAGCCCGCCTCGCGGAATACGTTGCGGTAGGTCCCGGTATGGAACGCTCCGTTTCTTACTCCCGTTCTCGCTTCCGTCATGCCGATTCCCCCTCAGATGGTCTCGATTCCTTCCCGTTCGTTCAGAAATTGAACCGGCACGCCCGGCAGCATCCTGCTGATCCGCTCCGAGGCCAGCTCCATGCCCGGCTGCTCGCTGGCGGCGTGCCCGACGTACAGGAGCGCGATGCGGCGACCGAGCCGGACCGCGTCCCGCACGTACTCCGGCGCCTCCCATTCCGGCCCTTCGCCCGCGAGCAGCAGCTCCGCGCCATGCTGCTCGTACAGCCGGGCGGCCAGCTCGCCGCCGCCGCGATAGCCGGCCGTGACCGCGACCGTGCGGCACGGATGAGCCAGGTCGCCGGCCGCCCGCACGCCGCGCGCGCCGAGCGTCCGCTTGGCGCGCTCCGCCGCCTCCATCGCGCTCACCGGCTCCGGCAGCCGGACGATCGTCGCCTCCGGCAGCGTCCGATGGACGGCGTCCGCCCAGCCGAGCCGGCGCACGAGCCCCTCCGTGATGAGGTCCGGCCGCAGCCGGTGCGGCCCGTCATGCCAGCGGAAAACCGCCATGCCGCTCGCCTCGATCCAGCGCCGCTTCGCCTGCGCGGCCCCGCTGTCCGCCGTCCAGGCGGCATCCGCATGATGGCTGAAGTAGAGGCCTTCGTGGACGACGAGCAGGTTCGCCCCGGCGTCCCGCGCCCGCTCCAGCGCGTCCACCGACGCGGCGAACGATACGGCGATGCCGGCCAGCGTCCGCTCCGGATCGCCGGCGAGCAGGCCGTCCGAGCCGCCGCGCGGCGGCGGCGGGCTGCCGGCTCCGGGCATATCGCCGGCTGCGGGCACGCTGCCAGATGCCGGTACGCTGCCGGCAGCCGGCACGCTGCCAGCTGCGGGCGGGCTGCCGACTCCAGTCGGGCCGTCCGGTCTGCCGAGGCCTTCCGCCTCCAGGTCCGGCTGCATGATGCGGCGTACGGCCTCTCCGATCGTCCATGGCATGAACAGCTCCTCCTTATATGGCTCGTCTTTCGCCATAGGAGCTTTCGCCCGGCTCCCGCCAGGACCGTCGCCCCCACGGCAAGCCCTAGTAGATCGTGCGGCCCCGCTCGTCCGGCATGCCGCTCTTGCGCCGGAAATACGTGTTGATGACGTCGCGCCACTCGCGCGCATGCTCCGCCTGATGGCGGAACCGCTCCAGCGTCTCGGAGAACGCCGGCTCCGGCACGTGGCCGCGCAGCGACTCCCAGTCTTCGAGCAGCCCTTGCGCACGCTCCGCTCCCTCGAAGCGGGAGTCGTAGATATGCTGGATGACCGTCTTGCCCGATCGCAGCCGATGCGTGTACGGCACATGGTGGAAGAACAGCAGCAGCTCGTCGGGCGTCGTCTCCGGCGACTCGTAGAGGCGGGCGACCGGCTCGCCGTACTGCGCCGCGTAGCCGGTGCCGCTTGCGGAGCTGCGGTCGACGCCGATGCCGTCGCGGTCGGCGAAATGGTACGTGCCCCACATCGAATACTCGTAGCCGTCGACATCCGGCCCGTAGTGATGATGCGGCTTGACCATCCAGCCGACGCCGAGCGGAGCGGTGTACGACTCGTAGATGCTCCACGACCGCAGCAGCATGCCGCAGACGGCATCCGCCGCCTGCGGGCGGTCGCCCAGCGTCAGCTCCGCCCACTCCCGGGCGATCGCCTCTGCGGACAGCTCCGGCTGCCAGGCGAGGCGGCCGAAGCCGTACAGGTTCGCCTGCGCGAGCAGATGCCCGGTCCAGTTGGCGTCGTCCCCGATGTTGGAGACGGCGGCGAGACCTCCCGCCGGGCGGCCGTGCAGCTCGCCGCTCGCGATCCGCTTCACGGTCGAGCCTTCGCCCTTCCGCTGCGTGTCGAAGTCGAGCGCTTCCTTCCACTGCGGCACGAGGTAGCACAGATGCCGCTGCTGGCCCGTGTACTCCTGCGCGATCTGGAATTCGACGAGCAGGTTCGTGCGCGGCATCGCCCCGATGAGCGGCGACACCGGCTCGCGGACCTGGAAGTCCATCGGGCCGTTCTTCACCTGCAGGAACACGTTGTCGCGAAAACGGCCGTCGAGCGGCATGAAATGGTCGTACGCCGCCCGCGCCCGGTCCGTGACGCGGTCGCGCCAGTCCTGGCGGCAGTCGTAGACGAAGCAGCGCCAGACGACCCGGCCGCCATGCGGCGCGAGCGCGTCCGCCAGCATGTTGGCGCCGTCCGCATGGTCGCGGCCGTACGTGAACGGGCCGGGCCGGAATTCCGAGTCGGCCTTGACGAGGAACCCGCCGAAGTCCGGGACGTAACGGTAGACGCGGTCCGCCGCCTCGCGCCACCAGCTCCGCACCTCCTCGTCGAGCGGGTCGGCCGTGTCCAGGCCTCCGCCTTCGACCGGCGCGGCAAAGTTGACGCTCAGGTACAGGCGGATGCCCCAGCCGCGCAGGATGTCGGCCACGGCCGCCACGCTCGGCAGGTCCTCCTCGCCGATGAAGCGCGTCTCGCGGGCATGCACGTTGACGTTGTTGATCGCCAGCGCGTTGATGCCGGCCGAGGCGAGCAGGCGGGCGTAGTCGCGGATGCGCGTGCGGTCCCGGACGAACTCGCCGTCCCGGTAGAAGATCGAGCGGCCCGCATAGCCGCGCTCGACGCTGCCGTCGGCGTTGTCCCATTGGTTGATCATGCGCAGCGCATTCGCCGGCCGCTCGGCGACGTCGAGCCCGCCCAGAGGCGCGCCCGAGCGCAGCAGGCGGCGCAGGTGGAACGCGCCGTACAGCACGCCGGCCGGACCGGAGCCGGCGACGACGACGATGCCGCCGCGCTCGACGAGGCGGTAGCTCTCGCCTGCCGGATCATCCGGCAGGCCGTCCCAGGCGGCCGCCGCCTCGGGGCAGCCGGCCGGCGTGCCGAGCACGATGCCGCGGCCGCCCTCTGGCGCCGGCTCCGGCCGAGGCTCGCGGCCGGTCAGGGCGATCGCCGCGGCGCGCAGCTCCGCCAGCGCGGCCCGGATCGGCGCCGCCTCCTCGGGGGCATGGAGGAACGCCATGCGATCCAGCGCCTGCCGCCGGGCATCTCCGCTCGCCGGAGGCGCGCCGAGCCAAGCGTCGTAGCCGCTGCCCGGCTCAGCCTGCGCGTGCCGCATCGCGCTCGCCTCCTTCCGCCGCGCGCGCGCGGCTCTCGCCCTCGCGCAGCCATAGGATCGCGGTCACGCCGCGCGGATAATACTTGCTGCCGATGATCTCGCCGGCGAGGATCTGGTCGCTCCACGCCCAGTACGACAGCTCCGTATGCTTGAGCCAGGCGGCATGGGCCGCGTCGGCCGCCGCCCCTTGCTCCGCCCACGGGAGACCGAGAATCTCGCGGGCGATGAACTGGCAGAGGTAGATTTTGCTCAGCCAGGAGTTGTCGCTCGTCGACGACAGCTTCCAGCCGCCGTCCGGGAACAGGCAGTCCCCTTCCTGCAGCACCGTCGCCAGATGCGTCCGGAGCGCCGCGAGGTAGCCGGAGAAGCGGCCGTCCGGATCAAGCGCGTCCATCGCTCCGGTGAAATACGGGAACACGAGCCCTTCGATCGCCGGAATGATGCGCGAATCGTTGTTCTCGCCGATCACGGCCGGAATGTAGCCGCGATCGTTCAGCTGCGCCGCGATCGTCGCCGCCGCGCGGTCGGCCTGAACGCCCGCCTCGGCAGCGAGGCCGGCGAGCCCTTCGGCGGCGAAGCGCTTCTCGAGCGCGACGTAGACCGCCCAGCATTTGCCCGCCATGTAGATGTTGTTGCGGGACTGGCCGAGCGACACGTCGAGGCTGTCGTACGTCGTGATCTCCGCTCCGCCGTCCGTGCGCGAGCTGTCCAGGCCCATCAGGCCGTTCCGCAGCGCCGGGTCCGGATGGTCGCGGCGCAGCATGCTGTCGAGTCCGTCCTGCAGCACCGGCAGCGCGCGCTCCAGGAATTCGCGGTCGCCCGTCTGCTCCAGGTAGACGAGGGCGCAGCAGAGCCAGTTGACGAGCTCCTCGTGGCTCATGTACGAGAAGCAGCCGTCGATGCCCGCCAGCTCGTATGCCGAGCGGCCCGGCGGCGAGAACACGTTGGCGACGCCCATGTCATGGGTGAAGGCGATGCCCCCGGGATGCTCCTCAGCGTCGCCGGGGAAGCGCAGCGTATCGGAATAGCTGTAGCGCTTGACGAACCAGTCGAGCTCGTTGCGCACCGTCCACGGATTCAGCTCCAGCTCGAAGAACAGCTGGTCCGCCGTCAGGTCGAGCGTGTTCATCATCCGATACTCGCCCTCGTTGACGACCCATAGCGGCTCGCCGTCCGCCTCCAGCAGCTGCGTGCTGCCGTAATAGCTGTGGATCGCATGGTTCAGCATGAACCGCTGATCCGCCGACAGGCGGCCGCCGCTCCAACGGCCCTCCGCCGCGCGGCAGTCGTCCGCCAGCTCGTCGAAGCGCTCCAGCGCGTAGGCCGCGACGTCCTCGATGCGGCCGAACCAGCGCGTGTACAGATAAGATGCGTCCAGTCCGGCCGTCGCGATGCCGCCCCGGTAGAAGCAGACCGCGAAGCGGAACGTGCGCCGCTCGCCCGCCGGCGTGTCGAGCAGCAGCGCGCCCGTGCCGCCGAGCCCGAACGTCAGATGCTGCTCGTGGCGGGCGGTCAGGATGCTCTCCATCGAGAAGCCGAAGCCCGTCCTCACGCCCGGGGCGCGCGGAGCGGCGATCGCCGTGATCCGTCCCTGGCCGACGCCGCAGAAGCCGTCTCCCCCCAGCGGACGCATCGCGCTGTACGGATCGTTGCCCTCATAGCCGAAAAACGCCCGGCGCGCCGCGACGCCCGCCGTATTGTCCACCGTCAGCTCGGCGAATACGGCCGGCACGAGCGCGGCCTTCAGCTCCTCCTCCGAGGCCGCCGCCGGGTCCGGCACCGGACGGACCGGCGAGAGGATGCGGAACGTCAGGTCGCCCGCTTCCCAGACGTCCTCGCCTGCCTCCAGGCTGCGGCGGATGGCGGCGAAGTCGAACGGCTGCAGCAAGGACGGGCCTCCCGCGCCTTTTTTCTCGACGTCGTAGCGCGCCGCCTCGTCGCCCAGCTCGCCGAAGAACGGCAGCGCCTCGTAGCGCGAGCCGTCGCGCGACTGGAGGCCGATGTAGACGTTCTGGTCGGCCGGCTTGCCGAGCTCGAGGCCGAGCCCGCCTTTGGCGCCGGGATAGCCGAGCGTGAAGCTGGCGAAAGCTCCGATCGGAGCGTGGTGAGCGTTGTAGAACCGGTTGTCGGACAAGCGGGACAGCCCCTTCCATGAAAGCGATTACGTTTATCCTAACACGGCATCCAGAGGGCGGAAATGGTCAAATCCGGCGACTATTTACCCAAATCAGGCTAAGCCTTATACTGGAAAAAAAGGGCTCGTCGAAAGGAATGAAGGCGCATGGCCGAGGCCGTTCCGGCTCCCGAAGGCGGGTCCGTCTTGTCGGAGACGATGTTCGCGGATGTGAAGACGACGCTGAACCTGTTCGGCATCCACCGGCGGGAGGTGCGCGGGGACTGGTCCTATCCTTCGCATCAGCATCCCCAGTACGAGATCAACTTCCTGCTCGCGGGCAGCCAGATCATGACGGTCGGCGGACGCGAGCTCGTCCAGTCGCCCGGCGACCTGCTGCTCATCCGTCCGGGCGAGCGGCACAGCAGCCGCAGCGGCGACGGCCGGCCGTTCGACTACTTCTGCCTGCACTTCGATCTCGACGACCGGCTGTTCCTGCCGCTGCTCGGACGGCTCGACCAGACGCTGTTCCGCGCCGACAGCGAGCTCGCGCGCAAGGCGAGCCCGGTGCTGCGCAAGATGCTGGAGCCCGCCCAGAGCGCCGTGGCCGGAGCCGGCCACGGCCCCGGCTCCGTCGCCGCGCGGATGCGGCTGCAGGCGGCCGCGTTCGAGCTGTTCGCGATGCTCTGGGACGCGATCACGGCGGAATCGCTGCTGCAGCTTCCCCGCTCCTCGTATGCCAAGGAGGAGCTGGCGCAGGAGATCGCCGCCCGGCTGCAGGGCGCGGCCAGCCTGAACTTCCGCCATGCCCGCGGGCCGGGGGCGGCCGGCGCGAGCGCGGCCACGGACGGCCGAGGAGAGGAGGAGGGCGACGATGCCGACGGCCAGGGCGGTCTGCGCCGGATCGCCGCCGAGCTCGGCATCAGCGTCTCCCATTGCGGCCGGGTATTCCGCGAGGTGTACGGACAGTCGCCGCGGGCGTACTGGTCCTCGCTCGTGCTGCACGAGTCCAAGCAGCTGCTGTCGGACTCCAAGCATTCGATCCAGATGATCTCCGGGGTGCTCGGCTATCGCGACATCGCCCACTTCAGCCGCCAGTTCAAGCGCTGGACGGGCCTCTCCCCGTCGGCCTACCGCCGGCGGCAGCTGCATAGTTCCGGCGGCGAACGCGCAGAATAACCTCCGTTAGCACATTCTGCCAAGGGAGGCTTTGCCATGCCGGCTCTGCTCGCCAGCCTTCATACCTGGACCGTCGACGAGCCGGAGCGCTCCCTCTCGGAGGAGCTGTGCCGCCTGTTCGCCGGCTGCGAGGACTACATCTGCGTCAAGATCGGCGAGGACGGCGGACGCGAGGTGAGCCTTTGCTACCTGACCACGCTCGCCTCGCCTGACAAGCTCCGCTTCGTCGTCTCCGAGGAGGCGGGGACGCTGGAATCGCGGCTCAGCCAGTACGAGGGCTCCGCGATCGAGGAGGCCGACTACGACAGCGCCGAGCATGCCGTCTGCCTCGGCATGGCGATCCTCTGCCTGCAAGGCTCCTCGCGCGGGCTCGTGCTCAACCTGCATGAGGTGCAGCAGCGCAGCCTCGGCTCCCCGTTCACCGAGAACGTGCTGCAAGGGCCGCTGTACGCCTTCAACGAAAATCTGGATCTCAATACGGCGATCGTCCGCCAGCGCATCCGCAGCTCGAAGCTCAAGAGCTGGACGATCGAGATCGGCGGCGTGACCCGCACGAAATGCGCGGTTCTGCACCTCGCGGACAAGGCCGACCCGGACTGCCTGCGGCGCATCCAGGACGCGCTGGGCGCCTTGAAGGTGGAGGGCGTGCAGGATACCGGCGAGCTGCTCCGGCTGCTCGACACGAAGCGCTGGGCGCGGCTGTTCCCCAAGGCCATCCTCACCGAGCGGCCCGACCGCGTCAGCATCGACCTGCTTCAGGGCAAGCTCGCCATCCTGCTCGACGGCACTCCGTTCGCCTTGCTGCTTCCCGCCGTCTATACGGATTTCTGGCATTCGCCGGAGGACCGGTACGTCAATCCGTTCGTCTCCGTCTTTCTCAACGCGCTGCGCTTCCTGGCCATGCTCTGCAATCTCACGCTGCCGGCCTTGTACATCGCCCTGACCTCCATCAACGTCGACGTCAACCGGCTGGAGATCAGCCTCGCCGCGGCGGCGAGCCGGGAGGGCGTCCCGTATCCCGTGTTCGTCGAGACGATGCTCATGCTCATCATCATCGACTTCATCACCGAGGCGGGCACGCGGCTGCCCAACGCGATCAGCGCGACCGTCACGATGGTCGGCGGCGTCGTGCTCGGCCAGGCGATCATCCAGGCCAGCATCGTGAGCAACCTGCTCGTCATCATCGTCGCGGCGACGGCCATCACGAACTTCATCGTCATCGACTACCAGATGGGGCTCGTGCAGCGCATCCTCAAGTACTTCGCCTGCATCGGCGCCGCCGTGGCCGGGCTGCTCGGCATCGTGTTCTGCCTCGCCTGCCTCGTCTTTTACCTGAGCAGCCTGGAGTCGTTCGGCACCCCCTATCTGACTCCGCTGCTGCAAAAGAAAGGCGGTGGAGCATGACGCCCCAGCCCCGCCTTTCGACGTACGCCTATTTCTGCCTGTTCGCCCTCTACTTCGGCGCGACGGGAGGTTTCCTGTATCCGAGCCTCGTCATCAACAGCACGAGCGGGTCGCTCTGGATGCCGATCCTCCTCTGGGCGGGCGCCTCCGCCGCCAGCTGCCTGCTCTACGCCCGCGTGCTCGGCCGTCTCGGCGGCCAGCCGCTCGTGCCCTACACGCGCGGGCTGCTCGGACCGGCGGCCGCCTCGCTGGCCATGCTGCCCGTGATGCTGTTCGCGATCGGAGCGATCGTCGTCATGCTGCGCTCGTTCTCCGAGCTCGTGTCGATGACGCTGCTGCCGACGACGCCGATCGCCTTTCTCGACGGCATGATCGCGCCGGCGGCGCTGCTGGCCGCGGCCGGCCTGCCTCCGATCTTCCGGGCGGCGAGAGCGTTGTTCCTGATGGCCTTCCTCATCCTGCTGTTCTTGATGCTCGTCGGGCTCATCAACACGCATCTCTACTACGGCGGCCCTTGGCTTAGGCCGGACCCGGCCCTTCTGCTGAGCGGCGGCTTCTTCGGGGGCTCCTTTTTATGGATGGGCTTCACCTTCGTCGCGCTATGCGGCAGCTTCGACAGCGGCAGCAGCCGCAAGTTCCGCAAGGGCTATCTGCTGTCGCTCGGAACCGGCACGCTGCTCGTGCTCGCGTTCGTCTACTTGCCCGTGCTGACGTTCGGCCGTGAGCTCGGCTCCCGCCTGACGTTTCCGTTCGTGACCAAGATGGATTCCGTCTACCAGTACTGGATCGTATTCGAGAACCTGACCGCCATCTTCCTGTCCGCCACCATGCTCAGCGTCATGATCGTCCTCGCGCTCAAGCTGCGGGCCATCGGCAGCATGGCCAGCGGGCTGTGGCCGCGGCTGCCCGCGGACAAGCTCATCCTCGGGGGCGCGCTCGCGGTATTCGCGCTGTCGACGCTGATCCCGGAATGGAGGGACGTCGAGAGCTGGGTGTTCCACTGCATCGCGCTGCGGCTCTACGCGCTGTTCGC
Organism: Paenibacillus albicereus; assembly: GCF_012676905.1. Classification (NCBI taxonomy): domain Bacteria; kingdom Bacillati; phylum Bacillota; class Bacilli; order Caryophanales; family Paenibacillaceae; genus Paenibacillus; species Paenibacillus albicereus. The sequence continues at coordinate 1,296,682 of NZ_CP051428.1, read as the reverse complement.
GTTTCCGCTGCTGCTGCTCATCGTCCAGCGGAGCAAGCGGGCAAAGGAGGATGCGGCATGAGGCAGGCCGAACGAAGCTCGACAAGCCGGAGAGCGCCGGCTCGGCTCAGGCAGGCCGGGTGTCTCGCCGCCCTGCTCGCGCTGCTCGTCGCAGGCGGCTGCTGGGATTCCAAGGATGTGGACAACCGGTTCCTCGTCGGCGCGATGGGGCTTGATCTCAAGTCCCCCAACAGCCTCGACGTCTGGTTCCGCATCCCGGTGACCAGCTCCTCGGACGGCAACCACAAGAACTCCTTCTTCTCGGTCAGCCAGCAGGGCTCAACCGTCATGGACGCGGTCAACAAGGTGCAGTACAAGCTGCCCAAGGCGGTCGACGTCTCCTCGACGCGGGCGATGTTCCTCGACGAGCAGAGCGCGCGCGCCGGGCTGCTGCCTTACCTGGAGTTCGCGGTGCGGGAGCGGTCGGTTCCGCTCGATGCGGTCATCGCGATCGTGCAGGGCGACATGAAGAGCATCTTCGAAAGCCCGAATCCGGCGGGCGAGCTGCCGGGCATCTACACCAAAATCTACTTCGAGCCCTACGCCGGCGGCATCCCCCGCAAGAACAAGACGATGCTTTGGGAGGTGTACGCCAAGCTGCACGACCCGATGCATGCCAACCTCATTCCCGTGCTGCGCCAGGAGAAGAAGGATTTCATCCAGGTGGGCAACGCCTTTTTCCATGGGGAGAAGATGGGCGGCAGGCTGACGATGGACGAGTCGCTGCTGTACGAGATGATCGCCAAGCGGCTGAGCGATTCGGAGATCGTGCTCATGAGCCGCTCCGATCTCAACATCGTCCATAACCGAACCCGCATCCGCAGCCGCTTGGACAGCGAGAAGCCGCGCATCGACGTAGAGATCAGCCTGTCGGTCACCTTGCTGGACAAGTCCCATTTCAAGCATCGCAGCGAGGAGAGGATCAAGGAGGAGCTGGTGCTGCTGCTGGAGGGGCTGGCGCGGAGCTTGATGGAGAAGACGCAGCAGGCGGGCGCGGACATTTTCGGCTTCGGCAACCGGTTCCGCGACCGCGTCCGCCCGGAGGACTGGCCCGAGCTGTACCGGCAGGCCGACATCCGCTGCACGTTCCACATCGTCCTGCGCAATACGGGGCTTGAATTCCTCCGGACCTAGCCGGGCGGCGATGGCGCGGCGCCCCGGAGAAGATCGGCGCACAAAAAAGGGGCAGCTCCTGCCAGGCCGCATCGACCGGCCCTGCAGGAGCTGCCCCTTGTCCGCTTGGCGGCCCGGTTCCCCGGCGGATCGCCCTCGGACGCCGCCCGCCTACGCGCGGATGCGGATCGCCGCTCCGGGAGCCGCCTCGATCTCGTGGATGCCGCCCGCCCAGCGGCTCGCTCCGCCTGCGATCGTCCATCCCTCCGGTCCCCGCACGCGCACGACGCCTCCCGGGCCGCAGCGGAGCGTCGCTTCCGTCAGCGCGCCCTCGCTCCAGACGAAGTCGCACTCCACGCCGCCGCGCGCCCGCAGGCCGCTTGCCCGGCCCTCGGACCATCCCTGCGGCAGCGCCGGCAGCAGCTTCAGCGTGCCGCCGTGCGATTGCAGCAGCATCTCGGCGACCGCCGCCGTGCCGCCGAAGTTGGCGTCGATCTGGAACGGCGGATGGTCGCCGAACAGATTCGGATGCACCGCATGCCGCAGCAGCTCCAGGTAGTGGCGGCGCGCCTCCTCGCCGTCCGCCAGGCGGGCGTAGAACAGATTGATCCAGGCCCGGCTCCAGCCGGTATGCCCGCCGCCGTGGCGCAGCCGGCCCTCCAGCGTCGTCCGCGCCGCGGCCGCCAGCTCCGGCGTCTCCTCCGGCGTGATCTGCTCGCCCGGATGCAGCGCGTACAGATGGGAGATATGGCGATGGCCCGGCTCCGGCTCGCCGTACTCCTCCGACCATTCCAGCAGCTGTCCCGCGCGGCCGATCTCCGGCTGCGGCAGCCGCGAGCGGATTTCCGCGAACCGGGCCGCCAGCCCGGCATCGACGCCGAGCCGCTCCGCCGCCTCGATGCAGGCGCCCAGCAGCTGATGGAGGATTTGCGAGTCCATCGACGGCCCGACGCATAGGCTGCCGCGGTTTCCGCTCGGCAGCTCGTACGTATTTTCCGGGGAGACGGACGGTCCCGTGACGAGACGCCCCCGGCCGTCCTCGATGAGCGCGTCCAGGAAGAAGCGGGCGGCGTCGCGCAGGACCGGGTAAGCCCGCTCCCGCAGGAACGCCTCGTCCAGGCCGTAGCGGTAGTGCTCCCAGGCATGGAGCGCCAGCCAGGCGCCTCCCATCGGCCAGATGACGCCCGGCACCCAGACGCCGACGATGCCGGTGTCCGCCCACAGATTCGTCGCGTGATGGGCGACGAAGCCTTCCGCCCCGTACATCTCGCGGGCCGTGCGGGCTCCGTTCTCGCGCAGCCGGTCGAGCAGGTCGAACAGCGGCTCATGCGTCTCCGCCAGATGGCAGGACTCCGCCGGCCAATAGTTCATCTGCAGGTTGATGTTGAGATGGTAGTCCGCCTCCCACGGCGGCGTGAAGCTTTCGTTCCAGACGCCCTGCAGGTTCGCCGGCAGCGAGCCGGGGCGCGAGCTGGAGAGGAGCAGGTAGCGTCCGTACAGGAAAAAGAGCCGCTCCAGCCCGAGGTCCTCCCCGCCCTCGCGCAGCCGCCGCAGCCGCTCGTCCGTCGGCAGCCGCTCCAGCTCGGCAGCGGCCGCGCCGGGCGATGCCGCCGAGCTGGAGTCCGGCTCCGGTCCGAGCTGCAGCCCGACGCGCCCGTACAGCGCGCCATGGGCTTGCCGGTGGCGGCGCAGCACCTCGGCATAGCCGTCGGCGAGCGCCGCCCGAGCGGCATCCAGGCTCGCCTGCAGCGGATCGCCGCAGCGGAACGTCGTCGCCGCCGCCACATACAGCGTCGCCGCGTCCGCGCCGTCGACCGCAATGACGTCGCCGAGCACGCGGCAGGAGCCTCCCTCGGCTGACGCCCGCAGCACGGCGGCATAAGAGACGCCGTCCGGACCGCATTGGCCGGTCATCGCGACGCCGTCCTCAAGCTGCTGCAGCCGCCCCTCGAACGGCCGGCGCGTCATTCCCGCGCGCAGGGTCAGCCCGCCCGGCACGCCGCTTTCCAAGCGGACCGCGATGACGCCATGCGGCTCGCTGGCGAAGACGGTGCGGACATGCAGCGCTCCGCCGGACGTCCAGCGCGTCTCGGCCCGTCCGTCCTCCAGCCGCAGCTCGCGGATGTAGCCGTCCGCCTCGGCCGTCTCGCCCGGCAGGCGCAGCAGCAGCTCGCCGAGCGTCTGGTACGGCGCGATATGGCCGGACTGCAGCATCATCGCGTCCATCGCCAGCTCCTCGGCCTGCTCCGGCTCGCCGGCGAGCAGCAGCTCCCGGATGCGCGGCAGCTCGCGCGCCGCGTCGGGGCTGACGTTCATCCCCGGCCCGCCGTACCAGAGCGAATCCTCGTTCAGCTGAATCCGCTCCTGGCCGAGCCGGCCGAACACCATCGCGCCCAGCTTGCCGCTGCCGATCGGCAGCGCCTCCGTCCACGCTTCCGCCGGAGAGCGGTACCACAGGCTGTCCCGGGACGAGGGATCAAGCCTCCTCATGGCCGCTTGCTGATCGTTGCTCATTGATCGGTCGCTCCTTCTCCATGGAGTGAGTTATCGGTATCTCACCCCCGATTCTAGCATGGATCGCGGGCTTATGATACCGTTCTCATCGAACGTGCCCGCCGGACGACCCGGCTGTTCGGCAGCGGGAAGGAGGCAGGACTCCCTTTTTTTTCGGCATCCATTCCCGTAGACTGAGGGAGATCGTCCCATCGTCGAGCAGCCCCGAGGGGCTGCCGCAAGAGAGGAGTCCTTCGATGACCCGCCATACGTTCGACAACCCGCCTTCGTTCGAAGGCATCGCTTCCGAAAAATGGGACCTGCACAAAGGCAAGGACATCCTGCCCCTGTGGGTCGCCGACATGGACTTCCCCGCGCCGCCGAGCGTGCTGGACGCGCTCGAGCGGAGGATCGGCAGAGGCGTGCTCGGCTATACGACCGTCTCTGCGGCATACAAGCAGGCCGTAGCCGGCTGGATGGCCCGCCGCCACGGCTGGCAGGCGCAGCCGGAGTGGGTGCGCTTCTGCCCCGGCGTCGTCGTCTCGCTGTCCGTCATCGTCCGCGCCTGCACGCAGCCCGGAGATGCCGTCGTCATCCAGCCTCCCGTCTACCCGCCGTTCCGCTCCGTCGTCGAGGACAACGGGCGCGAGCTCGTGCTGAATCCTCTGCTGCGGCGCGAGGACGGCCGCTACGAGATGAACTTCGCCCAGCTGGAGGAGCAGCTTGCGGAGGAGCGGGTCAAGCTGCTCATCCTCTGCTCGCCGCACAACCCCGTCGGCCGGGTCTGGACGCGCGAGGAGCTGCTGCGGGTCGCCGAGCTGTGCGGGCGTCACGGCGTGCTCGTCGTGTCCGACGAGATCCATGCGGACCTCGTGTTCGAGCCCGGCCGATTCGTTCCGTTCGCCTCGATCTCGGAGGAGGCGGCCGCGCTCGCGCTCGTCTGCACGTCGCCGAGCAAGACGTTCAACATCGCCGGCATGAATACGTCCAACATGGTGATTCCGAACCCGCAGCTGAGGACGGCGGTGACGGCCGAGCTGAAGCGCGGCGCGCTCGGCTCGATCTCCGCGCTCGGGCACGCCGCCGTCATCGGAGCCTACGAAGGCGGGGAGGACTGGCTCGAGGAGGCGCTCGCCTACATCCGCGCCAACCAGCAGTTCCTCGTCGAAGCGCTGGGGCGCTCCGTGCCGGAGCTGTCCGTCGCGGCGCCGGAGGGGACGTACCTGCTCTGGCTCGACTGCCTCGGACTCGGCCTGGCGGATGCCGAGCTTCATCGCTTCTTCCTTGAAAAGGCCCGGATCCAGCTTAGCCCCGGCTCCTCGTTCGTGGAGGGCGGCGCCGGCTTCATGCGGCTGAACGCGGCCTGCAGCCGGGCCACGGCCGAAGAGGCGGCGCGGCGCATCGCCGCCGCCGTGCAGGAACTGCGCGCCTCGCGCTGATGATGCGCGCAGGCCGGCGCCTTGCCGGTGCGGGCTCGCCTGCTGGCGCCGGCGCTTCGGGCTGGCCGTAGCATAGGCGGCAAGGACAGCCCGTACGCGGGCTGTCAGGCCGGCCGAGGCATAAGAGATCGAAGCGACGGCAGTTGCGTCAAAAGGCTTGCCTGCGGTTATGAATCCTTGAGCCGATCGCCCGGATGTCCTTCCGACGACTGTCACAACCTCGACATAAACCGGTGCGATTGCCCCTTGCGCGCCTTTGTGCCGGATGATACGATTAAGCCATCAAGAGATTGTGATTAATTTCACAACATCTGACACAGGCGGTTCTGCTTCTTCCGCACTTCGGCTCGTCCCGACGCGCGAAGGCTCTCCCTCTCTCAAGAGTCCCGGGGAAGCAGGATCGTCTCCCTTTCACCTCAGAATGTGATTAATTTCACAAACTTGTCGCGCGCCGTCCCAGCAAGCATCGCGGAAGACATCAAGCCGCGCCAACCCTGTCCCGCCCATATCCCTCAAGGAGGAATCCCTTTATGAAAATCGCCGTCATCGGATGCACGCACGCCGGAACCGCCGCTGTCAAAGCCATCGCGGCCGAGCACCCCGAAGCCCGCATCACCGTCTATGAGCGCAACGACAACATCTCGTTCCTGTCGTGCGGCATCGCCCTGCATGTCGGCGGCGTCGTGAAGGATCCCGAGGGACTGTTCTACAGCAGCCCCGAGCAGCTCGCCAGCCTCGGCGTCGACACGAAGATGCGGCATGAGGTGCTGCGGATCGATACAGCCGCCAAGACGCTCCGCGTCCGCAACCTGGAGACGAACGAGGAGGTCGAGGACGGGTACGACAAGCTCGTCGTGACGACCGGCTCGTGGCCCATCGTGCCGGACATGGAGGGCATCCGCCTGGACAACGTGCAGCTGTGCAAGAACTTCTTCCACGCCAAGGAGATCATCGCCCGCGCCGGAGCGGCCCGCAAGGTCGCCGTCATCGGCGCCGGCTACATCGGCATCGAGCTGGCGGAGGCGTTCTGCGATCTCGGCAAGGACGTGACGCTGCTCGACAACATGGACCGCGTCATGGCCAAGTATCTCGACGCCGAGTTCACCGACGCCGCCGAGGAAGCGCTCGCGGAACGCGGCATCCGCACGGCGCTCGGCGAGAAGGTAAGCCGCTTCGTCGGGCAGGACGGCCGCGTCGCCAAGGTCGTCACCGACAAGGGCGAGCACGAAGCCGATCTGGTCGTGCTGTGCATCGGCTTCCGCCCCGGCACCGAGCTCGTGAAGGGGCAGCTCGACATGCTCGACAACGGAGCGCTGCTCGTCGACGAGTATATGCGCACGAGCGATCCCGACGTGCTCGCCGCCGGCGACAGCTGCGCGGTGCGCTACAATCCGACCGGGCAGCAGTCCTACATCCCGCTGGCGACGAACGCGGTGCGCATGGGCACGCTCGCCGGACGGAACCTCGTCGAGCCGAAGGTCAAGTACCGCGGCACGCAGGGCACGTCGGCGATCAAGCTGTTCGACCTGAACATCGCTTCGACCGGCATGACCGAGGACGCCGCCGAGGCAGCGGGCATCGACGCCGCCGCCGTGACGCTGCGCGAGTCGCATCGCCCGGACTTCATGCCGGATGCCGAGGAGGCGCTGCTCAAGCTCGTCTACGAGCGGGAGACCGGCCGTCTGCTCGGGGCTCAGGTCCTGTCGAAGGCGGATCTGACCCAAGCCGCCAACACGCTGTCGGTGTGCATCCAGAATCGCATGACGACCGAGGACCTGGCCTACGTGGACTTCTTCTTCCAGCCGCACTACAACCATCCGTGGAACCTGCTCAACCAGGCCGGGCACGCCGCCGAAAAGCAGCGCGCCGAGGCTCGCCGCCCGCAAGCGGTGGCCGAGCCGGCGAAGGCGGAGGCCGCTGCGGAACCCAAGGCCGGCCGCCGCGCCAGCGCCTGACGGACATGGGACCGAGGCCGAAGGGCGGGCTCTTGCAGCGGAGCCTCGGCCAGCTAGCCGGCCGCCGCGATCGACCGGCGTCCGGCGCGCCGCTGGACCCTGAAGCCGATCGCGGCGGCCCGCTCGGGTTCGCACGCTCTCCCGACCGGGCCGGCTGTCCGGTTCGCCGCATGAATCCAAAAAGGACGCCTTCCGGGCGTCCTTTTTGGAGCGCCGAGGCATCGGATCGGACGAAGCGTCCCCGGCTTGCTCCCGGGCCGCAAGAGGCGGAACGACAGCGGAAAAGCAAGTTGTGCAAACGCTTGCCAAACGGCGAGGTTGCCCTTATAATAATCCCAGAAGTCAAAGGCAATGCTACCCCAGCCATCCGGGTACAACCTCGCGCGGCCGCCGCCTGGTTGTGCCCTTTTTGTTGCCTGTCCGCGCCGTCGCGCGGCAGCCGCGCCGACTCCATATCCGATGAGGAGGAATCACCATGAATCTCGAAGCGATCTATCACCGCCCGCGCGGAAACTGGGCCTATGCCTACGACAAGGCGACGCTGCACATCCGGCTGCGGACCAAGAAGGACGACCTGGACGAGGTCGTCCTCCTCCACGGCGACAAGTACGCCTGGGACCGCACGCTCGAAAAGACCTTCATGGAGAAGCTGCCGTCCGACGAGCGGTTCGACTACTGGCAGGCCGCCGTGCAGCCTTCGCTGCGCCGGATGAAGTACGGGTTCGAGCTGCGCTCCGCCGAGGAGACGCTGTATTTCGAGGAGAAGGGCTTCCGCGAGGACGAGCCGGCCGATCCGGACAAGATGTTCGACTTCCCGTACCTGAATCCCGCCGACGTCTTTTCGCCGCCGGACTGGGTGAAGGAAGCGGTGTTCTACCAGATCTTCCCGGAGCGCTTCGCGAACGGCGATCCGTCCAACGATCCCGAGGGCGTGGAGCCTTGGGGCGGCAAGCCGACGCCGAAGAACTTCTTCGGCGGCGACCTGCAGGGCGTCATCGACCATCTCGACCACCTGCAGGAGCTCGGCGTCAATGCGATCTATTTCAACCCGCTGTTCCAGGCGACGACCAACCACAAGTACGATACGTCCGACTACATGAAGGTGGACGCCCACTTCGGCGACAACGCGCTGCTGAAGCGGCTCGTCGACGCCTGCCATGAGCGCGGCATCCGCGTCATGCTCGACGCCGTGTTCAACCACAGCGGCAAGGAGTTCGAGCCGTTCCGCGACGTGCGCGAGAAGGGCCGGGACTCCAAGTACGCCGACTGGTTCCATGTGATGGAGTGGCCGATCCAGGTGAAGGACGGGCTGCCGACGTACGAGACGTTCGCCTTCGAGCCGCTCATGCCGAAGCTCAATACGGAGCATCCGGAGGTCAAGGAGTATCTGCTCGGCGTCGCCCGCTACTGGATCGAGGAGACGGGCATCGACGGCTGGCGGCTCGACGTCGCCAACGAGGTCGATATGGCGTTCTGGCGGGAATTCCGCAAGACGGTCAAGGATGTGAACCCCGATGCCTACATCCTCGGCGAGATGTTCCATGACGCCCTGCCATGGCTCGGCGGCGACCAGTTCGACGCAGTCATGAACTATCCGTTCACGCATCTGGTCATCGACTACGCGGGCAAGGGCATCATCGGCGCCGACCGCTTCGCGAGCAAGATCGGCGAGCTGCTCGCCAGCTATTCCGACTCGGCCAACGAAGTCGCCTTCAACCTGCTCGGCAGCCACGACACCGAGCGCCTGCTGACGCTGTGCGGCGGCGACAAGGAGCGCATGAAGCTCGCGACGCTGCTCCAGTTCGTCTTTCCCGGCGCGCCGTGCGTCTACTACGGAGACGAGATCGGCCTCGACGGAGAGGGCGATCCCGACTGCCGCAAGTGCATGGAGTGGGACGAGAGCAAGCAGGATCGGGAGCTGCTGGGCTTCTTCCAGCGGATCATCTCGCTTCGCAAGGAGCACCGGGCGCTGCGCGGCGGCAAGCTGGCGTTCCTGCATGCGGCCGAAGGCGACAGCCTGCTCGTGCTGGAGCGCAAGGACGAGCAGGATCATTTCCTGATCGCGGTCAATCCGGGCGCCGAAGCGGCTTCCGTCGAGATCGACGTGAAGCAGGAAGCGTGGGAAGACCTGCTCGGCGGCGGAGAAGCCAAGGCTTCCGGAGGCCGGCTGAAGATCGAGCTTCCGGCAAGCGGCTTCCTGCTGCTGCGCGCGGCTTCCTCGATCAGCGCGGTCGGCTTCCCTGCCGCCCGATAAGCTTCGGGCTCGGAGCTGGCCGGGACGGCTGACCGGACAGGCGGCGGGGAGATGATTCCCGGCGCGCGGCCGAAAGGCCGCCGCCCGATGCTTGAAGCATCGGGCGGCGGCTTGTTTTCGTCCCGAGCGGCAGGCGCCTCCGATCAAGGCAAGGCGCCGATCCGTATGAGCTGAGCTTCCGCCCTCCCGATCCGTTCGGAGGCGCAGGTTCCGCTTCCTGCGGCCATACGCGTCCGGGGCTCGCGCAACCGCCCTGCAGCCGCGCCGCTGTCTTGATTTTGTCCGCATCCAAGCTTACAATTTTTGATAGCTGAACCTTTCCATCAGGCGCCCCCAGCCTGCCATCCGCACAAGCAGAGGACTGTAACCGATGAACGTAACGATAATCGATGTCGCCAAAAAAGCCGGCGTCTCGCCTTCGACCGTCTCGCGCGTCATTTCCGGCAGCACGCGCATCAGCGCGGCGACGACGGAGAAGGTGAAGGCCGTCATGGAGGAGCTGGGCTATCATCCCAATCTAATGGCCAAAAATCTCGTGTCGCGCACGACGATGACGATCGGCCTGCTGCTGCCGCGCAACGCCGACGAGGCGTTTCTCGATCTTTTCTTCTCCGAGGTCACTCGGGGCATTCTCAGCCAGGCGACCCGGGCCGGCTACGACCTGCTGCTGAAGACGGGCAAGTCCGAGCAGGAAGAGCTGGAAGCGGTGACGAGGCTGGCGAAAGGCCGGCGCGTGGACGGCATCATCCTGCTTCAGTCGCGGCGCGACGATACGGTCATCCGCTATCTGCTGCAGGAGAAGTTTCCGTTCGTGCTCATCGGGCGCGACCCGGAGCGGCCGGACATCCTCTCCGTCGACAACGACAACGTGCAGGGCGCGTACGACGTGACCCGCCATCTGCTGGAGCTCGGACACCGCCGCATCGGCTATGCGGGCGGCCCGCTCGAGCTTGTCGTATCCTCCGACCGCTACGAGGGCTATCGCAGGGCGCTCGCCGAATCGGGCATCGAGCCGGATCCGCGATGGGTGTTCGGAGCGGATCTCATCCGCCAAGACAGCACGGCGGCCGTACGGGCGCTGATGGAGCAGCCGGAGCGACCGACAGCGCTGGTCGTCATGGACGATCTGCTGGCGTTCAGCCTGCTCGGCTCGCTGTCCGAGCTCGGCTGGAGCGTGCCGGGCGACATGGCCGTCTTCGGCTTCAATGACAATCCGATGTCTCCGGTGAGCACGCCGCCGGTCAGCTCCGTCGACATCGGCGTCTACCAGCTCGGCCTGCAGGCGGCAGGCCTGCTGCTGAAGTCCATCAAGAACGAGGAGATCGCGGAGCGGCGCGTCATCGTGCCTCATCGGCTCCTTCCCCGGGAATCGTCGCAGCCGCCCGGCTCGTAGGGCTCGGACACGGCCGGACAGGCTCGCCTGGAAGCTTTTGGCCCGGGCAGGAGGCATTCATCCGCTGCGTGCGCTTGACCGGATATGATACACTAGACAGGTCTGCCCTATTTCGGGGCAGGTCTTCTTTTATTTCTTGGAGCGAGACACTTCCCCCGGCTTCCCACGATCCGAAAGCCCGCTGGAAAAACGATGCTCGGCTGGAGGGTATTCATCATGCTTCGCCACGAGCCCGCCCTGCGCGGGAAACTGCTGCTGTTCCTCACGATTCTCGGTCCGATCGTCATCACCCAAGTCAGCTATACCGCAATGAGCGTGCTCGACACGATGATGTCGGGACGCGCCGGCACGAACGACCTCGCCGGAGTCGCCGTCGGCTCCAGCCTGTTCATGCCGATCATGACGGGGATGAACGCCATCCTGCTCGCCGTGACGCCGGTCATCGGCCAGATGATCGGCCGCGGCGACAAGGACGGCATTTCCCGTCCGGTCGTGCAGGCGCTTTACCTGTCGCTGGCCATGTCGCTGCTCGTGCTGATCGGCGGCTGGCTCGCCGTCGAGCCCGCGCTGTCGCTCATGGGTCTCGACGAAGAGGTGCATCGCATCGCCAAGCATTATCTGGGCGGCCTCGCCATCGGCTTCATTCCTCTGTTCGGCAGCTACGTGCTGCGGTATTTCTGGGAAGCCCAAGGCTACACCCGCATGACGATGGTGCTGCTGCTCGCGTCGCTGCCGGTGAACGCCCTGCTCAACTACGGCCTCATCTTCGGCGAGCTCGGCCTGCCGCGCCTCGGCGGCGTCGGCTCGGGCTACGCGACCGGCATCACGTACTGGCTCATCTTCGGCGCGTCGGTCTGGCTGACGTTCCGCACGGAGGCGCTGCGCGTCCACCGGCTGTTCCGGCGCTGGTACGCGCCGTCCTGGCGCAGCATGAAGGAGCTGCTCGGCATCGGCGTGCCGATGGGGCTGTCGACGTTCTTCGAGGCGAGCATCTTCGCCGTCGTGACGCTCCTCATGGGCGGCATGTTCAGCACGACGCATATCGCCGCGCACCAGGCGACGCTCAACTTCTCGTCGCTGCTGTTCATGGTGCCTCTGAGCATCAGCATGGCGCTGACGATCCTCGTCGCGTACGAGGCGGGCGCGGGACGCGCGCGCCATGCGCGCCAATACGCCCTGCTCGGCGTGACGACGGCGGTCGGACTGATGGTGACGGCCGCGGCGGCGCTCTACTTCGTCCGTTCGGCCATCGCCTCGTTCTATACGAACGATCCCGAGGTCGCCTCGCTGATGGTGACGTTCCTGCTGTTCGCGCTGGTGTTCCAGTTGTCCGACTCCTCGCAGGCGGCGCTTCAAGGAGCGCTTCGCGGCTACAAGGACGTCAAGGTGCCGTTCGTCGTCGCCTTCGTGTCCTACTGGCTGATCGGCATCCCGCTCGGCTATGCGCTTGCCGCGTGGACCTCCCTCGGCGCGTACGGGTTCTGGGTGGGCATCACCGCCGGCCTGACGTTCGCGACGATCGGCTTCGCGATCCGGCTGTGGATCGTGCAGCGCCCGATGGCGCTGCGCTCTCCCTCCTGACGCCGAACCGACCTCGACACTGAAAGAGAAGAGGCCGTGCATACGCACGGCCTCTTCTCTTTTTTTGTAAACGCGGCTCGCTCACAACCTCGGATCGTCCATGATGAGTCCGTCGACGCCGATGGATGCCAGCCGCTGCCGGTCCTCCGGGCTGCGTACGGTCCATGCCATGACGAGCGCCCCCTCTTCGTGCAGCAGCTTCACCAGCCTGCGGTCGAGCAGCGTCGTCTGCACGTTCACGTAATCCCAGGAGCGGGCCTGCTCCCTCCAATCGCCGTCCGCGAATTCAGCGGCCGCCTCTTCGCCGATGAGCGCGCCGAGCCGAGCCTCCGGCAGGAGTCGGCGCAGCCGCTCCAGCGAGCCGAGATCGAACGACTGCAGCAGCAGCCTATTTCCGAGAAAAGGCTTCACCCGCTCCGCCACCTGCGCCTCGATGCCGGGATAGAGCGCGGGGTCTTTCAGCTCGATGAGGAGTCCGATCCGGCCGGCGTACCGCTCGAGCACCTCGTCCAAGAGCGGGATGCGTTGGACAGCGGCGGCGCCGGAGGCGCGGCTATCGTCCGAGCGATGCTGCGCCCCGCCTCGGAACGAGAATCCGGCATCGAGCTGCCGCAGCTCGGCTAGGTCGGTGCCGCCGATTCGTTTCGCCGTGCCGGTCACGCGCTCGGCCGATTCGTCGTGGATGACCGCGAGCTGTCCGTCGCGGGTACGGCGCACATCGAGCTCGATCCAGTCCGCTCCCAGCCGGACCGCTTCGTCGAAGGCGGCGAGCGTGTTTTCCGGCGCGTAGGCGGAGGCACCGCGATGGGCGACGAGTTCCGGCTGCCCGTCTGCGACAGGCGAAGCCGACATCAGCAGCAGCGAGGCCCCGAGCCAACCCGCTGCGAGCAGCGGGCGGACCGCGCGGCGGATCGGATTCCCCTGGCGCATGCTTATTTGACCCCGTTGTAGACGAACGCCCGGATGATCTGGCGCTGCGACACGACGAAGACGAGCAGGATCGGCGCGACGAGGATGAGGTTGCCGGCCATCAGGATGTTCCAGGTGGCGACGCCCTCCACCTCGCGGATCTTGGCGATGCCGAGCGGCAGCGTGCGCGCCGTCTCGCTCGTCGTCATGACGAGCGGCCAGAAGTAGTCGTTCCAGTGCGCGATGAAGCTGAACAAAGCGAAGGTGACGAGCACCGGCTTGGCCAGCGGCACCATGATGCGGGCGATGATGCTCCATTCGCTCGCCAGGTCGAGCCGCGCCGCTTCCAGCAGCTCCTCCGGCACCTGCATGAAGCCTTGGCGCAGCAGGAAGATGCCGAACGCGCTGGAGGCGAAGGGCAGGATCAGCCCCAGATGCGTGTCGAGCAGCCCGAACGCGCTCAGCTCGAGGTAGACCGGCAGGAAGATGAGCTGCGAAGGAATCATGAGCGTCACCATGACGAGGCCGAACAGCAGCCGCGAGCCGGCGAACTTGCAGCGCGCGAAGGCGTAGGCGGCCGGGATGATCGTCAGCATCTGCAGCAGCAGGATGCCGACCGACACGATGAGGCTGTTGACCGCATACTGGAGGAACGGTCCTGTGTTCCACGCCTGGGCGAAGTTGCTCCATACCGGATCGCGGGGAATCCATTCCGGCGGGAAAATCATCGTCTCGGGCAGCGTCTTGAGCGAGGTCGAGATCATCCAGGCGAAAGGCATCGCGAACGCCAGCACGAGCGCCAGCAGCGCCGCGACGTTGAGCGCGCGCAGCACGAGGCGGAGCAGGCGGACCGCCTGCAGGCGGCTCCGGACTTGCGCATGCGGCAAGCCGCTGCCGGACGCCGGTGCGGCGACGAGCGTCTCTTCCGCTGCCGCAGCCGCGGCTGCGGCATGAACATTCGGTTTCATGGTCGGATCGCTCCTTTGCGAGGGCGTGCGTGCATGCTCCGAAGGAAGCAGGGGGCGCGAAAAGGCGGTGACCGATGCCCTTGAGCGGGTTTGCAAGCACGCCCTAGCGGTAGTGGACCTTGCTGGAGAGCAGCCGGAAGTAGGCCAGCGTCAGCGCGCCGACAACGGCGAGCAGGATGACGCCGGCGGCCGAGGCATAGCCGATCTTGAAGAACCGGAAGCCGTTCTCGTAGATGTAGTAGACGAGCGTGTTCGTCGAGTTGACCGGCCCGCCCTGCGTCATGATGGCGATCGTCTCGAACACCTGGAACGAGCCGATCAGATTGATGATGACGAGGAAAAAGATCGTCGGCGACAGCATCGGCAGGATGATCCGCCGGAACGTCGTCAGCGGCCTCGACCGGTCGAGCGACGCCGCCTCGAACAGGTCGCGCGGGATGCTCTGCAGCCCGGCGATGAACACGAGCGTGTTGTAGCCGAGCCCTTTCCACACGGCGACGAGGACGAGCGAGAGCAGCGACGTCGACGGATGCGACAGCCACTGCGACGGCCCGAACCCGGCAAGGCCGATGAACCAATTGAGCAGCCCGTACTCCGGGTCCATGAGCCAGCTCCAAAGCAGCGAGATCGACACGAGCGAGATGATATGCGGCGTGAAGATCGCGCCCTGTACGAACCCGTGGAACCAGCCCGCCCGGTTCAGCCACAGCGCGAGCGCGAGCGAGAGGGTCGTCGTCAGCAGCACGGTGAGCGCGGTGTAGACGGTCGTGTTGGAGAGCACCTGCCGGAAGTCGCTGTCGGCGAGCAGCTCGCGGAAGTTGCCGAGGCCGACGAACGCCTTGTCCGGGCTGACGAAGTTCCACTCGAACAGGCTCAGGTAGAGCATGTAGAAGATCGGATAGAGGAAAAAGACCGAGAAGATCAGGATCGCCGGAGCGACCATGCCGTAAGGGCGCAGCTTGTCGCGCAGCGTCATCGGCCGCCTCCCTCGCCGGCAGCGAGCGCGAGCTCCGCCTCGCCCGGCGCCGTCTCGCGCAGCCGGCGGCCGTCCTCGCCGAAGGCGTACAGCCGCTCGGCCGGCACGTCGATCGCGGCGCGGCCTTCCGGCGCCAGCGGCTGCAGGAACGTCTTGACCGCCGCGAGCGTGCCGGTCGGCAGCCGCAGCTGGCAAATCTGCTCGGCGCCGAGGCTCTCGCGGGTGACGATCTCGCCATAGAGGCGCAGCATGCCCGGCCGCGGCGGCGAGCCCGGCTCGGCGAACGCCGCATGCTCCGGCCGGAAGCCGACATGCCGCAGCCGTCCCGGCTCCCGCAGCGGCATCCGCGGCAGCTCGAGCGTCTCGAGGTCTTCCGCCCGCAGCACGTTCATCGCCGGCGTGCCGATGAACTGCGCCGCGAACAGGTTGTCCGGATCTTCATACAGCCGCATGGGCCGGTCGGCCTGCTGGATGACGCCCTTGTCCATGATGACGATCTCGTCGCCCATCGACATCGCCTCCACCTGGTCGTGCGTCACGTAGACGAACGTCGTGCCGAGCCGCTTGTGCAGCTGGATGAGCTCCGTCCGCATCTGCCCGCGCAGCTTGGCGTCCAGGTTCGAAAGCGGCTCGTCGAGAATGAACACCTGCGGCTGCTTGACCATCGCGCGGGCGAGCGCCACGCGCTGCCGCTGGCCGCCGGACAGGCTCTGCGGCTTTTTGTCCAGATAAGGCGCGAGCCCGACGATGTCCGAGATGTCGCCGATGAGCCGCTCGCGCTGCGCCTTCGGCACGCCTTTGTTGCGCAGTCCGAACTCGATGTTGCCGCGCACGCTCATCGTCGGATACAGCGCATAGTTCTGGAACACCATCGCGACGTCGCGCAGGCCCGGAGGCGTCTCGCTCACGTCCCGGCCGCCGATCCAGATCCGCCCCTCGCTCTGCCGCTCCAGCCCCGCCACCATGCGCAGCAGCGTCGACTTGCCGCAGCCCGACGGACCGACGAGCACGGTGAACGAGCCGTCCCGGATGCTCAGGCTCAAGTTCTCGATGACGGTCTCCTGCTTAAACCTCTTGCTTAGGCCGACCAGCTCGATTCCCGCCATGTCCGCTCACGCTCCCTTCCATTGTCGATCGGATGCCGCGCAGCAGCCGCTCCAGCTCCTCCAGCGTCCGCAGCCGCGCATCCCATCGCTCCTCCTCGTCCATCGCATACGGCGCGACGAGGCAGGTCCTGCCGCCCGCGCGCCGCATCGGCAGCAGGTCGTTCCATGCGTTGTCCCCGACCGACAGCAACTCCTCCGGCCGGTAGCCCTGGCCCAGCAGCTCCTCGATGCAGCGCTCCATCCCGTCCGGCTTGCCCGCGCCGCAGCGCAGCTCGGTGAACAGCCCCTGCATGCCCAGCGCCTCCAGGAAATCGAGCGCGGACGGCTCCGGCGTGTTGGTGAGCAGCATGATCCGCTCCAGCGCTCCGCACGCCGCCAGCTCCGCCAGCGCCTGCGCCAGGCCGGCGTGGCGGGCGAACGCATGCGGCCCGTCCAGCATCTCCCGGCGCACCCGGCCGAAGGCGGCCTCCACCGCTTGCGGCGACGCTCCGTGCCGCCGTCCGACCGCCGCGGCGATGCCCCAGCCGTCGCCGGCCGCGATCAGCTCGGGCGCCTCCGAGTTCGGCTCCGCAAGCCGCGGCCTCGCTCCGGCCTCTGCTCCGGCCTCTGCTCCGGCCTCTGCTCCGGCGGCTGCCTTCGCCGCGCCGCCCGAGCGGCACGCACCATCCACGCCGTCCGCGCCGCTCCCTTTGCGCCGTGGTCCGGCCGGCCGGAAGCAGGCCGCATACCGGGCCAGCTCCTGCGGCGGAATCGGCTCGCCGTCCCAGCTCCAGCCGCCGGCCGGCTCGCCGCTGCGGCAGGCGAGCACGAGATCCGCCTGCGGATCGTAGAAGCGCCCGAGCCGCAGCGCCCGCTTGCCGGCGAGGGCCTCGCGGCCTTCAAGCGCGGCCTTGGCCGCCTCCTCCGGACCGAGCGCCTCCTCCAGCATGTAGCGGACGTACCGCTCCGGAAACGCCTCATCCTGATACAGCGTCCCGTCCAGGTCGAACAGGATCGCCTTCAGCCCGCGCATCCACGGCTCCATCCGCTTATTTGCCCAGCAGCTTGTCGGCCTTGGCCGCCGCCTCGTCCAGCGTCTGCTGCGGAGAGGCCTTCGGGTCGAGGATCGCCTTCTCGATCGCCGACTTGATGAGGTTGGCCACCTCGGGATACGCGGTCTCCATCGGGCGCGGACGGGCATACTCCAGCTGGTCGACCGCCACCTTGAACTGCGGATTCTCCTTGAAGTGAGCCTGGATCTCCTCGCTCTCGACCGCCGAGACGCGCGTCGGCAGGTAGCCGACATGCTTGTGCTGGTAGATCGTATTCTCCTTGGACGTCATGAACTTGAGGAACTCCCAAGCGGCGTCCTTCTCCTCCTGCGAGCTCTTGGACGTGATGACCAGCTGGCAGCCGCCGGTCGGCACGCCGTACGACTTGTTCGCCGGCATGAACGACGTCTCCATCTCGAAGCCGTTGCCCTCCGCGATCGCGAGGCTGCCCGACACGCCGGCCGTCGAGCCGAACTTGAAGGCGGTCAGGCTGTTGGCCCAGTCCTTGTCCGCCGTCGCCCCGGCCTCGTCGCCGACCGGCATCTTCATCAGCTTCTCCTCCACGAGCTTCTTCCAGAACGCCACCGGCTCGACGCCCTCCGGCGCGTTGAAGGCCGACTTCTTGCCGTCCTCGCTCAGCATCGTGCCGCCGCTCTGGGCGACGAACGCCTCATAGAACCAGATGTCCGCCGGCATCGTCAGGCCGGACTTCCCCTTTTCCTTCAGCGTGCGGGAATACTGCTCCAGCTCGTCCCATGTTTTCGGCCCTTGCGGATCGAGGCCGGCTTCCTTCAGCATCGTGACGTTTTTGTACAGGATCGGCGTGCTGCGCATGAACGGCAGCCCGTACAGCTTGCCGTCGACATAGGCGTTGCCCATCAGGCCGGGGATGAAGTCGTCCAGCCGCAGCTGCTCCTTGTCCTTGTCGGCGTAGGCCGTCAGCTCCTCCAGCATGCCGGAGCGGGCGAACACGCCCGTCGAGGCGATTTCCAGATCGGTGACGGCCGGGGCATTGCCTGCCGCGAACGCCGCCTGCACCTTGGCATGCAGATCGGCGTAGCTGCCCTGGTGCTCGGCGGTGACGACGATCCGGTCCTGCGAGGCGTTGAACTGCTCGACCAGATGCTTCTTCGCTTCCTCGATCTTGTCGCCGTAGGCGTACCAATACTTGATCTGGATCTTCTCGCCTCCGGCCTGGGAGCCGGCAGCGGCGCCGTTCTGCGCGCCTTCGGCCGTCTGGCCCTCCGCAGGCGAGTTGCCCGTGCCGCAGGCGGCCAGCGCGGCCGTCATCAGGACGGCCAGGGAAGCGTTCCACCATTTGTTCATGTTCTTTTCCTCCGCTTCGATTGGGGTGACGTTCGTTTCTTGCGCATGAAAAAAGAGACCTCAACCGTACGCGCGGCATATGCCCGCTGCGGTCAAGGTCTCTCCGATGCTCCGACCTGTTTCGATTTACTTGTGCGTGGTACAAGCCCAGCTTAACGACGATTTGTCAGCGCTGTGTCAACGGGCGGTGAAGATGGTCTAAAGGCGGCGGGAGGAAGCGGATAATCCGCCTTCCACAGCGCCGGGCGCGAGCTGCTGATCGCGGCCGCCCCCTCCGCGAGGCAGAGCCGCCCCTGCTCGGGCTCCTGCAGCAGGCCGCCGGTGATGATCGGCAGCGGCGTGATCGCCCTCGCCCGGGCGATCACATCCGGCATCCGGGCCGGCATCAGCTCGACGAAGTCGGGCTCCGCCTGCTGCAGGCTGCTTTCCAGATTGGCGAGGCCGTCGGTGTCGACGAGGAAGAAGCGCTGCACCGTCAGCAGCCCTTTTTTGCGCGCCGCGCGGATGACTCCCGTCTTGGTGGAGATGATGCCGTCGGGGCGGACCGTGCGGACGAGATGGTCGAGGCCATGCGGATCGGTGCTGATACCGCCGAGCTTCTCCAGATGGAGGAACACCGGCAGCCCGTGCCGGCGAAGCAGCTCCACGTACGAAGGCAGGACGCCGATATGCCCGGTCAGCAGGAACACGCCGCCCAGCCGCCCGCTCAGCTCGGCTGCCTGCTCGATCGTGCGCGGCTCCTTGACGGAGGCGATCATGCGCTTCTCGCGCAGCCGCTGCCGGAACGCTGCGGCCGTCATCCCGTGAGGCTCGCGCCGTCCTTCAGCGCGATGCGGATCTCGCGGTCTCCCTGCTCTCCGCGCGCGCCGGGCGTCTGGCGGAAGTGATGCATGTGCGCGCAGATCGCGGCCGAGCCGGAGACGATCTCCTCGTCCAGCGCCTCCGCGGCCGACACCTCGATCGACTCGGGGCCGATCTCGACGACGCGGAACGACGGCACGTCGAGGCAGGCGGCCAGCTGGACGAATGTCCAGTTGTCCCGGGAAGCGATCGAATCGACATGCGTATGGCCGTTGAAGTACAGCCCGATGCCCTGCTTCCGGCCGAGCGCGCGCCACATGTCGACCTGCCGGTGGATCGAGCCCATGTCGCCCTCGGAGCGCGCCGTCGTCGCATAGACGGGATGATGGCCGAACACGAGCAGCGGCTTGTCGCCCGAGGCGACGACCGTCTCCTCCAGCCAATCGAGCTGCTCGTCGTCGATCCAGCCGCCCCAGTCGAGCAGGTCCTGGTCGCGCGCCGTATCGAGGAACGCCAGCATCGCGAGGTCGGTCTCGACGCGGCTGTAGCGCGGCTGTCCCGTCTGCGCCAGCACGTCCGCGCGCGGCTGCGCGTACAGGTCGTGATTGCCGAGCACATGGACGAAGCGGCGGTCCGCCCGGCCGGTCCAGCGGCCGATCAGCCCGTAGATTTCGCGCAGCTCGCGCTCCGTGCCGAAGTTCGTCAAGTCGCCGAGCGAGATGTGGAGGTCTGCGTCCTGCTCGAAAAAGCGCTCCATCAGCTTGCCGTAATACGCCTCGTGGCTTGCCTGCAGGCCGGCCACCGTCTCGTCGAACTCATGGTAATGCAGGTCCCCCATGACGATCAGCTTCAATCGGATCATCCTCCCGTTGATGCGGTTTGGATTTCCCTCCCAGCTTACAAGCGCAATGTCGATTTTTTATCAACGGAACTTGTCCTTTTTGTAAATCCTTCCCGGAAGCCGTATGTCCAGCTGAAGTGCTGCGCAACGAGCAGCAGGACGGCGTAGCTCCATAAGCCGACCGTGCCCGCGAGCGAGTCGATCAGCAGATGGAGCAGGCTCAAGCCGACCAGCATGAGCATCAGCAGCAGCGTATATCCCGATCCTCCGATACGGCTTCCGGCCGGATACGGTTCGGCGAACGGCAGCCGCTGCGGAAGGATGCGGTAGCCGAGGACGGCGTAGATCGACATCGCGGGGAGCAGTCCCGCCAGATACGGCAGCATCGACGAGCCGAAGACGGCGAGGAACAGCAGCACCGGCACGGCGAACGCCGGCAGGGCAAGCTTCAGCAGCACGGCGGCGGCCGCGGCCCGGTGCACCTGACCTTCCCGCAGGCCCGGAGCCGCGCGGAAGATCCATGCCGCCTGCGGCTTGCTGGAAAAGCGGAGCATGAGGAGCAGCATCGGCACCGCCGTGCCGGCACCGTACAGAGCGATGCTCCACGTCGGGCTCAGCTCGCCCACGCGGAAGCCGTTGCCGGACAGCGTCGGGAGCACGAACAGAAACGGGAAGATCACGGTGTAGCCGAGGCTCGGGTACACCTTGAGCTTGAAGTCGCGCTCCCGCGCCAGCGCGGCCAGCGAGAAGTCGAGCAAGGCCCGTTCGCGAGGGTCCCGCAGCAGCAGGCGGCCGAGCGAGGACGTGATCGACAGCCGGCGGCGCGACGGACGGGCCGAGGCGTCCTTCGACGCCAGCTTCTGCAGGCTGCGCTCGAACGCCGGCATCAGCCGGAAATAGAGCAGCAGGCCGAGCAGCGGCGCGGCGACGGAGAGCGCGGCGCAAGCGATCAGCCATCCGCCTCCCTGCCCGTCGATCAGTCCGTGCGGAGCGGCGTACCAGAGCGGCGGCACGAGCGTCCACCACCACTGCGGCTCCAGCGCCTGCTCCGCCATGCTGAAGCGGAACAGCCGGACGGCGATCTGGCTGCCGCCGAGCACGACCGCCGCGAGGAAGATCTGCACGTAGTTAATCATGTCTTTGAGCCGCTCGCCGTCCCAGATCCGCAGCACCGAGTAGTAGACGGCTGCCGTCAAGCTCAGCAGCAGCCCCGCCTGCAGCCCTGCCTGCGCCGCGTAGACGGCTGCGTACGCCGGACCGTGCGCCAGCAGCACCGCCAGCAGCGGCAGCAGCGACAGCGCCGAGAGCGTCCAGCCCAAATAGACGACGACATGCAGCAGCCGCGCCATGCCCGCCGTCTTCGGCGAGACCGGCCGTGCGCCGAGAATCGTCCGATCCCGCGTATCGAGGAGCACGGAGGAGAAGTCGGAGAGCAGCAGCGAGGAGAGCAGCAGCATCTGCACCGCCGAGAGCAGCCCCATGCGCAGGATCGGCTGCTCGATGCCGACCGTCATCGGCACAAGGAACAAGCTGATTCCGACATAAATCCACAGCGAGGAGAAGAACGACTGCTCCAGCTCGTCTCCCTCCGTCCTCTTGCTCCCGCTGAACGCGTTCATCAATCCGGTCGGCCGGCGACGGCCCATCGTCAGCTTGGCCTGCAAAATGACGCGCAGCGCCGGGAAGTCATAGCCTGCGCGGATGAAAGCGTCGCGGAAGCGGTCGAGCAGGCGGAGCGAGAGGAAGTCCTTCATGGCCGCTCATTCTCCCCGGACGCTTCCTCGGCGAGCTGCTCCGGCGTCATCGCGACCGTGCCGCAGAACCGCTCGGCGATCGCCTCCTGCTCATGGAAGCCCGTCATGCGGGTGAAGATCCGCTCGAGGCTGCCTCCCTCGCTGCGCGCCTGCAGCTCGGCGAAGCTGCCGTCCGCCGCCACTTTGCCGTCATGGAGCAGGACGATGCGGCTGCTGATCTTCTCGACGACGTCCATGATGTGCGACGAGTAGAAGATCGCCTTGCCCCGCGCGGCCAGCCGCGCGAGGATCTCCTTGACGACGGCGACGCTGCCGGCGTCGAGGCCGCTGAGCGGCTCGTCCAGGAAGAGGACGTCGGGATCGTGGAGCACGGCGGCGGACAGCATGACCTTCTGGCGCATGCCTTTGGAAAAGGCATCGATCCGGCGGTCGACCATCTCCTCCAGCCCGAACAGCGCGAGCAGCCGCTCGGCCTTGCGCTCGGCCGCCTCGCGCGGCAGGCCGTACAGTTGGCCGCTGAACGCGAGGTACTCGCGGGCGGTCAGCATGTCGTAGATTTCGGCCGTCTCCGGGACGTAGCCGATCCGGGCCTTGTACTCGGAGGAGCCGTCCGAGATGTCGTGGCCGAGCACCTCGATGTAGCCATCATAGCCCTGCTCGAGGCCGAGCATGAGCTTCTGGGTCGTGCTCTTGCCCGCTCCGTTCGGCCCGATGTAGCCGATGATCTGGCCGGGATACGCTTCGAGGTCGATGCCCTTCAGCACCTGCTTGGCGCCGTACGACTTGCGCAGGCCGCGCACGCGGATGACCGGCTGGGCGGGCTCTTGGGGCGGCGGCGCGGACTCGCCCGGCGGGAGCGGACGGCTGGACCGGCCGTCCTGGACGGAAAGCGGAGGAGTGCGAGAAATGTCGAAAGAAGACAAGCCGTTACCACCTTTCCTTTCGTTTAGCATTCCTCATTTTACCAGAGAAGGCGATGTCCGGGGAAATGGATTGGGTATCGAGCGGGCAAGATCGGGATCGCCCGCGAAAAAAAGCCCGCCCTGCGACAGCGTATCGACGGAGGGTCGAATACGCTGCCGCAGGGCGGGATGGCGAGGAAATCCTCTCTATTTCATCTGGATGCGGATCTGGTTCGGGCCGGTGCGGCTGAGCACGCGGTACCCGCTCTCGGCCGCTGTCGCGATCCCGCCCGCCCCCGGCAGGCAATAGCCGTTCGGCGCGCAGCTGCCGTCGTCCCGCACGAGCAGCTTGCCGATCAGGCCGACGGGCACCCAGCCGGGCTGCAGGCGGCGCGGCACGTACGGAGCCGTCGGATCGTAGTCCGGATTGGCCGCGGGCTGCTCGACCGTATAGGCAGGAGCGATGATCGTCCCGTCCGGAGCGACTTCGGCCGGGATCGTCACCGTCTCCAGTACGACCCGCCCCCACTCGTCGCGCAGATAGGCATCCGGGCTGCGCAGCTCGGACGCATCGCCGACGAGCGTCGGCACGGCGCTCGTCACGCCGAGCACGTACCCGTCCGCCGCCTCGGCCGGCCGGATCTGCTCGCCCTCCAGCGTGACGAAGTAGCCGGGCTCGAGCGGCGCTCCGCTGACGGTTTCGTACAGCTCCGCGTAGTCGGCCCCGCCGCTGAAATACGTCCCGTCGATGTACATGTTGCCGGTCGAGCCCTGCAGGACGGCCGCGAGGCCGAGATTGGCCGGCGACGTGCCGTTGGCGACATGCCAGGAGTACGGGTACAGCGTCGTGCCGTAGCGGCCCATGATGTGCGACCCGGCCTGATCGGCGGTCGTCTGCAGCCCTTCCGCATGCGTATAGTTGCCGCTGGCCGTCGTATTGCCGCCCTCGGCGTGGGCGCGGCTGCCGGAAGCGACCGTCGATACGCCTTCGGCATGGGAGCCGAAGCCCGACGCCGCCGTCGTCAAGCCTTCCGCATGCGCGTAGTTGGCCGTGGCGGAGGAGCCGCTGCCTTCCGCGTGGGAGGCATAGCCGGAGGCGGTCGTCTGGTAGCCCTCGGCATGCGTGTTGAACGCGCTCGCCACCGTCAGCGAGCCTTCCGCATGCGCGTAGTTGTTCAGCGCCTGCGTCTCGGAGCCCTCCGCATGGGAGAAGTTCCCTGAAGCGACGGTGTTCGCGCCTTCCGCATGGGCGGAGGTGCCGGAGGCGACCGTATCCGAGCCTTCCGCATGCGAGTTGTCGCCGGAAGCCTCCCCGTTGAAGCCCTCCGCATGCGAGTTGATGCCGAGCGCCCGGCCCGTGGAGCCTTCCGCATGGGAATTGGTGCCTTGGGCGAGCGTGGCGTTGCCCTCCGCATGGGCATTGCCGCCGGAGGCGACGGTCGTGTTGCCCTCCGCGTGGGAGCCGAAGGCGCTCGCCGTCGTCGTCGCGCCTTCGGCGTGCGAGTTGTTGCCGGAGGCGATCGTCGCGTTGCCTTCCGCATGGGAGGCGTAGCCGGACGCTTGGGTCTGGTAGCCTTCGGCATGGGAGTTGAACGCGGTTGACGCCGTCAGCGAGCCCTCCGCATGGGCATACGTGCCGGACGCTTGCGTCTGGAACCCTTCCGCATGCGAGAAGCTGCCGGTCGCGGCCGTATTCGAGCCCTCCGCATGCGCCGTCGTGCCGCTGGCCGTCGTGGATGTGCCTTCCGCATGCGCGCTGTCCCCGATCGCCTCCGTGCCGACGCCCTCCGCATGCGCGTACGGGCCGGAGGCCGCCGTCGACCGCCCCTCGGCGTGCGAGGCGAGCCCGGAAGCGGACGTGCCGAAGCCTTCCGCATGGGACTGATCGCCGATCGCTCTCGTGCCGGAGCCTTCCGCGTGCGAAGAGGCGCCGACGGCTCTCGTGCCGGTGCCTTCGGCGTGGGAGGCTTCTCCTTCCGCCGAGCTGTCTTCCCCCTCGGCATGGGAGGCCGGGCCGGAGGCGGCCGTGCCGGAGCCTTCGGCGTGGGAAGCCATGGCGCTCGCCGCCGTGACCGTACCCTCGGCATGAGCGGCCGCGCCGGATGCCGTCGTGCCCATGCCTTCCGCATGGGAAGACTGGCCTGCGGCCGTCGTGCCGGAGCCCTCCGCATGCGCCGCATCGAGCGAGGCCGCCGTCCGGTAGCCCTCCGCATGGGCGGCGGAGCCGGATGCCGTCGTGCCGGAGCCTTCCGCATGGGAGCTGTCCGCAGCGGCCAGCGTCTGATAGCCTTCCGCGTGCGCGGCCGTGCCGACCGCTTCCGTCTCGCTGCCCTCCGCATGGGACACCTCGCCCGCCGCCAGCGTGCGCGATCCCTCCGCATGCGAGGCTTCGCCCGACGCGGTCGTATCGCTTCCTTCCGCATGGGCGGCGTCCGTCAGCGCTCGGGTCGAGAATCCTTCCGCATGCGAGGCGGAGCCTTCCGCGACCGTCGTCGAGCCTTCCGCATGGGAGCTGTCTCCGGCGGCGACCGTCCGGTACCCCTCCGCATGAGCCGCGCTGCCGGAAGCGAGCGTCTCGCTGCCCTCCGCGTGCGCGGCCGGTCCGCTCGCCGTCGTGTCCGCTCCGCCCGCATCCGAGCACGGACCGATCGCTTGGCGGTTGCATTGCCCGTCCATATTCGTCCCCATCCTTTCTCTGCCGTAGCCGCAAGTGTAGTTCTGTATCCTATGCGGGTTGGTGTCATGGGGAACGGGAAAAAGCGAAATGGAGGAAGCGGCCGCAGCACGCTTCCTCCATTTCGCCCGAGGGAGTGTATTTTTCAATTCCGGCTTCGGGTGACGCTCTGTAACTCGATTTTTTCGAGTTCACTCAGCGGATCGCCCTCCTCGAACGCTGCGAACTCGATTTTTCCGCGCTACTCCCGGCTGGGGCGCATGTTCGAGCCGATTTGCTCGGGTTTTCCGCGCAACTCCCGGCTGGGGCGCATGTTCGAGCCGATTTGCTCGGATTTTCCGCGCTACTCCCGGCTGGGGCGCATGTTCGAGCCGATTGGCTCGGATTTTCCGCGCTACTCCCTCCGCGCTCCCCGCTCGCCCCGTCAGCCGATCCGCGCCTCCCCCGCGCCCGCATCTCCGGCCTCGCCGCCATCCGGTCCGGACGCGCTCCTGTCCGCGCCGCCTGCGGGCGGCGTCTCTCCGAACAGCCGCGCCATCGGCCCGCTGAGGAACACGCCGTCCGGGTCGAGCTCGCGCCGCGCGGCCGCGAAGGAGTCCCAGCGCGGGTACAGCCCGCGCAGCTGAGCCGCGCCGAGCGAATGCAGCTTGCCCCAATGCGGCCGACCGCCGTGCGCGAGGAAGATCCGCTCCATCGCCGCGAAGTACGCCTCATGCGGCATGCCTTTGTACATATGGACCGCGATGTATGCGGAATCCCGGCCGTAGGCGGGGCTGAGCGGGATGTCGTCGCCCTTCGCGTAGCGGCATTCCACCGGAAAATGCACCCGGTACCGCTGCCGCTCCATCTCCGCTCGCATCTCGCGGATGACGGGGGCCATCGCTTCCGCCGGCACGTTGTACTCCATCTCCACGAACTTGACGGATCGCTCGGTCGCGAACAGCCGGTAGCTGTCGCTCACTTTCGTGCCGACAGGCACGGAGGAGGCGGACAGGCGGCTGATTCGCGGCGCCAGGCTCGGAAAGAGGCGGCAGCCTTCCGACAAGAGGCCGAACAGCTTGTTCTCGACCAGCACGTCGCTGATATAATCGCGCACGGGGCGCTCCACGCTCGGCCGCTCCGTCGGATTCATGCGCTTGATCTGGCACGGCTCCGCATAAGGGAACCAGAAAAACTCGAAGTGCCGGTTGCCGTCCGCCAGCTCGTCCAGCCTGCCGAGGCAATCCCCCAGCGGCAGCGTGGAGCTGGAATATTCCATTCGGAACGCCCTCTGCAGCCGCAGCCTCACCTGCACGATGACGCCGAGCATGCCGGCCGAGACCTGCAGCGCCTTGAACCAGTCCGAATGCGACGATTCGGAGCAGGTGACGATGTCGCCGGCGCCGGTGACGACGGTCAGCTCGACCGCCTGCGTGGATATGTTGCCGAAGCCGCGGCCCGTCCCGTGCGTGCCGGTCGCGATCGCGCCGGCGATCGACTGCACGTCGATATCGCCCAGATTCTCCTGCGCCCAGCCCCGCTCATGCAGCAGCCGGCCGAGCCGGCGCAGCTTGGTGCCGCCCCAGACGAGAGCCGTACCGGCCTCCTCATCGAGCTCGATCAGCCCCTGCATCCGGTCGAGCGACAGCATCATGCCGTCCGAAGCCGCGATCGGCGTGAACGAGTGGCCCGATCCGACGACCCGCAGCTTCCTTCCCTCGCGGCGGCAGCGGCGCACCGCCTCGGCCGTCTCCTCGACCGATGCCGGATAGACGACCTCCGCCGGCTCCGCGACTACGTTTCCCGCCCAGTTCGTCCATCGTCCCGCCTCGAATCTTGCGCTCATAAGAAACACGCTCCCATCCCCCGATAAGTCGGATACTCGTCCACGACGCGGCCGCCGGACACCGCGAGCAGCCGGTCGAACCGCTCGCACAGCTCGCCGGCCTTGGCATGGCGGAAAAACACCGGGTCGCCGATGGCGAGCTCCGTGCCCGGAGGCAGCCGCAGCGGCGTCTGCACCTCTCCCGCCCCCTCCAGCGGCAGCAGCCGCAGTCCCGGCGGCAAGTACGGCACGGGCAGCCGGTCCTTGCCGGCGGCTCCCGAACCTACGTAACCGCCGCCGAGGCAGGTGGCCACCGCTCGCTCCGGCAGCCGCGCGACCGGCACCGCGAAGCCGGCGGCCGGCTCCAGCCGGAAGCGGCGGTACCGGTCGAACAGCGCCGGCGAGTAGAAGCCCGACCCGGCCGTCAGCTCGGTCACGTCCGCCTCCCGCGACGAGGTGGACAGGCTGCCGGTGCCGCCGGCGTTGACGAGCCGCGGCGGCGCTCCGAGCGAGCGCAAGCCGGCCACGGCCTCGGCCCGCCGACGCGCCGCCTCGGCGATCGAGCGCTTTTGCAGCAGGCGGATGAGCGCGTTCTGCAGCGGCTGGCCCGGCACGTCGTCGCCGACGCCGGCGACCTGCGCCTCGTAGCCCATCAGTCCCGCCAGCTCCAGCGCCGGCGAGCCCAGGATGCGCTCGGCAAGCGGCCGGACGTCCCTCCAGCCGCGCAGAGGAGAGCGCTTGACGCCGAAGTGCAGCCCCGGATAGGAGACGGACAGGTCGAGATCGAGGCAGACCGGCACCGGCCGCTCGAGGCCGAGCTCTCTGGCCAGCCGCTCCAGCAGACGCAGATGCTCCTCGTCGTCGGCCATGAAGACGATGCTGCGCCCGGCCGCGATCCAGCCGAGCAGCTCGCGGATCGGCCGCTCGTCCGTCTGCGGATAGCCGAGCAGCAGATCGTCGAAGCCCTGCTCCGCCAAGAAGGCGGCTTCCGCCGCCGTGAAGCACATGATGCCCTGATAGGCCGGATCGGAGGCGAGGATGCGGCGCATGATCGCCGGACTGCGGATCGACTTGCTGGCGATGCGGATGCGCTTGCCGCCGGCCGAGCGGACCATCGCCGCCGCGTTGGCGTCCAGCCGGTCGAGATCGACATAGGCGAACGGGGCCGGCCGGCCCTCGAATGCCTTGCGGTACGTTTCATAATCGGACATGGCGCTCTCTCCCTTGAACGGCCGGGGTTATCGCTGCCGCTCTCTCATGTTGGATATAGCTTCCTGCTGCTGGGAACACTTCTCTCAGACCAGGCCGAAACCCTGCTTGGACCGATGTGGAAAGAAAAGGCGGCGGATAGACATGAAACCGACGTTCAGCTGGGAAGGTTCGGAGCCGGGAGTGCTGCGGCCGCTGCCGCTCGATCCCGATGCGGGGCGGCTGCTGGAAGCGATCCGCCAGGACATGGGCGGAAGCCGCGATCTCGTCGTCAGGCGGTTCGGCGACGCGTCCGCCGCTTCGCCTCCGGCAGCGCTTGTATACATAGACGGCATATCGGATGACGAGACCGCAGACCGTTATGTCGCCGACGTGCTGCGGGCAGCCGGGACCGGCCCGGACGGCCTGTCCCCGCCGTCGTCGGAAGCCGCTTCCGCCGCGCTGCGGCTGCTCGGGACGATCGGCAGCGGCGAGCCGGTGCCCGACATGGCGGTTTTTTACGAGCGGCTGCTGAGCGGCAGCGCGATGCTCGTGCTGGATGGAAGCGAGCTCGCCTACGCCGTCCCCAACGCCAAGTGGAAGGAGCGGGAAATCTCCGAATCGCCCAACCAGACGTCGATCCGCGGGCCCCGGGAAAGCTTCACGGAGACGTTGCGGGTCAATACCGGTCTGCTGCGGCGCAAGATCAAGGACCCGCGGCTGTGGATGGAGTCGATCCATCTCGGCCGCATGACCAAGACCGAGGTGTGCCTCGTGTACATCCAGGGGCTGGCCAAGCCGTCGGTCGTGGCCGAAGCCCGCTCCCGGCTGCAGGCGATCGACATCGACGGCGTGCTGGACAGCGGGTATGTGGAGGAGCTGATCGAGGACGACCGGCGGTCGTTCTTTCCGACGATGAAAAACACCGAGCTACCCGACAGCGTAGCGGGGGAGCTGCTGGAAGGCAAGATCGCCATCCTCGTCGGCGGCTCGCCGAACGCGCTGATCGCCCCGGCTCCCTTCCTCTCGTTCATGCAGACGGCCGAGGACTACTACCAGTACGCCCTCTACTCCAGCCTGCTGCGCCTGCTGCGGCTGCTCGGCCTGTTCATCGCGCTGCTGCTGCCGTCGATCTACATCGCCATCACGACGTTCCACCGCGACATGCTGCCGTTCACGCTGCTGTTCAGCCTGATGGCGCAGCGCGAGGGCGTTCCGTTCCCGGCCTTTGTCGAGGCGCTCGCGATGGAGGTCACGTTCGAGATTCTGCGGGAGGCGGGACTGCGCATGCCGAGGCCGATCGGCCAAGCCGTCTCCGTCGTCGGCACGCTTGTCATCGGGCAGGCGGCGGTCGAGGCGGGCATCGTCTCGGCCGCGATGGTCATCGTCGTCTCGGTCACGGCGATCGCGACGTTCACGCTGCCCTCGTACAGCATCTCGATCCCGATCCGCATGCTGAGGTTCCTGTTCATGGCCGTAGCGGCGTCGTTCGGGCTGTACGGCATCATCCTGGCGCAGCTGCTGCTGCTGCTGCATCTGGCCTCGTTGAAGACGTTCGGCGAAAGCTACATGTCTCCGATCGCGCCGCTGCGCCCGCGCGCCCTGTTGGATGCGCTGGTGCGGGTGCCGAGGTGGGCGAGCTTCGCCCAGCCTGCAGGGTCCCGGCGCGCCGGAGCGAGGCGGTATCGCGGCCGCCGCCCGAATTGAAGGAGCGTGATCGCCCATGGGGAAACGAATCTGCGTCGTGCTGGCCTGCCTGCTGCTGCTGAGCGGCTGCTGGAGCCGGCGCGAGCTCAACGATCTGCTCGTCGTGCTCGGCATGGGCATCGACTGGGAGGACGGGCAGTACGTCGTCTCGTTCCAGGTCGTCAATCCGAACGAGATCTCCTTGAAGAGCAAAAGCACCAACCGCGCCCCCGGCACGCTGTACCAAGGCCGGGGCAACACGATTTTCGAAGCGGCGCGCTCCCTGACGACCCGAGCTCCCCGCCTCATGTACCTGGGTCACCTGCAGCTGTTCGTGCTGAGCGAGGAGATGGCCCGCCGGGGCGTCGCGAGCGTCATCGACAGCCCGCTGCGGGACAACGAGGCGCGCATGGACTACAACGTCGTCATCGCCCGCGGGGCGACCGCCGAGCAGATCCTGGAGCTGTACACGCCGCTCGAGCGGCTGCCGACCTACAGCATGCAGCAGTCGCTGCGCACCTCCGAGCGCTCCTGGGCGCCGACGGTAGCCGTCACGATGGGCGATGTGGTCAACAAGCTGACGGGCGACGGCCAGCAGCTCGTCCTGACCGGCATCGAGATCGTGGGCAGCCGCAAGCAGGCCGACCGGCCCGGCAACCTGATCGGCTTCCGTCCTGCGGCTTCTTACAACTATCGAGGCATCGGCGCCTTCAAGGGCGACAAGCTGATCGGCTGGCTGGACGAGAAGGAAAGCAAGGGCTTTACCGATCTGACCGACAACCTCGACAGCACCTCCATCGAGCTGCCGTGCTCCAAGACTCTCCATACCGGCATCGAGGTGACGTCCTCCGATACGAAAATCGTTCCCCGGATCCGAGGCGGCAAGGCCGAGTTCCTCATCCAGATCTGGGCGCAGGGCGACATCGTGGAAAATGCCTGCCCGCAGGTCGACTTTTCCCGGTCCTCGACGTTCGACGAGCTGGAGAAAAGGGCGGAAGACATCGTGCGAAGCAATGCGGAAGCCGCGATCCGCTGGGGCAAGCGGCATGAGGCCGATCTGTTCGGCTTCGGGAGCGCGCTCGGCAGGAAGCATCCCGAGTACTGGAAGCAGGCGAAGGCGACCTGGGACGTGGCCGGCTTTCCTCAGGCGAACATTTCGTTCCAGATCGATCTCGTCATCCGCAAGACCGGATCGATCGGCAATTCCGTCAAACCGAAACCGTAGGAGGAATGCGATCATGTATGCCTTGCTGACCGGCTGCCTCTGGCTTGCCGCCGCCGCGGCGATGGACGGACGCGAGCTGCTGCGGGCGGACCGCAGGAAGGAGCTGGTGCTGGCCGCGGCCATCGGCCTCGCCGGGCTGCTGCTGTTCACGGCGCATAACCTTCACGTCCCGCTGCCGAGTCCGCTCGACGTGATGGACCTGTTCCGCAAGGAGGTGACCGAATGAATCGGGTCGAGAACGGACGCATCACCGCGCGCCAGCTCAAGATCATGATTATTTTCGCCCTCATCGGCGACTCCATCCTCATCCTGCCTAACCTGATGGGCAACATCGCCCGCCAGGACGCCTGGCTCTCCCAGCTGGCGGCGATCGCCTGCGGCATGGGAATGGCTTGGGCGTATGCCGCGCTGCTGGGCAGGCTCGGCCGGCTCAGCCTGGTCGGCGCATGGACGGCGCTGCTCGGCCGCATCGCCGGAGGCCTGCTCGGACTCGTGTACGCGTATGCCTTCTACATCATGGTGCTGTCGCTGCTGGCCGAGATCAGCCTGTTCATGCGGGCGCAGATGATGCACGAGACGCCGGCGGAGGCGATCATGCTCTCGTTCCTGATCGTCCTGACCGCGGGCATGCGCTACGGCGTCGAGACGTTCGCGCGGACGAGCGAGCTGCTCTATCCGATCTTCGTCGCGATGTTCGTCTTCTTGTCGCTCTGCCTGCTGCCCCAGATCAAGCCGGACCAGCTGCTGCCGATCGCCCGGACGGGACTGCCATCCATCGCCGAAGGAACGCTGCTCGCTTTCTCCTACGGCTTCTTGGAGGCGGCGGTGCTGCTCATGCTGGCGCCATACGTGAAGGAGGACGACGAGAAGGCGGCTCGCTCGGCCGTCTTCCAAGGCTTCTTCACCGGAGGCCTCCTGCTGTTCCTGCTCATGCTGCTCTGCGTGCTGGTGCTAGGACCGAACATGATGGCGCTCAAGCACTATCCGACGTTCCTGCTCGCCCAGCGCATCGAGATCGGCCGGTTTCTCGAGCGGATGGAGGCTTTCCTGATCTTTCTCTGGATCGTCACCGTCTTCTACAAGGCGCTGCTCTACAGCTTCTCGCTCCAAAAGGCGATCGGCGAGCTCGCGCGGCTGCGGGACGACCGCGTCCTCGCCATGCCGCTCGCGCTGCTCCTGCTTGCGGGAGGCATGATCAGCGTGCCGAACATCGCGGCGTACAACAAGCTGATCCAGGCGTATTTTCCGTATTATGACCTGATCGTCTACCTCGGCTTGCCGCTGCTGCTCCTGGCGCTGCTCGCCATCCCGGCGGCGCGTCGGCGGCTGGAGGCCAAGCAGCCGTCCGCATCTGCTGCCGCCGGACCTGTCGGAGCAAGCGGAGACTCGGGAGCGGGCTGAGGGGCGGAAGGAGGATCGATCTGATGGCGGAGCCGGCGGTGGAGGCCGGCGGTGGAGGCCGGCGGTGGAGGCCGGCGGTGGAGGCCGGCGGTGGAGGCCGGCGGTGGAGGCGCGGGCGTCGGTGTGCGAGCGGGGGCGCCGGTGGAGGCGCGCTGGGGGCGCAAGCTGGCGGGCTTCTCTTTGGCCTACAGGATGTTCAGCCCCTCGCCTTCGGTCCATTCCGGCTAACGCCGTCAGCTGCGTCATCTCCTTTTTTCCGAGCACCCTCATCATCAGCCAAAGCGCTGCGAATGCGGTCGTCAGCTTTACCGCGATCATCCCGAAGTCCATGCCGCTTGCTCCCCTCGTCGTTCGTTGCGACTGCTTCTGCTTGGTTTTCCCGCTGTGAAGGCACCCTTCACGGATGCTCGCAGGTGGGTCTTTCGGCAGGCTCTAACTCGATAAAACCGACTTAACTGGTCCCGGCGGAGGCGTTCGGCAGGCTTTAACTCGATAAAACCGACTTAACTGGTCCTGGCGGAGGCGTTCAACAGGCTTTAACTCGATAAAACCGACTTAACTGGTCCTGGCGAAGGCGTTTGGCTGTCATTAGCTCGATTAAATCGAACTAATTGGCCCCGGCGGTGGCATTCGGCAGGCTCTAACTCGATAAAACCGACTTAACTGGTCCTGGCGGAGGCGTTCGGCAGGCTTTAACTCGATCCGGGCGGGCGTTCGGCAAGCACTGGCAGAAGTGGGCCCTATGAAAAGAAGCGTTCCGATCCACATGCGACGTGGATCGGAACGCTTCTTCGTTTTGGCTGCTGAGGACGGCGCTTTCTAGGAGTCGACCGCTGCGTTTCACCTTAACCCAGCTTTCTTAATGAGCCTGACAGACCACCGGTCTCCAGCTTTAAGTGTTCTCCACTCGCTGCATGGGACGGTGATGCGAACGGAGCCCGGTTCTCTAACGACGAGTGAGGCGCTTAGAAGCTAGATTGAAGCCTGCTTGGAATGCTAACGACTGCTCGAACGCTTAGAGCAGCCAACTCTTCGTTTACAGGCTTTATTGGGGCCCTTTTGCTGCCCTAAGCGCCTCACGAGTCGTTAAATTTCGGGGAGACCCGATTTCAGCCCTCTAAGGAGCTGAAACGTCGTTAGCCAGCAGCGGCGTCTGCCTCCCGCGCCTGGCCGACTACCGCTCGCCGCTCTAGCGCCGCGCCGTGCGCCGGCAGCGCCAGCTCGGCGCCGGCCGACTCGCCGGACTCGAAGCGGACGAGTCCGCTCTCGCCGAGCCGCGCCCGGCGCCTACCGTCCGCTCGCTCGCCGCCGCCCCTGCCTCCCGTGCCGGGCCGCCTACCGTCCGCCCGCCGCTCGCCTCTGCCTCCCACGCTCGCTCGCCGCCGCCCCTGCCTCCCATGCCGGGCCACCTACCGCCCGCCGCTCGCCTCTGCCTCCCACGCTCGCCCGCCCCCGCTGCTCGCCTCTGCCTCCCACGCTCGCCCGCCCCCGCTGCTCGCCTCTGCCTCCCACGCTCGCCCGCCACCGCCCTGCCTCTCCCGCGCCCGGCCGCCTGCCGCCCGCCGCCCTAGCGCCGCGCGGCGCGCTTCAGCAGCGCCGCGCCGTGCGCCGGCAGCGCCAGCTCGGCGCCGGCCGGCTCGCCGGACTCGAAGCGGACGAGTCCGCTCTCGCCGAGCCGCACCTGCGCCGCCGCGCCGGAGAAGTTGAGCACGAACACGTAGTCGTGCTCCCCGTCGCTGCGCAGCTGCGCGGTCACGCCCGCAGGCAGCTCCGCCTCCAGCGCGCGCGCCACGCCCGCCTCGCGGACGAGCGCGCCGTACCACGCGCCGTAGAACGAGTCGTCCGCCACGCGCGCGGCCAGATAGTGCACCCGGCCCTCGCCGAAGGCGTGGACCGTCAGCGCCGGCCGCCCGGCGTAGAAGTCGTCGCCGTACTCGGCCACGACCTCCGCGCCCTCGGCGTGGATCAGCTCGCAGATTTCGTGGATGCGCCAGCTGCCCGTCAGGCCGAGCGCATTGCCCTCGCGCAGCACGAGGCGATTCTCCTCGCCGTCGTGCAAGCCTTCGATCTCCTCGGCCCAGACGCCCGCCGCCTTGCGCAGCGGACCGGGGAAGCCGTCGAGACGGCACAGGTCATGCTCGTCGACGACGCCGCTCCAGTACGTCATCGCGACCGTGCCGCCCCCGCGCACGAACGCCTCGATGCGCTCGCCGGCGTCCTGACGCAGCAGGTACGTCATCGGCAGGATCAGCAGCTTGTAGCCGTCCAGCGGATCGGCGGAGCCGATGACGTCGACCGGCACGCCCATTTCCCACAGCGCCTTGTAGTGCTGCACGACCGTCTGCTCATAGCGCAGGCCGCCGTTGCGCGGGCCCTGCGCGTCGTTCACCGCCCAGCGGTTGTCCCAGTCGAACACGATCGCCGTCTCCGCCGGCACGCCCGTGCCGACGACCTCGCCCATGGACGCGAGCTCGCGGCCGAGCTCGGCCACGTCCCGGAACACGCGCGTATGCTCGTGGCCGACATGGTCGACGACCGCGCCATGGAACTTCTCGCTCGAGCCGCGGCTCTTGCGCCATTGGAAATACTGCACCGAGTCGGAGCCGTGCGCCACTGCCTGCAGCGAGCTGAGCCGGTGCATGCCGGGACGCTTGAGCTTGCTGACGGGCTGCCAGTTCGTCAGGCTCGGCGTGCTCTCCATGAGCAGGAACGGCTGCTGCTTGAGCGAGCGGAACAGGTCGTGGTTGAACGCGAACCAGGCGGCCGTGCCGGCGTCGCTCGCCTGCGAATGCCACATCGGGTAGGCGTCCCAGCTGACGAAGTCGATCACCTTGGCCAGCTCCCGGTAGTCGAGGTCGTAGAACAGGTCCATCAGGTTCGTCGTCGCCGGCAGCTCCGGATTGGCCGCCTTCAGCGGCTCGATCTCGGCGCGGCAGAAGTCCGCCGTCTGATGCGTCACGAAGCGGCGCCAATCGAGGTTGTGCGCGTGCACCATCGTCTCGCCGTGCGGCGCGGGCGACTCGACCTGCTCCCACGACGTGTACGTATGGCTCCAGAACGTCGCCCACCAGGCGGCGTTGAGCGCGTCCAGCGTGCCGTAGCGCTCCTGGAGCCACGCGCGGAACGCGTCCTGGCAATGCCCGCAGTGGCATTCGCCGCCGTACTCATTGGAGATATGCCAGCCGAGCACCGCCGGATGCTGGGCGTAGCGCTCCGCCAGCTGGGCGTTCATGAGGCGCGTCTTTTCCCGGTACACCGGAGACGTATAGCAGTGGTTGTGGCGCATGCCGTGCAGATTGCGGACCCGGTTGCCGCCCGTGCGCAGCACCTCGGGGTACTTCTCCGACATCCAGGCCGGACGCGCGCCGCTCGGCGTCGCCAGCCAGGCATAGATGCCGTTCTCGGCGAACGTGTCCAGCAGCCGGTCCATCCAGCCGAACTCGAAGCGGCCTTCCTCCGGCTCCAGCGCCGCCCAGGCGAAGATGCCGACGGACATGACGTTGCAGCCTGCGAGCTTCATGAGGCGGATGTCCTCCTCCAGCACGGCGGGATCATGCTGCCACTGGTCGGGGTTGTAGTCCGCTCCGTGCATCATAACGGGCAGCTTCGGGCTGATCGGGGGGAACTTGAGGGTTTTGGTCATGGCGGTCTTTCTCCTTTCGAGTAAAAAAACATCAAGCGAAAAGCCGCGAGCCGCCCCCGCGAGGGGGCGGCTGCAGCGGAACGGACGGCGGCCGCGAGCTCGTTCGGCCCGTCGACGGATCGCTGCCGCCGAGGGCTCGTTCGGCCCATCGACGGATCGCTTGCCGCCGAGGACTTGTTCGGCCCGTCGACGGATCGCTTGCCGCTTAGGACTCGTTCGGCCCGTCGACGGGCCGCTTGCCGCCGAGTACTTGTTCGGCCCGTTGACGGGCCGCTTGCCCGCGAGCGGGATCATGATCTTACTTCTGCGCCGCGAGGAACGCGTCGACCTGCGCCTGCATCTCGGCCTGCACCTTGTCGATGCCGGCGGCCTTGAGCTGCTTGATGAGGTCGGCATGGCCCTTGTCGATGTCCTTGATGAGGCCGTATTCCAGCGGAATCGCGTAGCGCGTCATGACGTTGCCGATGTTGGCGACTTCCGCCTTGACCTTCTCGCCGTTGAACACGAACGTCTCCAGCGGGAAGTGGTAGATTTTAGACTGCCAGCCGTTGAACATATCGTCCGCTTCCTGAGGATACGAGGCGTCCTTGCGGTTGAGCGGCGAGTTCCAGCCCCAATTGGAGAAGCCGGTGTAGTTGCCCGCGGTCGGACCGGCCGCATACTTGTCGTCGCCCTCCGGCACGTAGTTCGCGCCGGCGATGCCGTACATCGTCAGGTCATGGATCTCCTTGTCGTTCTGCAGCAGGTCGATCAGCATGAGCGAGCGCTCCGGATTTTTGCTCGTCGCGTGAATCGCCATGCCGTTCTGCGTGGAGATGGCGGCGATCTTCTTGCCGTTCGGCGTGATGTCCGCGATGGCGACTTCAAGCGACGGGTTGTCGCGGCGCATCTCCGCCAGGTTGGAGCCGGCGGTGCCGAGGTTCTGGGCGGCATAGGAAGCGACCTTGCCGGCCTTGATGTCCTGCCAGACGTCGTTCTTGTTGCTGACGACGTTTTTGCTCCAGACGCCGCTGTCCGCCAGATCCTTGTAGTACACGAGCAGATCCTTGAACTCCTGCGTGTCGTAGATGTTGAAGATCTGGCCCGTCGCGTCGTCCATCTTGTAGGCGAGCGGCAGCGTCGTGTCGACGAGGTTCCAGTCGTTGTGCTGCTCCAGCGTCGCCTGGTCCATCTCATGCCACTTCCAGCCGTCGCCGGCTTTGGCGCCGTAAGGGATGATGCCCTTTTCGTTCGCCGCGATCGCCTTCAAATACTGCGCGTACGTGTCGAGGCTGTTGATCTCCGGCAGATTGTGCTTCTTGCGCAGGTCCTCGCGGTACAGGATGACCTTGTCGTTGACCTCGACGTTGTTGTTCGGCACCATGTACAGCTTGCCGTTCACCTTGGCCTGGTCCCACGAGACAGACGGCATGCTTTCCATCGTCTGCGGCGCGTACTGCTTCAGCATGTCCTCGGTCAGCTCCAGGAAGCCGCCCTTGAGCGCCTGGTCGTTGTAGTACGCCCAGTTCGCCGTATACACGAGGTCGAAGTCCTCGTTGGCCGCGAACTTGAGCGGGTACTTCTGGTTCCAGTCGGACCAGTCGAGGAACTCGACCTCGACCGTCGCGTTGATCTTCTCCTTGAGCTTCGCGTTCAGCTCGCCGAACACCTTGTCGTAGTCGACCGGCTTGCCGCCGACGAGGATCATCTTGAGCTTGACCTCCTGCGACGTGTCGGCTGGGCCGGACGATTCGCCCGGCGCAGCGGACGGTGCGGTCGATGCGGCCGGAGCTGCGGACGGCTCGGCATTGCCTCCGCCGCTGCAGGCGGAGAGGATGGCGGTCAGCGACAGCGCGGCCGCCAGCGGCAGCAGGGCTGCTTTTCTCGTGTTCGTTTTCATGGAAGTGTTCCCCCTATATGAGTATAAGAAAGGACTAGCCCTTCACGGACCCGATCGTCAGGCCTTGCACGAAGTAGCGCTGGATGAACGGATAGGCCAGCAGGATCGGCCCGATCGCGGTGACAGTCATCGCCATCTTGAGGCTCTCCGTCGGGATGCTGAGGGTCACGACCGCGCCGGAGCTGATGAGCGCCTTGCGCATGCCGTCCATGTTGCCCAGCATCTTGTACAGGTAGTACTGGAGCGGCATCAGGTTGTCGTTGGAGACGAACAGCAGCGCGTTGTACCAGTCATTCCAGTAGCCGAGCGCCAGGAACAGCCCGATCGTGGCGAGCGCCGGCTTGGCGAGCGGCAGGATGAGCTGCCAGTAGATCCGGAAGTCGTCCGCCCCGTCCATCTTGGCCGACTCGACGATCGCCTCCGGGATGCCGCTCATGAACGACTTCATGACGATGATGTAGAACACGTTGAGCAGCATCGGCAGCACGAGCACGATGAACGTGTCCTTGAGCTGCAGGTAGTTGACGATGAGCAGGTACCACGGGACGAGCCCGCCGCTGAACAGCGTCGTGAAGAAGAAGAAGAACGAGAACGAGTTGCGCCAGCGGAAATCCTTGCGGGACAGCACGTACGCCGTCATCGACGTCAGGAACAGTCCGGCGAAGGTGCCGAGCGCCGTCACGCCGATCGTGACGGCGTAGGCGCGGAGAATCTGCTCCGGGTACTGGAACAGCAGCGAGTACGCTTCGGTGGAGAACTCCGCCGGCAGCAGCTGGAAGCCGTTCTCGATGATCGAGCTCTCGCTCGTCAGCGACGAGGACAGCACGAGCAGGAACGGCACGAAGCAGAACAGCGCGAGCAGCGTCAGCACCGCGTAGCCGAGGATGCGGAACAGCAGCATGTCCCGGCGGACGGCTTTGCCTCGGACCGCGTCGGAGGCGGCCGGGGCGGCCGCAGCCTGGTTTTTCATGTCGGATGAGCCTCCTTTCTAGAACAGCGCCCGGTCCTTGTCGTAGCGGCGGACCGCCCAGTTGGCGACGAGGATCGTGATGAAGCCGAGGATCGACTGGTAGAAGCCGGCCGCGGCCGACATGCCGATGTCGTTGTTCGCCGTCAGCGCGCGGAACACGTACGTGTCGATGACGTCGGTCGTCGAGAACAGGATGCCGTTGGTGCCGACCATGTTGTAGAACATTCCGAAGTCGCCGCGGAAGATGTTGCCGATCGCGAGCAGCACGAGGATGATGAGCGTCGGCATCAGGTTCGGGATCGTGATGTGGATGATGCGCTGGAAGATGTTCGCCCCGTCGATCTCCGCCGCCTCGTACATCTCGCGGTCGAGCCCGGTGATCGCGGCCAGGTACATGACCGTGCCGTAGCCGAGCGCCTTCCATGCGGAGATGAGGATCAGCAGCAGCGGCCAGTAGGAGGCCGTGTTGTACACGTCGATCGGCTCCATCCCGAGCCAGCCGAGCACGGAGTTCAGCATGCCGTAGTCGTAGTTGAACAGGTTGTAGGCGATCGCCCCGACGACGACCCAGGAGATGAAGTACGGCAGGAACAGCATCGTCTGGAAAATCTTGCGGAAGAACGGCCGCGCCGCCTCGAACAGCAGGATCGCCGCCGCGATCTGCAGCACGTTGTTCACGATGATGAACGCGATATTGTACAGCGCCGTGTTGCGGGTGACCCGCCAGGCGTCCCCGGATTCAAAGAAGAACCGGAAGTTGTCGAGTCCGTTCCACGGACTGCCGAAGATGCCTCCGTTGTAATTGAACTGCTTGAACGCGAGTACGATCCCGGCCATCGGGATGTAGGCGAACAGCAGGAAGAACAGAACGGCCGGCAGCAGCATGAGCAGGAGGACGCGGTACTTGCTGACGTCCGACCAAAAGCCGCCTCGGTTCATGAGCCCCTCTCCTCTCGGTGTTGCGGTCTGGTCTGGCTTACGGTCCCATTATAGGTCCGCCGCCCTGGACGCCGTCATTGGGAGGAGCAACAATAACCGATACTTTTTCAACGGGAGGCGGGAAGGGACGGGAGCCGGCGGGCGGAGCGGGCATCGAGACCGGGCATCGAAGCCGGGCATCCGCTTTGCGGAGCGGGCATCGAAGCCGGGAACCGCTTCGCGGAGCAGACATTGAAGCCGGGCATCGAAGTCGGCATCCGCTTTGCGGAGCAGACATCGAAGCCGGGCATCCGCTTCGCGGAGCAGACATCGAAGCCGGGCATCCGCTTCGCGGAGCAGACATTGAAGCCGGGCATTCGCTTCGCGGAGCAGACATCGAAGCCGGGCATCCGCTTCGCGGAGCGGGGACTCGTTCCGATCTCCCTGGAGCCCAGATTCCTTTGATTCCATTCCCCAACAGGGGTGGAATCCGGCCTCCAAGGGAACCGCTTCCGCTTCTCCACGAGCCCCCGTCCGCTTCGCTTTCCGACTCATTGAACCCCCTCGCTCGCCTTCCTCGCTCAACCCCTTGGATTCAGAAAGCTGCATACAAGGTCAAATTCACCGTCTTCACCACCTTCCGACGGCGGTTTGGACACTGTCGCTGAGTCAGACCAGCCGGCTCCTCGCTCATGACGGTAGTTTGGACCCCTTCGTTCGGCCGGATCACTTAGCTTTGAGCTCATGACGGTAGTCCCGACCCCTTCCCTCAGTCGGACCAGCCGCCTTCTCGCTCGTGACGGTAGTTTGGACCCCTTCGTTCGGACGAATCATCTAGCTTTGAGCTCATGACGGTAGTCCCGACCCCTTCCCTCAGTCGGACCAGCCGCCTTCTCGCTCGTGACGGTAGTTTGGACCCCTTCGTTCGGCCGAATCATCTAGCTTTGAGCTCATGACGGTAGTCCCGACCCCTTCGCTCAGTCGGACCAGCCGCCTTCTCGCTCGTGACGGTAG
The DNA here is from genome assembly GCF_012676905.1 of Paenibacillus albicereus. Taxonomy (NCBI): domain Bacteria; kingdom Bacillati; phylum Bacillota; class Bacilli; order Caryophanales; family Paenibacillaceae; genus Paenibacillus; species Paenibacillus albicereus. The sequence goes on along the minus strand of NZ_CP051428.1, from coordinate 1,255,399 downwards.
TTTGGACCCCTTCGTTCGGCGGAATCACCTAGCTTTGAGCTCATGACGGTAGTCCCGACCCCTTCGTTCGGCCGAATCATCTAGCTTTGAGCTCATGACGGTAGTCCCGACCCCTTCGCTCAGTCGGACCAGCCGCCTTCTCGCTCGTGAAGGTAGTTTGGACCCCTTCGTTCGGCCGAATCATCTAGCTTTGAGCTCATGACGGTAGTCCCGACCCCTTCGCTCAGTCGGATCAGCCGCCTTTTCGCTCGTGAGGGTAGTTTGGACCCCTTCGTTCGGCCGAGGGGAGGGTGGCATTGGGACAAGCGGAAGCGGAGCGAGGCGATGCCTTTCGGAGAAGCAGCAGCGGTCCTCTTGGAAGACGGATGGCCTCCGCATAGGAGGTTGGGCAATCCAGGCATCCGGCTTCCAGTGGAATCGGAGAAAGGCTCGGCTCGCGCTGCGGGCTTCTTGTCCACCACTCATCCTCTTACGGCGCTGCCGAGAAAGGCTCGGCTCGCGCTGCGGGCTTCTTGTCCACCACTCAGCCGCTTCCGGCGCTGCCCAGAAAGGCTCGGCTCGCGCTGCGGGCTTCTTGTCCACCAATCAGCCGCTTCCGGCGCTGCCGAGAAAGGCTCGGCTCGCGCAGCAAGCTTCTTGTCCACCACTCATCCTCTTTCGGTGCTGCCGAGAAAGGCTCGGCTCACGCTGCGGGCTTCTGTCCACTACTCAGCCGCTTCCGGCGCTGTCGAGAAAGGCTCGGCTCGCGCTGCGGGCTTCTTGGCCACACTCAGCCGCTTCCGGCGCTGCCGAGAAAGGCTCGGCTCGCGCTGCGGGCTTCTTGGCCACCAATCAGCCTCTTCCGGCGCTGCCGAGAAAGACTCGGCTCGCACAGCGGGCTTCATGACCCATGACCGGTTCTCCGGCTTCGCCCGGAGACAACTTCATTCACGCCGAAAAAGCGGGCTAGATGCCCGCCTTCTTGCGATATTCGCCCGGCGACATGCCGGTCGCCTGCTTGAACTGCCGGTTGAAGTAGACGATGTTCTTGTAGCCCATGCGGTCGGCGATCTCGTAAATCTTGAGCGTCGGCTCCTCGAGCAGCGCGCAAGTGCGCCGGAGCTTGCGCTCAAGCAGGTAGTCGCTGAAGTGCTGGCCGGTCTCCTCCTTGAACAGGTGGCCGAGGTAGTTCGGCGTGAAGCTGAACTGCGCCGCTGTCTCCTTGAGCGTCACCTTCTGCTCCAGCCGTTCCTCGACATAGGCCTTGATCTCGTCGATCAGCTTGCGGCTGTGCCTTCGGCTCTTGATGAGCAGCAGCTCGGACAGCTCGAACAGCCGCTTGCGCAGCCACGAGAGCAAGTCGTTCATCGTCTCGAACTGGAACATCACTCCCGGCTCATGCGTGTCCCACTTGAGCAGCTCGTACAGGTTCTCGTCCATGGCTTGCAGATCGGCGTGCAGCTTGGACGTCAGCCGCAGCACGAGCGGGTACGCCTCGCTGCGGCGCAGCCGGCCGGAGCCGCCGAACAGCTCCAGCAGGCAATCGTCGATCTCGACGAGATCATAGTGCAGGATGGCGGCGAGCATCCGGTCGACGACCGCCTCCTGGGCGGCGGACGGTCCTTCCTCTCCGGCCGGCTCGGCGCTCCCGCGCAGGACGCGGTTCTTGCCGAGCAGCCACTTGGCGCTCAGCGCGGCCTGCGCCTCGCGGTACGACTCCGGCAGCTCCTGCCAGCGCTCCGCCGGACGGCCGACCCCGACCGTCACTGTCAGCGGGAAGCGGCGGCCGATCTCGGCGACGAGCTCCTCGAGCCGCGCGTCCGCGCCCGGCCCGGCGATCAGCGCGGCCCGCGCTCCCGGCAGGCCGGCCAGCAGCAGGCCGAGCTGACGGCGCTCCGCGAAGCCGTCCAGAAACGCGTTCAGCGCGGCGAGCTGCCGGTCGCGCTCCTCCTCGCCCAGCGCCGCGGCTTTCCACTCCAGATCGTCGATCTCGATCAAGGCGCAGCTCGCGCCATGCTCGGCGGCCGAGTGCAGATAGGGCTGCAGATGCTCCTCGAGCAGCGGGGAGCGGTCCCCGCCGAGCCAGCGCAGCAGCAGCTCCCGCGCCGCCAGCGACAGCGCCTCCGAGACGCTGCGGCTCGCCCGCTTCTCCTGCTCGACGTCGCGGCAGAGCGCAGCGAGCATCGCCAGCAGCTCTTCGTCGTCGACCGGCTTGAGCAGGTAGCCGGACGCGCTCAGCCGCAGCGCCTCCTTGGCGTAGTGGAAGTCCTCATGGCCGCTGATGAAGACAAGCTTCACCTGCGGGCGCGCCTCCTTGGCCCGCCGGGCGAACTCGATGCCGCTCATGATCGGCATGCGGATGTCCGACAGGATGACGTCCACCTGCTCGCGCTGCAGCAGGTCGAGCGCCGCGAAGCCGCTGCTCGCTGTGCCTGCTACCTGCACCGGCAGGCCGCTGCCCGCGACCCGCCGCCGCAGCCATTCCAGATCGACCGCCTCGTCGTCGACGAGCAGCAGCCGGATCGGCGTTCCTTCGTTCATCGGCCTTCCTCCTTTCGTTCCCGGACGATGCCGTCCTCCCACTCGCCTTCGGCGGGGAGCAGGATGCGCACCGTCGTGCCGCCGCCGTACACGCTGCCGACCTCGATGCCGTACCGCTCGCCGTAGCGCAGCCGGATGCGCTCGTCGACGTTGCGGATGCCGTAGCTGCCGCCGGTGACGGATCGGCCCAAGGCGGCCGATGTGCCTGCGGGAGCGGACGCGACCGGCTCGCCCGACAGGCCGGCCGTGCCGGAGCGCAGCTTCTCCAGCGTCTCGTCGTTCATGCCGACGCCGCTGTCGATCACCTTCAGCTCCAGATCGGCGCCGAGCCGGCGGGCCGTGATGCGGATGGCGATGCTTTCGCCGTACCAGGCATGCTTGAACACGTTTTCCACGAACGGCTGGAGGATCAGCTTCATCACCCGCAGCTCCCCGATGTCCGGCTCGGCGTGCAGATGCACCGTGAAGGCGTCCGCGTACTTCACCTGCTGGATGTCCAGATACGTCTGCACCTGCTCCAGCTCCTGGGCGAGCGGGATGAGCACGCGCCCTTCGTTGAGCGACAGCCGGTAGAAGCGCGACAGCCCCTTCACCATCTCCGTCACCTGGCGCGTCTCGCCCATGTTGGCCAGGCTGCTGATCGTGGATAGCGTGTTGTAGAGGAAATGCGGGTTGATCTGCGCCTGCAGCGCCTCGAGCTCCGCCTGCTTGCGCTTCTGCCCCTGGGCGAACACGCTGCTGATGAGCTCCTTGACATGCTCGGCCATCGTGTTGAACGCATCGGCGATCTGCACGAACTCGTCCTTGCCGGAGAAGCGGATGCGCTTCTCGAGGCTGCCGTCCTGGAACGACTGCACGAGCGTCACGATCTTGCGCATCTTGCGCCCGGACAGGCGCGCCACCATGAAGCCGATGAGCGCCATGACGGCAAAGCTGACCGAGCAGACGCCGACGATGACGAGGCCGAGCCGGCGCGCGTCCTCCTGCAGGTACCTCTGCGACACGACCGCCTGAATGACGTAGCCGCTGCCCGGCACCGCCTCCGTCAGCGTCAGATGCCCGGGCGCGTCCGCCTCGTTGACCTCGCCTTTGTCATACAGCGTCCGGCCCGTCTGCTGATCGAGCAGGCGCAGCGTCATGCCCTTCTCCACGGGAAAGGCGTCGAAGCGTCCGAGCAGGTCGTCGAGCCGCGCGGTGATGCGGATGTAGCCGATAACCGTCTGATAATCGCTATAGGAGATGAGCCTCGTCAGATGCGACAGCTGACGGTGCTGCGCGTCGGACTCCACCTGCATCCAGCGGCTGCTGCCGAACCATTGTCCGGACTGCTCCGGCCAGGCGCTGCCGCGCAGCCGCTCGGCGGACAGCACGTAATAGTCGCTCCGCTCGATCGGCGTCGACGGATCGTCGCCCTCGATCTCGTACAGGTCGGGGTTGGTCGTATAGAGCTCGATGCGCAGCGGATTGCCGAACAGCTGCAGCGGCTCCTGCAGCTTGGGCACGATCTCGTCGAGCATGGTGAGATACGCCTGCAGATCGTCCCCGTGCTTCTGCAGCGCGCGCTGAAACGGCACGCTGCCGAACAGCGTGTCCGAGATGCGCTTGATCTCCTCCATCTGGTAGCGCATGTTCGTGCGCGTCTGCTGCATCGCCGCCTGGATGTTCGTGCGCGCGATCTCCGTCCGCGACTCGACGAGCATCCGGTAGGAGATCGTGCCGATCAGGGCGTCGGTGACGAGCACGAGCAGCAGGTACGGGATCATCATTTTGTAGGTATATGGGATAAAGGACTTTCTCTTCGCGTCTCTCATCGCTGCCGCCTCCGCCCAGGGCCGTTCCATTCCGTTCCGTTCCATTCCGTTCCGTTCCGTGTCCGGCCCGAGTTCAATACCCCATTGTACCTTTCCCGGCAGGCGGATGCCTACTGCGCGAGGCAACGTTTTCTTATAGGTTTTCCACGATCGCGGAGACGGATACGATCGGGACCGCGCGTCTCGCCGCTATCGCTGCCTTGGCGGACCTGCCTGTCGTTGATTCTGGATAAGAAATCATGGCTGCGCTCACTGTCGGGCCGCCACGTAAGCGCTTACGATACGGAGGAATCCATTTTCGACAAGGAGGAAGATGAAGAATGAACCAACACGCAGAGGCTCTCGGCGGACGGCAGGCACGGACGCGCAGGTGGAAACAGGCGATCGCCCTCCTGATGGCGGCGCTGCTCCTGCTGCTCGCTCCGGCCTGGGAAAGCGCCGGGAGCAGCGCCATCGGCGGCAAGGCGGCGGCTGCGCCGGCCTTCGCCAAAGGAGCCGACATCAGCTGGGTCGCCGCCATGGAGGCGCAGGGCTACAAATGGAAGGACAAGAACGGCACGACGCGGGACATTTTCAATATTCTCAAGAACGACTACGGCCTGAACTCCGCCCGCATCCGCGTCTGGGTCAATCCGAACATGAGCGACTACGGCAACGGCTACCTGAACGCCGAGAAGGCGGCGGAGCTGGCGGCGCGGGCGAAGGAACAAGGCATGAGCGTCATGCTGTCGCTTCATTACAGCGACTCCTGGGCCGACCCGGGCAAGCAGACCAAGCCCTACGCCTGGCAGAGCTTCACCTTCACCCAGCTCATGGACGCGGTCTGGTCGCATACCGTCTACGTCATGAACGCGATGAAGGCGAAGGGCGTCACGCCCGACTGGGTGCAGATCGGCAACGAGACGAACGACGGCATGCTGTGGCAGGACGGCCGCGCTTCCGTCAACATGAAGAATTACGCCTGGCTCGTCAACACGGGCAACAATGCGGTCAAGAGCATCTTTCCGTCGACCAAGACGATCGTGCATCTCGCCAACGGCTACGACAACGCGCTGTTCGTCTGGAACATCGGCGGGCTGATCGCGAACGGCGCGACGTTCGACATCATCGGCATGTCGCTCTATCCATCGGTCTCCGACTGGCAGACGAAGGTGACGCAGACTATCGCCAACGCCAATGACATGATCGCCCGCTACGGCAAAAGCGTCATGATCTCCGAGATCGGCCTGGACTACAATCAGCCGGCCGCGTCCAAGAGCTTCATCGCCGACATCAAGACGAAGATCCGCAACATCTCCGGCGGCAAAGGCCTCGGCGTGTTCTACTGGGAGCCGCAGTCGACACCGGGCTACAACGGCGGCTACAACAAGGGCGCCTGGCAGGCCGACGGCAAGCCGACGATCGCGCTCGACGGGTTCTTGAACTAGCGCCGCTGGGCGCGTGGAGTTGCAGCGAGATCAAATTCGGGCTCACCGCCTTCGCGGGCCCTTCCCGTCGCCGCAATCCGATTGAATCCGGTCGCGCGAACGGGCTGCGACAGCTCCGTCGCGGAGCGCAGGACGAGCCTTCAACGTAAAAACCGCCGCTTCCCGAATCGGGAAGCGGCGGTTCTTTTTGTCGAAGGAGGCTTCAGCTCGGCTGACCGGCGTAAAGACGGTCGCGCATCGCCTTGACATCGTCGCTCTCGAGGTACTCCTCGTACGTCATGAGGCGGTCGATGACTCCCCCTGGCGTAATCTCGATGATGCGGTTGGCGATCGTCTGCACGAACTGATGGTCATGCGACGTGAACAGCACGGTGCAGTCCGTGTCGATCAAGCCGTTGTTGAGCGCGGTGATGGACTCGAGGTCCAAGTGGTTGGTCGGTTCGTCCATGATGAGCACGTTCGCGCCGGACAGCATCATCTTGGACAGCATGCAGCGGACCTTCTCGCCGCCGGAGAGCACGCTCGCCTTCTTGAGCGCTTCGTCGCCGGAGAACAGCATCCGTCCGAGGAAGCCGCGGATGAACGATTCGTCCTGGTCCTTGGAGTACTGGCGCAGCCAGTCGACGAGGTTCATCTCCACGCCCTCGAAGTAGGCGGAGTTGTCCTTGGGGAAGTAGCCCTGGATCGTCGTAATGCCCCATTGGTACGTGCCGGCATCGGCCTCGGACTCGCCCGTGATGATCTGGAACAGAGCCGTCTTGGGCAGCGTGTTCGGGCCGACGAAGGCGATCTTGTCGCCCTTGTTGACCGTGAGCGTGAAGTTGTTCAGCAGCTGCTCTCCGTCGACGGCCTTGGAGATGCCCTCGATCAGCAGGATCTGCTTGCCTGCCTCGCGCTCGCCCTTGAAGTTGATGAACGGGTACTTGCGGCTCGAAGGACGGATGTCGTCGAGCGTGATCTTGTCGAGCATCTTTTTCCGGCTCGTCGCCTGCTTGGACTTGGACTTGTTGGCGCTGAAGCGCTGGATGAACGCCTGCAGCTCCTTGACCTTGTCCTCCTTCTTCTTGTTGGCGTCGCGCTGGAGCGCGAGCGCCAGCTGGCTGGACTCGTACCAGAAGTCGTAGTTGCCGACGTACATCTGGACCTTGCCGAAGTCGATGTCCGCGATGTGCGTGCACACCTGGTTCAGGAAGTGGCGATCGTGGCTGACAACGACGACGGTGCCTTCGTAGGTGGACAGGAACTTCTCCAGCCATTCGATCGACTGCATATCCAAGTGGTTGGTAGGCTCGTCAAGCAGCAGGATGTTCGGCGTGCCGAACAGCGCCTGCGCCAGCAGGACGCGGATCTTCGCGTTGCCGTCGAGATCCTTCATGAGCTTGTCGTGCAGGTCCGGCGTGATGCCGAGGCCGTTCAGCATCTCGGCTGCCTCGGACTCCGCTTCCCAGCCATTCATGTCGGCGAACTCCGCCTCGAGCTCGCCCGCGCGCATGCCGTCCTCGTCGGTGAAGTCCGACTTGGCGTACAGCGTGTTCTTTTCGTTCATGACGTCGTAGAGCTTCTTGTGGCCCATGATGACGGTCATGAGAACAGGCACTTCGTCATATTCGAAATGGTTCTGCTTGAGCACGGCCATGCGCTCGCCCGGCGTGATGTGGACCTCGCCCGTGTTGGGCTCGATCTCGCCGGAGAGAATCTTCAGGAACGTGGACTTGCCCGCTCCGTTCGCCCCGATCAGGCCGTAGCAGTTGCCGGGGGTGAACTTGATGTTGACGTCTTCAAAAAGCGCCCGCTTGCCGTAGCGAAGCGATATGCCGCTGGTGCTGATCATGTGTGGAAATCCCGTCCTTCATCTATGGATTTAGGCGGAGGACCGCCTTGCATCATCGTCTCGGGCAGGGATCGGATCGGCCTCGGCCCCGCATTCCCTGCAAAAAAACAGACTTCCTTCAGTATAGCATAAGATGCAGGATCGTGGGAAACGAGGGGGGCGGGGTCTACCCATAGTGAAGAAAGACAAATCAGCCGTGACCCCGAAACAAGCTCCAGCCCTGTTCCGTCATTTTGTAAGAGTGGATACGTGACTCTCCTTTGCTATCTGGGGCTACCCATCCCTTTTCGAGCATGCGACGAATAATCTTCCTTACCGTCTCATTCTTCAACCCCAGCCAAATCTGCGCATCTCGTTGGCGAAAGGATTGTCCCTGGGCTGCCAGCCGCAACATCTCCCTTTCTTGAATCGATAAAGCCTGGATCGCTTTTGTTCCCTTCCCAAAACGGCCCAGCAGTTCAAAGACCGTCCTTCGGCAAAGCTCTCCTTTCTTCTCCAGTTCGTCCCAACTGAAGGGCAGATAGCGATAGCCGAACATCGCCATCGTTCTTACCCGCTGCCTCTCCAACGCAAATCGTTCTCTTGTCAAAAGCTCTCCGTGCGGCACGAATCCATCGCATTCAAATACGGTTTGGAGCGGCTCGTAAAAGAGATCGGCATAGTAGCTATAGCCGGTAGGGCTTTTGAACTCATACTCTAAATGGAACCCTTCCAAGGAACGGAAAACGGGGAGAATAGCGGTTTCAAGCAGCTTGATCGTTCCGTGCAGCTCTCTTTCCAGCATTTCCAAACGCTGGCCCTTGGCCTGTTTACGTTCCTTTTCCATAAAGGTTTGAATTCTAGGATCAGTCATAGCGGCTCCTCCTTCATTTCTTCCAAATAAAAAAGCCGCTTGCCCGAAGGGCAAACGGCGTGTGCTTCACGCTGGTTCCAGAGATATATTTAAAATTTACAATATTAAACCAGGTCTGTGCAATAGTATTTTCAACGATTCAATTTAAGCCTGCTCCACGGCCTACTCCAAGTCCAGTAACTCGATTTATTCGACTTAAAGCCTGCTCCACGACCTACTTGAACCCCAGTAACTCGATTTATTCGACTTAATGCTTGCTCCACGACCTACTTGAACCCCAGTAACTCGATTTATTCGACTTAACGCCTGCTCCACGACCTACTTGAACCCCAGTAACTCGATTTATTCGACTTAACGCCTGCTCCACGACCTACTTGAACCCCAGTAACTCGATTTATTCGACTTAACGCCTGCTCCACGGCCTACTTGAACCCCAGTAACTCGATTTATTCGACTTAATGCTTGCTCCACGACCTACTCCAGGTCCAGTAACTCGCATGTTCGAGCCTGCGTCCAGCCCTCTATATCGCCGGCATCACGTTGCCGCCGTTCACCGGGAGGTAGGCGCCGGTGATGAACGAGGCGAGGTCCGAGGCGAGGAAAGCGACCGCATGGGCGATCTCCTGGTCCGTGCCGCGGCGGCGCAAGGGGACGGTGCTCTCGTAGCCTTCGCTGCGCTCGGTGCCGTTCTCGCGGTCGCGCTCGCTGATCGTCCAGCCCGGAGCGACCTGGTTGACGGTGATGCCGTCCGCTCCGACTTCCTTGGCGAGCACGCGGTAGACGCCGTCCATGCCGCGCTTGCCCGCGACATAGGCCGACTGCGTCGGAAAGTTCTGCATCGCGCACTCCGTGTTGATGCCGATCATCCTGCCCCAGCCGCCTTGCTTCATCGCGGGGACGAAGGCTTTGGCCAGATGCACGCTCTGCAGCACGCACGACTCGAACTGGCTGACATAATCCTCCACCGGCTGCTCCAGCACGGACGTCCAGCCGTACTGGACGACCGCGTTGGCGACGACGATGTCGACCGGCCTCATGCCGGAGGCGACGGCGGCGGCGCGCATCGCCTGCACGGAGTCCAGCTTCGTGACATCCGCTTGGGCGATCATGATGCTGCGTCCGAGAGCGGCCAGCTCGGCGTGCAGCTCTTTCGCCTTGGCCTCGTTGCCGTGATAGTGCAGCACGATGTCGGCTCCCGCCTGCGCCAGCGTGCGGGCGATGACTCGCCCGAGCTGGCCCGTCGATCCGGTCACGAGCGCGACATGGCCCGACAAGTCGAGCCGGATGCCGCCCGCTTCGGCTGCTCCGCCGGCTCCCGTCAGCGGCTCGTATGGGGCGCTCATTGCCCGGCCCCCTCTCTTGGGGCGGTCGCCCCGTCCAGATCGAAGTCGATCTCGAGGAAGCGGCTCACTTCCTTCTGCCACCGCTCCTCCACGAACGACACATGCGCCGGATGGGCGTTGTACGCCTCGTAGTCGGCCCGGCTGTCGAATTCCATGCTGAAGCCGAGGCGGTAGTCGTTTTTCGCGCTCGTCTGGCGGAAGGCTCCGAATGCCCGAACGACCGGAATCGAGGTCAGGATGCGCTCCCCGTCCCTCAGAAACGCCGTCTCCTCGACCGAGCCCTCTTCACGCGCCAAATCAAAGATCACCATATGCCGAATCCGGCCTTGCCGCTGCTCCATTGCCCTGTCCCCTCTCCGTTTGCCTAGACTCAACGCTGGTTTGAAAAGCAAAAGGCGGCGGCTCCATAGCCGCCGCCTGTCATGCCGCGCTTGCTTTCGGAACGGACGGACCTGCATCCGATCCGGCTGCGCCTGGCGCGCATGCCGGAGGGACGCGCCAGCGTCCGCCCGGCAGAGCCGTCCCATCGCCGCCTAGGCTGGCACGCCAGGGGCGCTCTCGCGTCCGCGCATGCTCTGGGCGAGCACTCGCCCCTCGGCCGCCGTGGGACGCTCTCGCGACCGCTCCGGGCGCGCACTCGCCCCTCATCGCCGTGGGACGCTCTCGCGACCGCTCCGGCGAGCACCGCTCCTCATCGCCGTGGGACGCTTTCGCGTCAGGTCCAGCTCAGCTTGACTTCGCTGCCCGTGCGGGACGATTCATAGATCGCGTCGAGGACGCGGTTGACGGTGTAGCCGGTCAGAGCCGAGCTGATCGGCTCGCGTCCGGTCTGCACGCATTCGATGAAATGGCGGAACATGAGCACGCGGTCCTCTTCGCCCTCGAGCGGAGCGATATCCTGCTCGACCACGCCTTGCTCGTCGTGGGTGACGTAAGTGCCCGTGCTGCCGGAGTAGCTCGCGCCGCCTTCCGTGCCCATCAGATGGATGAACGGGTTCTCGCCCATCCCGGCGCTATGCGCCGCCCAGCTCACTTCGAGCGTGAGCGTCGCGCCGTTGTCCATCTTGATGAGGGCCGTCGCCAGATCCTCGACGTCATAGTAGCCGTCCCAGTTGGGCGTGCCCCAGTTGCCGATGCCCTTGCGCTGCGGGCCGAACTCGGCGTAGGTCGTGCCGAAGACGCTGACCGGGCGCGGGTTGCCCATCATGTAAAGCGACAGGTCGAGCATATGCACGCCGATATCGATCAGTGGGCCGCCGCCGGCCATGTCCTTGCGCGTGAACCAGGAGCCCCAGCCGGGAATGCCCTTCTTGCGCCACCAGCCGGTCTTGGCGTTGTAGATACGGCCGAGCTTGCCGCCGTCGATCATGTCCTTGATCGCGCGGCTGAGGCCGAGGAAGCGCATCTGGTGCGCGACCATGAGCGTCTTGCCCGAGGCAAGCTTCGCGTCGAGAATGGCGCGCGCGTCCGGCAGGCTGATCGCCATCGGCTTTTCGAGCAGCACATGCTTGCCCTGACGGAGCGCCTCGATCGCCAGGCCGGCGTGAAACTGGTTGGGCACGCAGATGACGACGGCGTCGATGCCTGCGTCCTCGAGCAGATGCTGCGGGCTCTCGTGCACGGTCGGGATGCCGTGCTCGTCAGCACGCTGCTGCGCCAGCGGCAGGAACGCGTCGGTCACGGCCGCGACCGTCGCTTCCGGGATGTTCTTGATCGTATCCATATGCACGTTGCCGATCGCGCCGGCGCCGATGATGCCGATGCGGAGCGGGGAATGGGTCATGGTAGCTGAGTCCTCCTGTCGATTGAACAAATCGCCTTCAGTATACCACTCTGCGCCTAGGCATTCGAGGCTGCGTTGTGGCGCGTCCTTGTGCGATCTTGGCGTCAACCGTTCATCCGCCAGGTCTCCCCGTGCGGAAGCAGCACGATGCGGTCCGCCTCCAGCCCCGCCTGACGGCGGGCGTTCTCGAGCCGCTCCAGCGCCTCCTGCGGCGTGTCGTCGGCGAGCTTGAACGCGCCGTAGTGCATCGGCACGAACAGCCGCGCCCGCGTGTCGCGGAACGCCTGCAGCGCCTGCTCCGGCGTCGTATGCTGCGGCCCCATGAACTCCTCCGGATCGTACGCGCCGATCGGCAGCATCGCCACATCGATGCGGAACTTGCGGCCGATGTCGGCGAAGCCGCGGAAATAGCCGCTGTCTCCCGCGAAATAGACCGTCGGGTACAGGCCCGCCCGAGGCCGCTCGGCATCCGGATGGAAGGGATCGAACGGCCCGGGGTCGGCTGCGGGAGCGCCGTCGCCGGCTGATCCGTCCTCCGAGCCTGCGGGCGCGCCGGCATCATGCGGCCGCGGCGGATGCGAGCTGGCGCCGCCGAGCGTGCCTTCGCCCGGCTCGTGGTCGAGCCCGTGCTCCGGCTGAATCACCCAGCCGCCCCAGTGGGAGGCGTTCATGTCCCACGGATTGCGCCGGGTCCAATGCTGGCTCGGCACGAACGTCAGCTTGAGGCCGCGGAAGTGGAAGCTTTCCCACCAGTGCAGCTCATGCACGCGCGGAAAGCCCTTCGTCTTGAGCTTGGCCCCGAGGCCAGCCGGCACGAGAATCGTCTTGGAGCCGCCGAGGCGGCGCAGCGAAGCCATGTGCAGATGATCGTAATGAGAATGCGAGACAAGCACCAGATCGACCGGCGGCATCGCCTCGAGCGGCACGCCTGGCGGCGCCAGCCTGCGCTGGAACGCCATCTTGCCCGCCCAGACGGGGTCGGTGACGATGTTGACGCCCGCCAGCTGCAGCAGGAACGTCGAGTGGCCGATCCAGGTCATGGACGGCTTGCTGCGGTTATAATGAAGGAACTCCAGGTCCGGCGGACTGTTCGGGACGCAGAACGAATAGTCCCGGTCTTGCCGATTCCAGATTTTTTCCTGCCTCCAGCGCTTGAAGTGCTTGGATGTTTTTTGCGTCGAGACAGGATCCATGTTGCCGAATTTGGACTTGGCCATCTTGGTCACCCTTTCGCCGGCTGCGGAAAGTCGGTCGGTCAAGTTTCTGCCCCCTAAAGATACCGTTCGCGCAGGGCGAATGCAACGCAGTCGGCGCATCCGCGGCAGCCGCCGGACGGCGAGGCTTCCCGTTCGCGCGTCCGAATGGGCTTTCGCCGCTCCCGCTCCCCGCTGCCTGCCGGTTCGCATCGGTTCGCATCGCGCAGGCGAATGCGCTACACTAGGAGGACAGAGCTTGCTGTTTACTTACCCTGAGGCGGGAGGAACGAAAAATGAACTTGATCTCCATCGAACCGACTCCGAGTCCGAACTCGATGAAGCTGAACGTCGACGAGACGCTGCCCCGAGGGCATCGCCATACGTATGTGCCGGCCGAGCCGGATGCCGCGCCGGAGCCGCTGCGCAGCCTGCTCGCCATCGCGGGCGTGCGCAGCCTGTTCCGCACGGCGGACTTCATCGCGCTCGACCGCAAGCCGAGCGCCGACTGGGCCGCGATCCTCGCGGAAGCGAGGCGCATCCTGCAGGCGGAGGACGGCGGAGCCGCCGCCGCATCCGACCCGGCAAGCGGTTTCGGCGAGGCGCATGTGCTCGTCCAGATGTTCCGCGGCATCCCGATCCAGGTGCGCGTGCGCATGGGCGACGGCGAGACGCGCGCCGCGCTGCCGCAGGCGTTCACGGATGCGGTCACCCGCGCGGCCGGATCGTCGATGATCCGCGAGCGCAAGCTCGAGGAGTTCGGCGTGCGCTACGGCGATCCGGAAGAGATCGCCGCCGAGATCGTGCGCGAGCTCGAGGCATCCTATGCGGAGGAGCGGCTCGATGCGCTTGTGGAGGCGTCGCTGGCGGCCGGTCCGGGCGAGCAGTCCGCTGCCGCGCCAGCCGTGCGGCCCGCGCCGCTGACCGCCGCCGAAGCGGAGCCGCTGCTGGCCGCCGAGGACTGGCAGAGCCGCTACGCCGCGCTCGACCGGCTCGCCGTCGACGAATCCGCGCTGCCGCTGCTGGAGCGGGCGCTTGCCGACGACAACGCCAGCATCCGCCGTCTCGCCGTCGTGTATCTCGGCGACCTGCGGGAGCATCCGCAGGCGCTGCCGCTGCTCATCCAGGCGCTCGCCGACAAGTCGGCTTCGGTGCGCCGCACGGCCGGCGACACGCTGTCCGATCTCGGCGATCCCGCCGCGACTGGCGCGATGATAACCGCGCTCGGCGATCGCAACAAGCTCGTCCGCTGGCGGGCGGCGCGCTTCCTGTACGAGGTCGGCGACGACAGCGCGCTGGAGGCGCTGCAGCAGGCCGCCGAGGACAGCGAGTTCGAGATCCGGCTGCAGGCTCAAATGGCGCTCGAGCGCATCCAGCGCGGCGAGGAAGCCGCCGGCTCCGTCTGGCAGCAGATGACGGCGGCGCGCCGCCGGGAGACCGGCGAAGCCGAACGGAGCTGAGCCGACATGCTCCGGCTTGACGCGCACGAAGGCGATGAGGCGATGCGCGCCCTCGCTTCCGTCCTATCGAAAAGCGAAAAGGCGCGCGAGAAGCTGAAAAGAGGCTCCTCTTCGGAGGCCGCGATATCGCGCGAGATCAACGCCTATCGCATCGCGCTCGATCTGATTGCCAGAGCGCGGCAAGCCGAGCCTGCGCCTGACGCGGAGGCGCAGGCGGAACAAGCGTCGGCCGCCGGCCATACCAAGGCCGAGCTGGAAGACGCCCTGTCGGCGCTCCAGGCCGTCATCGCCAAGATCGAGAAGGCTCAGCCCCGGCTGAAGCCCGGCACTTCTTCGCATACGTTGACGGAACGGCGGCAAAAAGCGCTTCGCAGCGCAGTGGAGTGTTTGAACATGGAGCTGGAGCGATAAGCGCAAAAGGGGACGAAGCCGGGCATCTGTCCGGCTTCGTCCCCTTTTGGCGGTTCATGTCCCGGAGCTACCGGGCTTCCCCGAAGCTCGTCGGCGCTTCCGGGTACGGCTTCGTCCACTCATGGTCCTGGCGCATCTCCTCGTCCGACAGCAGATAGTATCGGCGGCTGACCTCGTCGCCGCGGTCCGGCAGCGGGTCATCCCAGGTCGTGTCCATGTGATGCCAGCGGCCGTCGATGCGCACCAGGTTCCAGGCGTGGTCGCCGGTATCGACCGTGCCTTCGACGATGCGGGTCTCGAGCCCTGCTTCGGTGAGCATGCGGTAGGCAAGCAGCGCATAGCCCTGGCATACCGCCGAGCGCAGCTCCAGCGCCTCGTAGGCGGTGTAGCGCGTGAGCGACTCGTCATAGCGCACATGGCGCACGATCCAGTCGTGAATCGCGCCTGCCTTCTGCTCGTCGCTCATGCCCGGCCGGATCAGCCCCGCGACGATCTCCTTGGAGCGGCGGGCGACCTCGGCGGTCTGCTCCGGCGTCTCGCGGTACTTGGCGGTCATCGTGATCGTCGACGTGCCGGAGACCGAGCGGATCTTGTAGGCGTACGATTTCAGCACATAGGCCGTGTAGTCGTCCTGGTAAAGGCCTTGCTGCACCAAGTCCGGCATCAGCTCGACAAGCTGCTCGTGGCCGCCCCGGAAGGTCAGCCTGAACTCGGGGCTGCGGCTGCGAAAGCCTTCGGCCAGGCCGCCCACCAGCTTGGCGCGGGCTTGATCCGCCGCGGACGATTCGCCGGCCGCGTTCGTCTGCGGCTCGGAGGCTGAAGCGGTCGCTCCGGCCGCAGCCACGCCGCCGGCGTCCGGGCTTTCCGATGAGGAGGCCGGCTGCGGCTGGGCAGTGGCTTCGCCGCCGGGCTTGCCGGCGATTCCAGCCCCCGCTGAGCCGTTGCTCGGCACGGCGACTTGGTCCGTGCCGCTTTCGGGCGGGGATTCGGTTCCGGCGGACGGGCCGCCGCTTGGCCCGGTCCCGTCCTCTGGGCTATTTCCGAGTCCGTCGGCACCGCTTCTCGGCTCCACCGCTGAGACCGCCGGCGCATCGGTGTCCGCCAAGCTGTCGGCCTGCGCCGGACTGCCGACTCTCGCCTCCACCACGTAGATCGATACCGCCAGCGACAGTGCCAGCAGCAGGTTCGCGATCCGGTGCTTCATCGTCCATCGCCTCCCGGTTGTGCGTCCGCATCATGTAACTATATGTGGACGAACCGGCGGTTCATGAATCAATGGACTCGCGGAGCGGCATCGTTTCCCTGCCGCTCTTGCCGCGTTGGCTGAAGCGGTAGCGGAACGTCAGCGCGAGCAGGGCGACGACCACGAACAACCCCGCATAGATGAAGCCGAAGACCGGAAAAGCTCCTTTGCCCGATTCGCCGCCGAAGCTGTCCAGCAGACGGCTGAACACCGCTCCCGCCGCGGCACCGGTCAGGAAGTTGAGCAGGGAGACCAGACCCATCCCGGCACCCGCCTGATCGGCCGGCAGCGTGCGCGAGACCGAGTTCATGAGGGAAATCTGCAGCATCGTCTGGCCGAGCTGGCCGAGCACGAGCGCCCCTCCGGCGACCCAAGGCGATGCACCGGCAAGCAGCGCCATCAGGCCGAAGAAGGTCAGCAGCAGGCTGGCGGCAACGTAAAAGACGTACGCGTTGCCTTTGCGGTCCGCGAGACGTCCGGCCGCGCGGCCGAGCAGCGCGGCGAGTCCGGCCGCCGGCACCATCGCGAAGCCGATCACGCCGGGAGGAAGCTCATGCACGGACGAGAGCAGCTGCGGGGTCAGGAAAGGCAGCGCGTAGCCCGAAACCATCGCCAGCATCATCAGCAGAAGCCCTTGGCGATAGGCGGGGATGCGGAACAGCGCCGGGCGCAGGAACGGCTCGCGCGCCGTGCGCAGCCGCAGCGCCAGCAGCAGGGCGAGAACGATGCCGGCCGCAGCGTACCAAAGGCTCCATTCCGTCAGGGCAAGCAGCAGCGAGGCGCTCGAGGCGGCCAGCAGGAGGCCGCCGGCGAGATCGAGCGAGCCGCCTTTGGCGGGCTCGTCGACGAGATAGCGGCGGAACAGCGGGAGCGTGAGCAGCACGAGCAGCGGTGCGCAGAACAGCCAGCGCCAGTGCAGCATGCTGACGACGAGCGCGGCGAAGATCGGGCCGATGGCGTTGCCGAGCGCAAGCGCGGAGGCGGTCATCCCGAGCGCGCGGCCGCGGACGGCCGGCGGGAAGTAGCGGATCGGAATAATCATCGCGGCTGCGGGCACGACGGCCGCTCCCGCCGACTGGATGAGGCGGCCGGCCAGCACCGCCCCGTAAGAGCTGGAGACGAGGCCGATGAAGGAGCCGATGACGAACAGCGAGAGGCCGAACGTGAGCAGGTGCTTGAGGCGGAACAGATCCGCCAGCTTGCCGTAGATGGCCGACCCGATCGCGTAGATCAGCATGTAGCCGGTCATCATCCAGCTCACTTGGGACAGCGTCAGGCCGAATTCCGCTTTCATCTCGGGCAGCACGATCGTGAACATCATCGCGCTCATCGACGAGATCGCCATCGTGAACGCAAGCACGCCGATCAGCTTTTCCGCGCCGGGCCGCGGCTCGGTGGCGGCCTGCTCGGCTGCAGATGGGGCCGGCGGAGCTGCAGCCGCTCCGCCAGCGGCATGCTTGATGGCGGTCGATTCGTTTACGGACGATTCGGTGGCGGACGATGTGGACGCGTCGGTTGCGAGCCCTCTGGCAGTCGATTTGTTCGCGGACGATTCGGTGGCGGTCGATGTGGACGCATCGGTGGCGGTCGATTTGTTCACGGACGGCTCGGTGGAGGACGATGTGGACGCATCGGTGGCGAGCCCTCTGGCGGTCGATTTGTTCGCGGACAGCTCGGTGGCGGTCGATTCGTTTACGGACGATTCGGTGGCGGTCGATGTGGACGCATCAGTGGCGGTCGATTCGTTTACGGACGGCTCGGTGGCCGGACGTTTCTCGGACATAGTCGATCATCCTTTCCTTGTAAGCAAGCGCACGCTTGCATTTGGAGCGAATAAAAGGCTAGAGCTTGAGCGCTCTAGCATACAGCTTCACCGACTGGCGGATGACTTCGCGAGAATCATCGTCCGGCTCGGTGAAATCGGAGTGGAGGCGGCTGATGAAGCAGCCGTAATTGACGTACATGAATGACTGCGCAAGCGCATCGGGCGGATCGGCGTGAATGAGGCCGCGCCGCTGCTGATCTGCAAAGTAGTCCCGCAGCAGCTCGCGGAGCTTCTCCCGATGCCTTCGGTGGACGTGCTCGCCGATCGGGAGCGAGGCTCCTTCCTTGTGCACGATCCGAATCAGCTTCTTGTTGCGGAACATCGCTTGCTGGTACGTCTGCGCGATGAGATGGAGGTCGCTCTCCAGCTCTCCTGTCAGCCGGGTGGCGAACAGCTCCGTCATGATGTCCGCGTAGTGATAGCGGTCGAGCGCCGCTTCCAGCAGGTTCGACTTGGAGCCGAAATGCCGAAATAGCGTGACCTCGTTCACGCCGGCAGCTGCCGCGATCTCCTTCGTCGAGGCGCCGAGATACCCTTTGTCCGCCATCACCTCGATCGTGGCCAGCAACAGCTTTTCCGCCGTCGATCTGTTCGTCTCCATTTCCCGCGCGCCTCCCTTCCTCTCTTCGTGATGCTGGGCGAGCGATGCCCGTGTGTGAGTAAAGCTTTTGTGAATGATGCTTAAATGAATGATGCTTTCGTGAATGATGCTTATGTGAATAGCGCTCAAGCGACTGACACTAATGCGTCGACTGATGTTCGTGTGACTCATGTTCGCCATGTTCAGCATCTGGTGCAAGTGTTCACTTACATTCAATGAAGGTAGTATACGCCCCCGCCGCTCCTCCAGTCAACGACTGATTCGAACGCTGTTGAACTGCAGGTTGCAGCGATCAAGCCTACCAGCCGTTGTAGCGCTCCTGTCCTCTGCCATAATCGATTCGTTCGGTAACCCCATTCCTACTGGTATTCCAATGGCGGAGTTGCGCGGAAAAACCGAGCAACTCCACTCCTACTGGCACACCAACGGCGGCGTTACGCGGAAAAACCGAGCAACTCAACTCCAACTGGTACACCAACGGCGGCATTACGCGGAAAAACCGAGCAACTTCACTCCTACTGGCACACCAACGGCGGCGTTACGCGGAAAAACCGAGTAACTCCACTCCTACTGGCACTCCCATGGCGGAGTTGCGCGGAAAAACCGAGTAACTCCACACCTACTGGCACACCAACGGCGGCGTTACGCGGAAAAACCGAGCAACTCCACATCTACTGGCACACCAACGGCGGCGTTACGCGGAAAAACCGAGTAACTCCACTCCTACTGGCACTCCCATGGCGGAGTTGCGTCGAAAAACCGAGTAACTCCACCCGAACTAGCACACCAACGGCGGCGTTACGCGGAAAAACCGAGTAACTCCACTCCTACTGGCACACCAACGGCGGCGTTACGCGGAAAAACCGAGTAACTCCACTCCTACTGGCACACCAACGGCGGCGTTACGCGGAAAAACCGAGCAACTCCACTCCCAGTGACAACTCCACACCAGCTGATGTCTCACGCAGACGGTATGTCGATACGAGCAAGCTAGCAGAATTGATGGCAGGCGTTCCAGCAGGCGTTAACTCGAAAATATCGACCTAATGAGCTCCAACTGGCGCATCTCGCAGGCGTTAACGGTTCAGCCCCCTAATTGTGGAGACTAGACCCCTTCATCAGGGTGTCTCTCTGTATACCTTCTTTTTTGGCCTTCATGCTCGGTCAGACAGCACGCTGGAATCGGGTAAGATCCGGTTTTTGCTCGGAGACCCACGCCATGAAGTCTGCGGGGGAGCGTCGTGCCAGGCTCCCATGCATCTTGCGGTTGTTGTAAAAATCCATAAACTCCTCCACCGCATGGAAGGCTTCATCGAATGTCTCGAACTGTTCCTTGCGCAGCACCCAATGCTCCAGCGTGGCATGAAAGGACTCTATGTACGCATTCATGTTCGGCGTCTTGGGCGGGATGCGTTCGTGGACAAATCCTGCCTGCTGCGCAAGCTCTCCAAAGGCGCGGCTCACGAATTGAGGTCCATTGTCCGTACGAATAATCGGCATGGCTGCGCCTGGGGCAATTCGCTGTTCTAGCGCACGCTTCACCATGCTGCACACCGACTTGGCGCTGCAGCTGGAGCCCAGATGGTAGCCCACAATCGTACGGTCAAACACATCAATCATATCCGCAAGGAAGAAAAATTGGCCGTAGCCAGCCACGTAGCCATATTTAATATCCAGCTGCCACAGCTGGTTGGATCCGGTAATGGTATGGTTTCGCGCCAACCGCCGGGGATGCTGCACTTGCTTTTTTCGTTGGGAATGAAGCACGCCGAGCTCTTGGCAGAACCGGTACGCCTTTTTCTTGTTGATGACAAGGTTGTATTGGCTGCGCAGGCAGTCCGTCAGCATGGAATAGCCGTAGCCGTGCTCTTCGCCGGAAACAAGCTCGAGCAGCCATTCTTTGACCTGCTCGTTGCAGATTGGCTTTCCGGATCGGGTGAGGGTGAAGGAGGAGCAGGGACGCCCGACAGAGACTGGAGCTGGCCGGTCCGAATCGATCCGGCTCCGACGGCTATAGTACGTCGAGCTGGAGACACCGGAGGTGCGAAGAACAGGAGCTACCGCGTGTCCCTGCTCGATGAATGATTCGGCGACGGCAAGCCGTTCATCGAGGCAGGGCGGGTCTTTTTTACAAGTTCCTGCAGAATTTTGTTTTCCAGCTCTTTCTCGCCTAATGCCTTCAGCGCCTGATCGTATTTGGCTTCTAGCTCCGCCAGCCGCTTGGCGTCGTCGATCCGCTGGTCGATCGTCGGGAGGGCATCGTCGCCCATCTTTTCCTGGTACTCCCGCACCCAATTGCGGATGGTCTTTGGAGAAACATCATACTTCCGTGCAAGCACGCCGGTCCGGATCCCAGCCAGCGCCTCCTGAGCCACCTTGTTGCGGACTTCTTCAAAGACCTGATTCCGTTGTCTCATCGTCCTCATCACCTCTTGGATTAAGTGTACCTGATTCCCTAGGGTACTCTCCATTCCAATTAGGGGGCTTAAGAGTTAACTCGAATAAATCGACCTATTGGGCTCCAGATGGCGCATCTTGCAGGCGTTAACTCGAAAAAATCGACCTATTGGGCTCCAACTGGCGCATCTCGCAGGCGTTAACTCGAAAATATCGACCTAATCAGATCCAGCTGGCGCATCACGCACGCTGAACTCGAATAAATCGAGTTCACGAGCTCCGCGCCGCCCGCCCATCCGACTTGCTCGCCCGCCGATGCGCCGTCCCAGGCCAGCCATGGGGCAAGCCCGCCCCGCAAAGCAAAAGAAGCGTCCGCACCAGGCCTACGCCAGGCGGACGCTTGTTTGACCCTACAAGGACTGATCTACAGCTCCCAGTCCTCGCGCACAGCGAGGTATAGCGCGGCCAAGTAGCCGCGCGGATCGTTGTAGGCCGCCCGGCTGTGGCCGAGCTTCTCGGTGAAGTGCTGCCAGATGCGCTGCTCGAGCCCTTGGGCGCCGATCGGCGGCTTGGGATCGATGCGCTCGGCCCAGCCGGACAGCAGCTGCCAGTCGCGCTCGTCCAGCAGAGCGCGCTCCGCCGCGCCGAGGTCGCGGGCGAGCTCCGGCAGCCGCAGCCCCTTCGACTGCAGGCGGGCGATCCGCTTGTCGATGCGCGCGCGGCGTCCGCGCTGCTCCGCCGTCGCTTCCGCGACGACGATCGTCCCGGCCACCATGTCGCCGATGCGCTTGTCGGCGCGGCTGAAGAAGATCGCGACGCTGCCCGCGAAGTAGCCCATGGGCAGGAAGTCGAGCAGCCGGAACAGGTTGCGGATGACGACCGGCAGGATCGTCGCCGACTGGCCGCTCGCCTGGAGCACGCGCAGCCCCAGCGCCTTCTTGCCGATCGTCTGGCCGCCCCGGTACGCCTCCATCACGATGAAATAGCCGACATTCACTACGATCAGCAGCAGGAACATGCCGGCGAACACGTAGTCGTAGCCGTCGTTCGGGAACCAGGACGAGGACAGCAGGTAGAGGCTGCCCGCCGTTCCGAATACGATCAGCGCCGAGGCCGCGAGCAGCAACAGCGCGTCGATCAGGTGGGCGATCGCCCGGCTGCCGAGGCCGGCGGTCCGCAGCTGCAGCCGCACCTGTTCTGGGGTGACAAACGTCGTCTGTCTTTCGGAATAGGGTTCTTTCATCGTCATGGTCGGACCTCCTTTCGGAATGGGGAGGCTATCGTCCCCCCGCTCTCGCGCTCCCCGCGCTTCGCGCCGTAAACGCAGTACGCCGTGAACGCGGCGAGCGTCAGTCCGGCGACAGCGTACTTGAGCTCGAGCGGCAGCGAGGCCGGGGTGATGTAGCCCTCGATGAGGCCCGCGATGACGAACAGCGGAATCGTGCCGAGCAGCAGCAGCGCGGATTCCTTGGCGGCCTGCACGAACACGATGCGCCGAGGCAGCTCGCCGGGCACGAAGAACTTGTAGCCCATGTAGAAGCCCGAGCCGCCCGCGATGAAGATCGCCGCCAGCTCGATGATGCCATGCGGCAGGATGTAGGCCCAGAACGTATAGCTGTACCCCGCCTGCGCGAACACGGCGGCAAGTCCGCCCACGAGCATGCCGTTGAACACCATCAGGTAGATGGTGAGCAGGCCGAGCGTCGCTCCGCTCAGGAACGCGAGCACGGCCACGCGGATGTTGTTGGTCATGATCTGGGCGGAGACGACCGCGCTGTTGATGTCGCCGCGGTCGTCGGCCGTGCGCGCGGGATCGACGTTGTCCGCCATGCCGGCAGGCAGCAGCGAGTGGATCGCCGCCGGATTGTCGCGCACGGCGAGGTAGCCGAGCAGCTCGCCGAGCAGCAGCAGCGCCCCCGCGAGCGCGATGAACGGCAGCCGCCGCTTCAGCAGCAGCGGGAAGCCCCAGAGCAGGAACTCGAGCGGCTTGCTGCGCCCTGCGGCTCCGCCCGCATAGAGCTGGTTGTGCGCCCGCGACACGAGGTCGCCGAGCAGCAGCGCCGCCTCGCTCGCGGGCGCATGCGTCTGCAGGTAGGCCAGATTCGCCGAGGCGCTCCGGTACAGCTCCGCGAAACGGTCGAGCTGGCCCGCGCCGGGCCGCGCCTTGCGCCGCCCGAGCAGGTCGAGCAGGGCTTCGAGCTCCGCCCAGGCCGGCTTGTGCCGCCGGATGAATGTCGTCGTGTCCATGATGGCTCCTCTCCTGATTGTTGCCGGATCAGATTTTGTCGCGGATGTCGAGATAGGCGCTCACCGCGCTCGTCGCCAGCTGGTCCGGAGAGGCGTCGAGCATCGGCACGCCGCCGCTGCCGAGTCGACGGACGAGCAGTTGCCGCTCCAGCGCATAAGACGCCGCCATGCTCCGTACGTAGGCGTCGCTAGCCGTCTCGGGAACCCGCTCCTCGAGCTCGCGCAGCGCCGGATTCTGCAGCGACATCAGCACGAGATGATGCTGCTTGCGTAGCTTGGCCGCGTACGGGAGCAGCTCGGCGTCATGCAGATAGTGGTCCATATCGGAAAAAAGCACCGCGAACGAGCGCCGCCGCACGCGCTGCAGCAGGAAGCCGAGTCCTACGGCCGCTCCTGCCTCGGCGTAATCCGGCGCGATGCCGCTCGCCGCGCGGGTCAGCGCCTGCAGCTGCTCCAGCCCGCGGCCGGGCGGGATGTACAGCTTGACGCGGCTCGAATAAGCGATCAGCGAGACGAGGTCGCCCTGCCGGAGCGCGGCGGCGGCCAGCGTAAGCGCCGCCTCCAGCGTCCGGTCGAGCTTCACCCGGCCGTCCAGCTCGACGCCCATCTGGCGGCCGCAGTCGAGCAGCAGCACGAGCGTCTTGCCCTTTTCGGGCCGGTACAGGTTCGTGAGCAGCCGGCCGGAGCGCGCCGTCGCCCGCCAGTTGACCTCGCGGATGTCGTCGCCGGCCGCATACTCGCGGATCGCGTCGAACTCGGTGCCGCCGCGCTGGCGGCGGTGGATCCGCTTGCCGTCGACGAGCAGCGAGTCCTGCGCCGAGGCGAGCACGCCGCGCACGCCCGACAGGTCGGGATCGATGCGGATGCCGTCCTCCGCGGCCAGCTGCGCCTGCTTGCGCCACAGGCCGAGTCCGCCGCTCCAGCGCACGTCCACCTCGCCGAAACGGAACCGCCCGCGCTCCAGCGCGCGGAGGCGATACGACGCCTGCAGCCGGCCGCGCTCCAGCATGCCGGACGCGCTGCGGCCATCCGGACGGTCGAACCGGTCCGGGATGTCGTCGGCCAGCTCCACGCGCAGCGGCAGTCCCGTGCGGCAGGTCAGCTCCAGCCGCACGGCGAACTCGCGGCCGATCTCCGCGCTCTCCGGCAGCTCGCGGCGCGCCGACCAGGCGGACGCCCGAGGCAGCCGCGCCAGATCGGCGGCCGACAGCGCGGCAAGGGCGGCCAGCCAAACCACGGCGGCTTGGAGCTCGAGGCCGGCCGCTCCGAACAGCGCGGCCGCAGCGCCGCCGCCGGCCGTCCACCATGCGAGACGCGGCGTCGGCAGCGGCGCGTGCCGCAGCAGCCGGTCAGCGCGGGACCGGAACCGATGCCAGCGTTTGCCGGATGATGCTTTCACCGGTCATCCCCTCCAGTTCCGCCTGCGGCGTCAGCAGCAGCCGGTGGCGAAGCACCGGGAGCGCCATTTCCTTGATGTCGTCCGGCGTCATGTAGTCGCGTCCTTCCAGCAGCGCCCAAGCGGACGCCGCCCGCAGCAGCGCGATGCCCGCGCGCGGACTCGCTCCGAGCTGCACGCCGTCGGTGTCGCGCGTCGCGCGCACGAGCGCGGCGACGTAGCCGTAGATGGCGTCCTGAACGACGACATCCTCGACCCGGCGCTGCAGCTCCAGCAGCTCGGCCGGCGATACGGCCGGCTCCGGAGCGGCTTCGCGGATGCTTCCTGCCCGCCGATGCGAGCGCAGGATGCCGATCTCCGCCTGCTCGCCGGGATAGTCCAGCACGAGCTTGAACAGGAACCGGTCGAGCTGCGCCTCCGGCAACGGATACGTGCCGTCGTACTCGACCGGATTTTGCGTCGCGACGACGAAGAACGGCTCGGGCAGCTCATATGACGTGCCCTGGATCGTCGTCTGCCGCTCCTCCATCGCCTCCAGCAGCGCCGCCTGCGTCTTCGGACCGGAGCGGTTGATCTCGTCGGCGAGCAGCACGTTCGTGAATACCGGCCCTTTGACGACGGAGAAGCTCTGCTCCTGCATGCTGTAGGTCACGCTGCCCGTGATGTCGCCCGGCAGCAGGTCCGGCGTGAACTGGATGCGGCGCCAGCCGCAGCCCGACAGCGCCGCCAGCTCGCGCGCCAGGCTCGTCTTGCCGAGTCCCGGCACGCCCTCCAGCAGCACATGCCCGCCCGCGACCAGCGCCGTGACGAGCAAACGGATGTTGCGGCTCTGTCCGTGTATCCGCCGCTCCAGCGATT
Organism: Paenibacillus albicereus; assembly: GCF_012676905.1. Lineage (NCBI taxonomy): Bacteria > Bacillati > Bacillota > Bacilli > Caryophanales > Paenibacillaceae > Paenibacillus > Paenibacillus albicereus. The sequence continues at coordinate 1,230,200 of NZ_CP051428.1, read as the reverse complement.
CGACCAAGTGATTCATCTTCTCTGTCCCCTTCCCGGATCGGCGCCGCCACGCAGCAGCGCCGCCAGCTCGCTTGCTTCCTTGGATCTTGCCGTAAACTCGCGCCGTGCCGCCTTGCGGCCGTCGGCCTGCAGCGGACGCTCCTCGAGCGCCCGCTGCAGGCGCAGCGCGTCCTCCTCGCTCCAGCGGCTGCGGGCGGCCGCGGCCGCCTGCTCAGGCGATGCCGACGCAGGCAGTCCCCAGCGCTGCGCCAGCTGCTGCCTCAGCCGCCCGCGCTGCCGGTCCAGCGCCTCGTCCATCAGGCCGAAGCGCTCGTACCAGGCCGCCAGCGCCCGCACCGTCTCGTCGCCGCGCCGCGTCGTCCACTCGCGCGGCACGCGCGTCGGACCGAAGCGCTTGCCCGCGCTCCAGAGCGCGAGCAGCAGCGCAAGCAGCAGCAGCGCGCTCGCCAGCAGCAGCGGGCGGGGCAGGACGGCGAACGCGCCGGGCGCGGACGTATAGCCGTGATGCTGCTCGTCGAACAGCATCTCCGTCCAGCTCCCCTCCAGCAGCGCGCCCATCAGCTCCGCATGCGAGCCCTTGAGCGCCGTGCCGTTCTGCATCCAGCGCGGTTCTACGGCGAGCGTCACCGAGCCGGCGCCGACGCTCTTGCGCGCCGCGAGCGTGCCGCGCTCGTCAGCGACGAGCGCGGAGCCTTCGCCGTCCAGGACGGCGATCCGTACCGACGTATCGGTCAGCGCCTCATAGGCGCCCGGGCCGAGCAGCGCCTCCGCTTCCACTGCGGAGGGCAAAGCCTCGTGGTCCGACCCGGCCTTGTTGTCGGATGCGGACCCCTCGTCCGACGTTTCTTCGGCCGCATCTCCCTCCCCGGCCGCATCGCCGTCCTCCGCCGCTGCGCTTCCGCTTCCCGTCAGCTCCCAGAACGGCTGATCCGGCAAATCTCCGAGCAGCAGCGCGGAATTGCCGCGCTTCAGCCACTCCTCCAGCGCCTTCCACTCGACGCCGCTGACGCCGGCCGGCTCCGCTGCGATCAGCAGCCGGCCCGAGCCTTGCGGGAGCTCGTCCCAGCGCAGCCGCCACTCGCCGACGAGCGGATGCCGCTCATCAAGCAGCTCCCGCCATGCCTGGAGCCCGTCCGTGTCCGACGAGAAGCTCAGGTTCGGCGACTCGTCCCGTAGCTGCGGCCGACCCAGCAGCAGGCCGAGCAGCAGGAACAGGGCCGCCAGCAGGGCGAGCAGCCCGAAGCTGCGCTTGGTCCCCTTCCTCATTGCGGCACCTCCCTGCCGTCCGCTTTGTCCAACAGCGCCTTGAGCTCGTCGTACGGAGCCTGCTCGGCCTCCATCCGGCCGTACCAGATGCGCTCGAACAGAGACATCGCCGTCCGGAGCTCCGGCGCATGCGGCGAGCCGGCTGCGGCCAGCTCGTCCAAGTATTCGCGATTCGTCTTCCACGCCTCGACCCTCAGCTCCCCGCGCTCCTCCAGCCGGAACAGAAAAGCGAGAAAGACGGCGCGCACGCCGTCCCTCCACTCTCTCTGAGCGGCGAAGCCCTCGCCGAGCCGAGCGTAATGCCGCCAGGAGCGGCTATCCTCTCCCGGCTCCATCCAGGCGCCGGGGCGCAGCCGCCCCCTCGGCCCGAAGCGGCGCGTCAGCAGCCAGACCATCCAGCCGAGAAAGGCCGCGAGCGCGATCACGATCAGGACGGACAGGAAGCTGACCGTGCCTGGCCCGGGCTTCAGGTCGGGGAAGATCGCCGCCAGCAGCTTGCCGAGCTTCTCCACGATCCAGTCCCACAAGGAAAAGCCCGGCTCCTTGCGATAGGCGGAATATTCTTCGCGGGAGAGGATTTCCTCCAGCTGTTCCCTTTCCGTCATGGACGAGGGCCGCCCCCGGAGCTGTCATCCGGACGGTCCGGACGGTCCGGCGCGCCGTAGCCGCCGCCCCAGCTCGCAGGAGGCGGAGGCGGCGCCTGGCCGCCGTACGGCTGCGCTCCGTCCAGCAGCGTATCGAGTCCCCAGCCCTCGCGGCGCACGCGCAGGTCGAAGAACGTAATCGCATACGGCAGCACCCAGAGCGAGCCGATCAGGATCGAGACGAGCGCGTCGACGAGGGAATTCAGCACGCCTCCGCCGAAGATGGCGGCCGAGCCGAGGTTCAGCACCCCGGTGAAGATGGCGAGCAGAATGGAAAGCACGAGGTAGAGCAGCAGCAGGCGCCAGAAGCTGCCCTTGGTCAGACGCCAGCTCGCGCCGACGCCCGTGCCGCTCTCGTCAAGCGCGACGAACGGCAGGTAGAACGCCCAGCGGATCGCGAAGAACGTGATGAGCAGGAAAACGCCGATGAACGCCGCGAAAATCAGCAGGAAGGCTACGCCGGAAGGACCGCTCGTGCCGGACAGAGCCGCGGCGAACATCAGGCCGCCGACCAGCGCGAACGCGAATACGACGAGCACGTAAAGTCCGATCATGATGATGCCGTACAGCAGCGTGCTGCCGGTCAACGGCCACAGGCGGCGGAAGCCCTTTTTGAGCAGCTCGCCCGCGCTCGGAATGTCCTCGCCCCGCAGATGCGCCTGCACGAGATGCACGATCGCCGCGACCGAGACCGGTCCGAGCAGCAGCATGAGCACGAAGCCGAGCAAGGCGGCCAGCACGGCGCCGCCGCTCAGCCCTGCGCCTTCCTGCGCCTCGACCGACTGCAGGTAGCCGTCGAGTCCGCCATCGCGCAACGAATCGATCAGGCCGGAGTACGTGTTGGACGAATCGGTGGCTAGCGCCATCGAGACGATCGCCATCGGTCCGTACAGCGCCAGCATGATGATCGCCAGCGTCGTGAAGTGGGTGCGGTACAGCTGGAAGCTGCGGTCGAGAATGCGGCCGATCCCCATCGGCCTCAGTGGTTGCGGTTGCTGCATGATTGTCCGACCTCCCTATGTAGGTAAAAAGCCATGTCAATAGAGTGCTGTTCGCCTTCAGGCGCACAACGATCATTATACTACGGATCGCAGGCCTGAAACGGTTCCCTTTTCCTTATGCTCCCAAAAGAATAAAAATTCGGGCGGTTCGCAGGGAACCGCCCGTCTCGGGACTTCAGCGCCGTCCCGCGCCGCCGGCAAGCCGGGCAAGCTGCTCCAGCACCGGACTGCCCGCGTCGAGCGTGATGCGGTCCATGCGCTCGACGAGCCGCTCGAGCATCTCCATCTCCTTCAGCCGGTACAGCGTCTCGTTGTCCTCCATCAGCTTCGCCGTGTTGAGCAGGCTGCGCGTCGAAGCCGTCTCCTCGCGGCGGGTGATGAGGTTCGCCTGGGCTTTCTTCTCCGCCAGCAGCACCGTATTGAGAATGTCGCGCATCTCGCCCGGCAGGATGACGTCCTTGATGCCCGTCCCGAGGAACTCGACCCCGCTCGCGGCCCCGACTGCCCGCAGCCGCTCCAGCGCCTCGGACGCCGCCTCGTCGCGCGCGGCGAGCAGGCGGTCGAGCGTCCTCGCGGCGACGATGTCGCGCAGGATCAGCTGCAGCGAGGCGTGCAGATGTTCGGACAGCGAGCGGATCTCCAGCGTGCGCCGAGGGTCGCTGACGCGGTACGTGCTGACGAAGTTGAGCCGCAGCGTCACCTTGTCGGCGGTCATCATCTCCTGCCCGTGCAGCTCGAGCTGCTGGCGTCGCAGATCGACCTTCTGGATCGACGCCTTGACCGGACCGCGCCAGAACCGGTAGCGTCCCGGACCGAGCTCGCGCTGCAGCTCATGGTCGTAAAAAAGGAAGCCCCGCTCCCCGCTCTCCACCTCCAGCGTCGACGCATACGGTCCGATCCGGTCCGCGAGCTCCGGCTCGAGCGCGGCCGAGACATCCGGCTCGCGCGTATCGATGCGCTGGAAGCCGTGCTGGCCGCCCGCCTTCCAGAAGGCATGCAGGCCCGGCAGCAGCAGCCGCTCGAAGCGCCCGTCGATGCGATGTGCGGCGTACTCGCCGTCGCCGACCTCCACAACCTCCAGCTGCTCGGCAAGCCTGGCATCCTGCAGGTAGACGGCGAGCGGGCCGTCTGGCGGCAGGAACGGCTCGTCGACGCGGCAGGCGACCGCGGTCTCGCGGCGCAGCCGGTTCAGCCGCTTCGTCCCGGGCAGGAGCACTCCCGCATAGCTTCCTCTCCGGTACAGCAAGCCGCGCTCGGTCGGCTTGATCGTCGCAGTCTCAAACATAAGATCATCTCCTTCTCTATCGGGCAAGCCGCGAGCCGCCCCGGCGGCGATGCGCCGCATGGGCAAGCTGCTCGGGCTCTTGTCAGCCGGGACAGGGCGGCATCCGTCCGTTTCGTCCGCGCCCCGGAAGCGTAGGCGGAGCGCCTGCGGGCAGGCGGCGTCCGGACGCCCTCCCGCCGCTGTCCCGCTCGCGCCTTCCTCGCGCCGTGGCGCAAGGTGGATCGCGAGCGGGCGATCGCCTCAGGAAATCGTCCTTCGTGCCGCCGCCGGCGCAGGGGCTTCATGGCCTGCTCCCGGCGCCGCCCATGACGGCGCGGCCGGCGCGGATCGGCGGAATCGGATGCCGGTCCCTCGGGTACTGCGTTCATAGGCTCTTCGCCTTTTTGAATTCATCGACCATGAACGCTCCGGACGGAGCGTCCGGGATTCGAACCCGGTGAATGAACGAGAGAAAGGACGGCCGTAGCATGCCAGTCGGATCAGCGTCCCGGCACTGCGGAACAGGGCCTGCGGCCGAAGTTCCCGCCTGTCGCCTGACCTTTCCGCTTCATCATAGCTTCGGGCGGAGCGCCGGAACAGGGCGGAAGTATGGCGAAGCAGCGGAAAAAAGACGGCGCCGGCGTTCGGCCGCTGCTCATCGGACTGCCGGATGATGCTGCCCCTCTCCGCCGCCGGAGCAGGAACTCGCGCGGTTGTTCACGAATACAGAAGGTTCGGCTGAAAACGGACGGAAGGAGGAGGAGTAGACATGGCTAGAGAGAGCTTCGACAAGGAGATCGAGCTGCTGCGGCTGCTCGCGCTGACGGGCGGGGCGTTCAGCCGCAAGGAGTCGGCGGAGCGGCTCGGCATCTCGGTGCATACGCTCGACAAGGCGCTGCGGCGGCTGCGGGACGCCGCCTCGTCCGGCGGCGCGGAAGCGGTTGGAGCCGGGGAGCTCGGGCTCGGCCGGCTGCTGCAGGCTCGGCGCGAGCGGGTCGGCGACCCGCTGCTGCTGTTTCTTTTCCGCTCCCGCTCGCTCAAGGAATCGGAGATCGCCCGCCTCGCGCTGCTCCTCGATGAGCTGAACGGAGGCGGCCGCACTGCGGCCGAGCTGCTCGACGCCTGCTGCGGCGGCTGGCCGGAGGCATCGCCGTGGCCGGACGAGAAGACGATCCGCTCCGACCTCGCCTACCTCGAAAAAGCCGGCATCGTCGCGCGCTCGGGCGGCCGGCCGGTGCGCTACCGGCTGCGCGACGAGCTGTGGACGTCGCTGGACCCGGAGGAGCTGCGGCGGCTGGAGCTGTTCGTGCATGTGATGGCTCAGACGCGCGTGCCGTCGGTGCACGGCTTTCTGCTGCAGGACAGCTTGCGCCGCCTGCTCGGCCCGGACGGAGCGCTCAGCTCGGGCGTCGGCTTCGCTTACCGCTACGACTGCCGCATCCTCGACGAGGCGTACCTGCATCCGCTGCTGGCGGCGATTGAAGAGCGGCGGATGGCAAGCTTCGAGTACTTGACGCCAAAATCGGAGCATCGCTACGCCGCGCGCGGAACGAATCCGCTGCATGCGCGGACCAGCCCGGCGCGCCAGGTGGCGATGCTGCCGCTGCGGGCGGTCTACGACCACCAGTACGGCCGGTGGTACGCGATCGGCTATAGCCGCGCCCACGGATGGAGCGCCTGGAGGATGGAAGGCATGAGCGGCCTGACGATCGGAGAGCCCGCCGATCCCGAGCTGTTCGCGCGCAGGCAGGAGCAGCTAGGCACGCGGCTGCGCACGAGCTGGCTCGTCGAGCTAGGCGCGCCGCAGCGCGTGTCCGTGCGGTTTTTCCGTCCGGACGGGGCGGACTACGACTTCGTCCGCGAGCGCGTGCTGCTGCAGGGCCAGTGGGGGGAGCTGACGGAGGAGGGGCCGGATTCGTTCCGGTACGACATCGACGTGAATGGGACGCGGGAGATCCGGCCGTGGCTGCGCAGCTTCGGCTCCAGCTGCGAGGTGCTGGAGCCCGAGGAGCTGCGGCAGGACATGATCGAGGAGTGGAAGGAGCTGGCGGAAACGTATGGAGCTGCTGTTCGACAAGGCGCACAATCATGAGCTGAGCCGCCGCATGGCGGAGGCGGGCGCCGTCGCCGTGACCGGACGCGAGCGCGCCTGGCTGCGGCTCATGCTGGAGCATCCCGCGGCCGAAGGCTTCCTCGGCGCGGCAGCGCGCGCCAAGCTGGCCGAGCTGCTGGCGGCGGAGGAGCCGCTGCCGCTGGGGCATCTGGTCGAGAAGGCGCGCAGCCGGGAGCGCCGGCTCTTCTCGCCGCTGCTGCCGGAGCTGGCCGAGCTCGTCGCCCGCCGCAGCGGCATGCGGCTCGCCTACAGCGCCAAGGGCGGCGGCGCGCTCCGCCATGCCGAGGGCTACCCGTACCGGCTCGACTACGCGATGTCGACCAAGCAGTGGTACCTGCTCTGGCATCGCGCCAGCGGCCGGCCGCTCATGCGCACGCGGCTCACCCACGTCCACGGCGTGGAGGAGCGGCCGCTGCCTCCCGGCGAGGCGGATCGGCTGGACGCCTGCATCGCTGCCCTGTCGGCCCGTTCGGGCGAAACGACGGTGCTGGAGCTCGTGCCCCGCTACAACCGCGAGCTGTCGCGCATCCTCTATGCCCTCTCCTGCTTCCGCCAGGAGGTGCGCTACGATGCCGACGAGGGCGTCTACCGCATCGAGCTCGCTTATGCGCGCGACGAGCGCGGCTTCCTGCTGCAGAAGCTGCGCTTCCTCGGCAAGCGGGTACGCGTCTTGGAAGGCGCTGCCCTGCAGGAGCAGATGCGGGCCAGCGCGGTGAAGGCGCTGGCCCGGTACGGCATTCGGCCGGAGGCCGAGGCGGCGGCCGAGGCCGGCGCGGTGGCCGGGGCCGGCGTGGAGGCCGAGGCCGGCGTGGAGGCTCGCGCGGTGGCCGGGGCCGGCGGGCAGCGCGGCAGCGGCGAGGCGGCGGGACTGACGAGTACAGGTTAGCGGCGCGCTCAGTCCTCGTTCGCTCGCAAGCTCGCGGCGCGTCCCATCAGCCGACCATCCAAGGCAGGTTTCTGCCTTGGTTCCAGGCATCCAGCCCTTCAGCCGACCATCCAAGGCAGGTTTATGCCTTGGTTCCGGGCAACCAGCCCATCAGCCGACCATCCAAGGCAGGTTTATGCCTTGGTTCCAGGCATCCACCCCATCAGCCGACCATCCAAGGCAGGTTTCTGCCTTGGTTCCGAGCATCCACCCCATCAGCCGACCATCCAAGGCAGGTTTATGCCTTGGTTCCGGGCATCCAGCCCATCAGCCGACCATCCAAGGCAGGTTTCCGCCTTGGTTCCTGTCCAAGCCATCTAGCGCGACAAAGGGACTTGTTCCGGTTCGTTGAACGAACCGGAACAAGTCCCTTTCCGTATGCCTAGCTCATGCCTGAAGCGGCTGGTTGAACGCGCGGAAGGCGATTGTCGGCTCCGCCGGCGCATCGCCGGAACGGTCCGCATCCGCCCCTTCTCTCCCCGCATCCGCCGCTCGGGTCGCCGCCCCGGCGCCGAACAGCTCGCCGCGGCGAGGCGCGCAGGAGAGCTCGACCGTGCGCGACTCTCCCGGCAGCAGCGTGAAGTACGCCTCGCTCGCCTCCATCCACCAGCCGTCGGTCGTCTCCTCCGGCCGCACATGCAGCGCGGCCTCCGAGCCGTCGTTGACCACGACGTAGGATCGGCGCAGCAGCGGACTGGCCGCCGGGCCGCCCGCCTCGGGCGGCGCCTGCTCCCAGCCGCCCAGCGGTACGGCCCGCAGCGCAGCGGCCATCGGCTGCAGCGCGGCCGCGTAGACCGCCGGCGACCGGGTGGAGAAGTAATACTCCGCTGGCGGTGCGTCGGTCCCTTCCACCAGCAGCCGGACGAGGAGCAGGCCGTTGTACGTCTCCTGCACCACCCAGTCGAACGTACCGAGCCGAAGCGAGCTTCCGCTGCCTGCGCCGTCGCCGGACTGCCATGGGCTACCGAGGGAACCGGCACCGGCTGAGCGCTCGCCGCCTGCTTCCTCGTTCGCCTGCGGCCGGCCGTCCGATGCTCCAGCCGCTCGCTCCACGCCGTCGGACTGCCGCCAGCCTTCCCCCTCCAGCATGAACGCCTGCTCATGCAGCAGCGTTCCGCGCAGGTCCCGCACTTCGGCGCGGACGCCGAGGATCGACGGCTGAAGCGACGCCGTCCAGGGCGATCGGAGGGCCGCGCCTGCGGAGCGCCCGGCCTCCGAGGCCGCGTCCGCGGGCCGCCCGATTCCGTACAGCCCGTCCGTCTCGCCTCTCAGGCCCGCGACCAGCCGGGGCCCGAGATGCAGATGCACCGCCGCCTGCAGGCGGCTGCCCGCAGGCGCATCCAGGGAGCGGTAGTCGAGCGAGGCATGCGTGCCCTCGAAGGCGGAGCGGGTCCAGTAATAGGCCATTTTCGGCTCCATGTAATAGTCGACGAGGTTCGTGCAGCTGGCGTTCGGCCACGGCTCGTTGAGCTGCCAGATGATGCTGCCGCTCTGCCGGCCTTGGCGGCGGCGGTTGGCCTCGAGGATGAAGCGCAGCCCCTCCGCCTGGATCCACTGGCTCGCGTCGGAGAACGCCTGCAGGTCGGCGAAGCCGCCGAACAGCTCCGTATCGCGGCCGAACGTGTCCCACCATTCGCCATGGTGGCGCCAGACGAGGCTCTTCTCCATCGAGACCGGCCTCCGGTGCGGCTCCGACAGGAACTTGCGCAGGCTCTTCGCGCTGCTGACGCCGTCGACGCCGAACTCGCTGTGGAACAGATGGTCCGCCTCGGCATACAGCGGGTAGTGGCCCGGATTGCCCATGTACTTCCAATGGCCGTGGACGTCGTGGCTGACGCCCTTCTCGCTCGTGATGTACTGCCTCGGCCCGGACGCCGACGTCGGCAGGAACAGCCGCTGCGGATCATGCTCGGCGACGAGCGCGCGCAGATAGGCCAGATTGGAGTCCTCATAGGTGGAAGGACGATCGGGAGCGCTCATCAGCTCGTTGCCGCCGCTCCAGACCGCCAGCGACACATGGTTGCGCCGCGTCTTGAGCGCCTGCACGGCGCTGCGGCCGAGCAGCTCGAGGAAGCGCGGCTTCTTCGACGGCTCGTTGTCGATGCCGGAGCTCGACTGGATGAACTCCTGCCAGACGAGGATGCCGAGCCGATCGCACAGGTCGTACAGCTCTTCCTTTTCGATGAGGCCTCCGCCCCACACCCGCAGCAGATTGAGGTTCGCCCGCCGGGCGAGCCGCGCGATCCAGCCGTAGCGCTCCGCTCCGACGTTGCCGTACAGATGGTCGAGCGGCGTCAGGTTCGCGCCCTGGATGTAGACCGGCCGGCCGTTGACGACGAACGTATACGGCAGCGCGTCGTCCGGACCGCCGGGATTGCGGCGGTACTCGAGGCGGCGGATGCCGGTCCGCCGGCACGTCTCCTCCGCCAGCCGCCCGTCCGCGAACAGGCGCAGCCGCAGCTCGTAGAGCGGCTGCTCGCCGTACCCGTTCGGAAACCAGAGGCGCGGCCGCGGAACCTCCAGCTCGGCCTTCACCTCTCCGTCCGCCACCGGCCCGCTCCAGCGAAGAACCGCCTGTCCGTCCGGATCGAGCAGCTCCAGCTCCGCCGTGGCCCGTTCCGTCCCTGCCTCCACGCGCGCCAGGGCCGACACGGAAACCAGTCCCGTGCCGTCCTCTCGCACATCCGCATGCAGCGCCAGCTCGTCCAGCGAGACGGCGCGGCGGACGCGCAGCCAGACGCCTTCCCAGATGCCGACGTGGACGAGCCGGGTCGAGAAGTCCCACTTGTAGTTGAAGCGGCTCTTCTGCGTGAACGTCTCGCTCGTCTTGCCGATCTGGCCCATCTCGTCCGGCGCCTGCTTGAGGATGATCTGCAGCTCCGCCGACTCGCGCTCGCCCAGCAGCTCGGTCACGTCGTAGACGGCCGGCTCGTACATGCCCTCATGCTCGCCGAGGCGGCGGCCGTTCAGCGAGACGATCGCCTCGTAGTCGAGTCCCGCCAGCACCAGCTCGATTCGGCAGTCCGGCTCAAGCTCCGGCCGCGCGAAGCGGCCGCGATACACCCACCAGCGGTTCTCCACCCACTCGACCGCCAGGCTGTTCCTATCCACATACGGATCGGGGATATGCCCCGCCCGGTACAGATCCTCATGCACGCCGCCCGGCACCGTCGCCGGAATCCACTCCGTCACGCCGAGCAGCTCGTTGCCGATCTCCATGCTCGTGCCCTTCAGCGGCACCCACGGCCAGAATCCCTTTACTTCCCATGCCGCATCCAGCTTCCGCATCTCCATGTCGAACCCCAACCTTCCCTATAGAAAGCCAAACGAACGTCGCTCCTTTCATCGTAGCATGAACTAAATTTAATTCAACTGTTTCTATTTATTGAAATTAAAAACGTCCCGCCGGCTCGGAGCCATCGGGACGTTTTTCGGACGTAAAGTTCACTCGTACGGCCGGATCGTACGGATCGAGCCGTCCTCTTCATGATGCAGCTCCGTGAACTTGACGCAGCGCTTGTTGTCGGCGCCGCCGGAGAGCGAGCTGTCGTGATAGAACAGATACCACTTGCCGTCCCACTCCACGATCGAGTGGTGGGTCGTCCAGCCGACGACCGGCTCGAGGATCGTCCCCTGGTAGACGAACGGACCGAGCGGGTTGTCGCTCGTCGCATATACGATCTTGTGCGTCGTGCCGGTCGAGTACGACAGGTAGTAGCGCCCCTGATGCTTGTGCATCCACGGCCCTTCGAAATAGCGGCGCTCCTCGTCGCCGGCCGCGATCGGCCGGCCGTCCGCATCCACGATCGACAGCTCGACGGGAGCGCTCCTCAGCGACAGCATATCGTCCGCCAGCTCGGCGGCGCGAGGCCCGAGCGCAGGCTCGTTCCCGGCCGGCCCTTCGGCGCTCGGATCGAACGAGCCGCCCTGCCATTTTTCCAGCTGTCCGCCCCACAGGCCGCCGAAGAACAGATAGGCGCGGCCGTCGTCGTCGACGAACGCCGCCGGGTCGATGCTGAACGTGCCGTCGATCCAGCTCGGCTCGGCGCGGAACGGCCCTTCCGGCCGCTCGCCGACGGCGGCGCCGATGCGGAAGACGCCGTCCTTGTCCCGAGCCGGGAAGAACAGATAGTACTTGCCGTCCTTGAAGGCGGCGTCCGGCGCCCACATCTGCTGGGACGCCCACGGCACTCCTGACACATGCAGCGCTTCGCCGTGGTCGACGCAAGGCGCATCCGGGGCGTCCATCGACAGCACATGGTAGTCCTCCATGTCGTACTGGTCGCCGTTGTCGTTGGACGTCCGCTCGTGGTCGAGGTCATGGGACGGATAGACGTACAGCTTGCCTTCGAACACATGGGCCGACGGATCGGCCGTATAGAGATGGGTGACGAGCGGCTGGTTGAAGCTCGGTTTGGCGGTCATCGTATCTTCCTTTCGGGAGTCGTCGAGAGTCGTCGGGTCGTGCAGGCCCAGGCGGATCAGCCCTTCACCGAGCCTGCCGTCATGCCTTCGACGATCTGGTTGCTGAGCGCGAAGAAGGCGATGAGGATCGGCAGGATGCTGATCATGAGCGTGGCGCCGATCGCGCCCCAATCGGCCGAGTATTGGCCGATGAAGTTCTGGATGCCGACGGTCAGCGTCTTGAGCGAGTCGGTGCTGATGAACGTGTTGACGAAAACGAACTCGTTCCAGTTGTAGATCATGTTGATGATGACCGTCGTCGCCACCACGGATGCCGTCATCGGCAGCACGATCTGGAAGAAGATGCGGTTCACGGAGCAGCCGTCCATGACGGCCGCCTCTTCGACCTCGCGCGGCAGCGTCTCGTAGAAGCCGAGCAGGATCATGATCGTCAGCGGCAGGTTGAACGCGGTGTACGTCAGGATGATCGACAGCGGATGGTCGGTCAGATTCGCTTTCATGAACATCTGGAACAGCGGGATGAGCGTCGAGTGGATCGGAATCATGATGCCGACCATGAAGAGGCCGAGCACGGGCTTTTTCCAGCCCCATTTCATACGCGTCAGCGCGAACGTGACGAGGCTCGCGAGAAGCACGGTCGCGGCGACGGCGACGACGGTGTACCAGACGCTGTTGAAGAAGTACTGGCCGATGTTGCCCTCGGTCCATACCTTCTCGTAATTCTCCCACTTGGGGCTGGCCGGCAGCGAGAGCGGGGACTTCGTGAAGATTTCCTGCGTATCCTTGAGGGAAAAGACGGCGAGCCAGAGCAGCGGGAACACCTGCACGACGGCGATGAGGGCCAATACGGCGTACAGGAGCGTCTTCAGGACCGGGCTCCCGCCAGAGCTTCCGCCGGAGCGGAGTTCTGCACGAGACGCGGCGAGGGGTTGCGGCATGTCGGTTGGCTCCTTTCGCTTAGGAGTATTGGACCTCTTCGGATGTGGTGAGCTTGCGGATCAGCCAGGTGGCGACGAGGCAGATGAGCAGCAGGAAAAATCCGATCGCGCTGCCGTAGCCGAAGTCGTAGCTGCTGAACGCTTGCTTGTACATGTAGGACGCCATGACCTCGCTCGCTCCGTTCGGCCCGCCGCCGGTCATGACGTAGATCAGGTCGAAGTACTTGAGCGAGCCGACGACCGCCAGCACGACGGTCATCTTGGCGACGCCGGCGATGAGCGGCAGCTTGACGCGCAGCGCGATCTGCAGCGGGCTCGCGCCGTCGATCCGCGCCGCCTCGACGAGCGAGGACGGGATATTCTTGAGCGCCGCGTAGTAGATCAGGATGTAGAAGCCGGCGTACTGCCAGATGATCGGGATGAAGATCGACACCAGCACGATGCCCGTGTCGGACAGCCACTCGACCGTATCGGGCAGGCCGACCGCGCCGAGCAGCGTGTTGAGGATGCCGTTCGTCGGGTGATAGATCTTGGCCCACAGCTGGGCGATCGCGACCGAGCTCAGCAGCATCGGGATCAGATACAGCTTGCGCAGCAGGTTCGCGCCCTTGACCTCGCCGGCGAGCACGAGCGCCACCGCCAGATAGCCGATCAGGCTGAGCGCGGAGAACGCCGCCAGCAGCAGCGAGTGGCCGGCGCTGTCCCAGAACGCCGCGTCCCGGACGAGCTTCGCGTACTGGTCCATGCCGATGAACGTCATCTCGCCGATGCCGTCCCATTTCATCAGGCCGTAATAGCCGGTGAGCACGATCGGCACGTAGATGAGGACGAGCACGAGCAGCAGCGCCGGCAGCACGTAGAGGGCAATCATCTTCTTGTTGGACATCACTTTATCCATGCTTGTTCACGCTCCTTCGCACGTTCGGGTGGCGGATGCGGCGGCAAGCGAAGAGGACCTGCGCCCGCCTCGCGGGACAGGTCCTCCTCGGATGCCGCGCGGCCTCGGATCAGCCTGCGTCCTGCTTCAGCGCCTCTTCATGCTGCTTGGCGAAGTCCTCCGGCGGCACTTCCTTGCCGAACAGCGCCTGGATCATGTTCAGATGGACCTGCGCGACGGCCGGGCTCATCTGCACGTCCGCGAACAGCGTGATGTTGCTGGCCTTGCCGAGCTCGTTCAGGATGTCGATGTACATCTGCGGCAGGTCGACCTTGGACGTGTCGACCTTGGTCGCCGGGATGACGCCCGCCTTGGTGACCGACTGCTCGCCCCACTTCTCGACGAAGAACTTGACGAATTTCTTCGCCTCTTCCTTGACCTTGGAGTTCTCGGAGACGAACAGGCCTACGCCCGGGCCGCCGACCCAGCTGTCGATGTCGCCCTTGCCGCCCTCGATCGTCGGGAACTTGAAGAAGCCGACCTCGTCGCGGAACTCCTGCGGGATGGACTCGTTCGTCGTGAAGTTCGGCAGCTCCCACGTGCCCATCAGGTACATGGCCGCCTTGCCGCTCAGGAACTCCGCCTTGCCCTCGTCGTTGGACAGGCCGTTGAAGCCCTTGTTGAAGGCATTGCCTTCGACGAGCTTGCGCACCTCGTCCGCCGCCTGCACGAGGCTCGGATCCTCGAACGAGCCGGAGCGGTCGATCGCCTTTTTGAGCGTCTCCGGCCCGCCGAGCCGATCGGCCAGGTACATGTACCAGAGCGAGCCGGTCCAGCGGTCCTTGTTGCCGAGCGCGATCGGCGCGACGCCGTTCTGCTGCAGCGTGTCGACCGCCTTCTGGAAGTCTGCGTACGTCTGCGGCACCTCCAGGTTGTACTTGCTGAAGATCGCCTTGTTGTAGTAGACCGGCGTGATGTTCAGCTCAAGCGGCAGCGCGTAGGTCTTGTTTTCCACCGCGTACGCCTCGGTCGTGCCGGAGACGAATGTGTCCTTCAGGCCGCCGGCCAGCGTGTCGTCGAGCGGAGCGAACAGATTGCCTTTGACATAAGGAGTCAGGAACCCCGCAGCCCAGGTCATGCCGACGTCCGGCAGGTCGTTGGAGGCGGACAGCACCTTGAGCTTGTTCTTGTACTGCTCGTTTTCCAGAATCTCCTGCTTGATCGTCACGTTCGGGTTGTCGGCCTGATACTGGGAAATGATGTCGTTGACGATCATGTTCTGCTGCTTGGAGCTGCCGGCCGGCCACAGATGCATCATCTTGAGGGTGATCTTTTCGGCCGAGCCCGAGCCCGCTCCGGCGTTCGCGGCCTCGCCGCCCGCATTGCCGTTGGTTCCGGCCGAGTTGCCGCCGCCGCAGGCGGTCAGCGCCAGCATGGACGCCAGCGCTGCCGCGCCCAGCACGGAGGTCGATTTTTTTGCCATGGTGGTGGTTCCTCCCCTTCATCGCTCTTGGATAGCGGTTACATTTCCAATGATAGCGGTTTACCCGGCTTGAAATAAGGTAACGGCGATTAGGGAAAAGTCCGTTATTTTCAGGTGTCGGCGTCCTCGGACAGGCTTCGGCGGTACTGGCTCGGCGTCATGCCCTCGTATTCCTTGAACAAGGTGATGAAATACTTGGCCGTCTGGTAGCCGACCTGCTCGGCGATTTCCCCGACCGGCAGGCCGGTCGAGTAAAGCAGCTTCTTGGCCGCCTGCAGCTTGCTGCGGGCGACGAACTGGCTGAACGTCATGCCGGTCTTCTCCTTGAACAGCGAGCTGAAATAGCTCGGGTTCAGATGCACGTGCTCGGCGACCTCGCGCAGCGTCAGCGGCGCCCGCACGTTGTCCTCGATGAAGCGGATCGCGTCCTGCACCGGCTGCGGCACGAGCCGATCCTCCTCCTTGATGCCGGCGAGCTCCAGATCGACGATCTTTTCGATCGCGCCCCGGCGGCGCCGCTCCTCGATGATCTGAAGCGCCTGCTCCACCGCCTCCAGCAGCTTCGCGCGCGTCACCGGCTTCAGCAGATAGTTGACGACGCCGAGCCGGATGCCCTCCTGCGCGTAGTCGAACTCGGAATACCCGGAGAGCAGCACCGCCACCGGATCGCTGCCCCGCTCCTTGATCGCGCGGATCAGCTCCAGCCCGTTCATCTCCGGCATGCGGATGTCGGTCAGCAGCAGATGGATCGGCCGCTCCGCCGCCAGCTCCAGCGCCTCGTCCCCGTTCTCGGCGGAGAAGATGTCGAAGCGCCCCTCCGCCCAGCCTTCCAGCGTCTTGGCCAGTCCTTGCCTCGTTCTCGGCTCATCGTCGACGATGAGCACCGTCAGCCGGTTTTTCATGCTGTCCCTCCCGGTAATTCGAATCCGACCGTCGTGCCTTCCCCCGGCCTGCTCTCGATGCGAAGTCCGCGCGGCGGACGATCCTTGTAATAAAGCTGCAGGCGCCTGTTCACGTTGGCGAGCGCCATGCCGCTGCCTCTGCCCTTGCCGCCCTCCCTGCCGGCGTCGATGCCGGCGACCTTGCCGCCCGCGCCCGGCAAGCCGCCCTCGCCGAGGGACGAGGCCAGCTCCTGGACGAGCGCCGCCTCCATGCCCGGGCCGTCGTCCTCGACGGCGACCGACCACAGATCCGGCTCGCCCGCCGGCTCGACCCGCAGCGACACCGAGCCCGGCCCTTTTTTGGCGCCGACGCCGTGCAGGATCGCGTTCTCGACGAGCGGCTGCAGCAGCAGCTTGGGCATGCGCAGCTCGAGGCTGTCCGGCGGCGCCGAGATGCTCCAGTCGAGACGGTCTCCGAACCGCAGCTTCATCAGCTGCATGTACCGCTCCGCATGGTCGAGCTCCTCCCGCAGCGTCACCCACTCGCTCCCGTGCTCGCTGCCGATCGTATAGCGGAACAGATCGGACATGGCGACGACGAGGTTGGCGAGCTCCTCCTCGTCCTTGTCCTGCAGCGCCCAGAACAGCGCTTCAAGCGTGTTGTACAGGAAGTGGGGGTCGATCTGCGCCTGCAGCGCCTTCAGCTCGGTGCGGCTGCGGACGAGCTCCTTCTCGTAGATGACCTGGATCAGGTCGTTCATATGGCCGACGAGCTGGTTGTACGTCTTGGTCAGCTCGTTGATCTCCACGGTCGAGTGGACTTCCGGGCTCGGCCGCAGCTCTCCGAGGCGCGCTCCGCGCATCGTCTTGATGAGCCGCAGGATCGGCCTCGTAATCATCGCGCTGAGGAAAAACGAGCAGACGAGGCAGATGAGGAAGCCGACCGCGCCCGACACGACGATCGCGGTGCGCAGCGCGCCGATGCCTTCCGTCAGGCTTTTCACCGGGGCCAGGATGACGAGCCTCCACCCCGTCAGCTGGGACGTCTGGCGCACCTGCAGGTAGGGTTCCCCGCCGATGTCCAAGTTATGGTCGGCCGAGTCCAGGAGCGCTTCCGCCGAGCCGCCGTAGTCGGACGTGATGACGCGGCCTTCGCCGTCCAGCAGCGTCATGAACTCGCGGCGCTCCTGCGCCTCGTCCGCGCCGAGGTTGAAGTAGCTGCGCTCGATGCGCACGAGCAGATAGCCCGCGCTCTCGAACGAATGGTCCATCAGCCGCACGCTGCGGACGGCGAGGAAATAGGCCGGGTCCTTCGGATCCTCTCCGATCCACGTCAGGCGCCCGCTGCCGCGGTCGGCGAGGCCGATCTGTTCGGGCTGCAGCCGGTCGGTCAGCCGGCTCTCGTCCAGCGGAGACAGGCTGCGGTAATCCCGGGTGAACAGGTCGAACGAGGCGATGCCGTCGGAATACACCTGCAGCGTGCGCACGCTTTGCAGCAGCGACTGCCGCTGGCCGAGCGTCGAGCGGCGTCCGCGTGACTCCTGCAGCAGCAGCTGCTGCACCTCGGATGCGGTCATCACCTGGCTGGAGAGCATGTCGACCTGGCGGTAAAGCGTTTCCATCCGGCCGATCGCCTCGATCGCCGTCTGCTGCAGCTGGCGCTCCGCGTTGCTCGTAATGACGGTCGACACGCGGCTGTACGTGAAGAAGCCGACGAACAGCAGCACGAGCGCCATGACGAGCAAGCAGACGGCGAGAATCTGGTTCCGCAGCGTGTTGGCGTTTCGCAGCCGCGTTCTCATCGCGAATCTTCCTTTCCGGTTCGAGCTTGGCTCGCTTGGTGAAGTCGTGACTCATTATAGGAGCAGGCGCCGGAGCGGCGCAAGGGGGAGGAAGAACGGCGGCCGAGAGCCGAGAATGGACAAAAAAAAGCCTTGGCCGGCTCGAAGGCCGCGTCCAAGGCAGCTTGCATAGGGGCAAAGAGTCGGACGGTCAGCGGTCCGTCATCGCCTCGCCCGGCCTCGCCTCGCCCGCAGCCGGGCCTGGAGCCTCATGCCTCGGCCTGCGCAGCAGCAGCGTCAGGGCGACGCCGGCGGCCGTGAGGCTTGCCGACAGGAAGAACGTGTCGCCGTAGCCGAGGACGGCGGCGCGAAGCGGATCCGTGCTTCCTCCTGCGCCATGGGCGGCGATGCGGGACGTAAGATATCCCGTCAAGCCGGCGGCCGCGAACGAGACGACGACCTGTTGGGCCGCCGTCGTCAGCGGCGTGACGCGGCTCACCAGGCCGCGAGGGGCGGAGTTCAGGACATGCGTGTTGAGCGGCATCATGGCGAAGCTCATCCCGAGACCCATCATGGAGATGTAGAGGATGATCGTCCAGAGCGGAGTATCCAGCGAGATTCCGGACAGGAGGAACAACGCGGCAGATACGACGGCAAGGCCGGCAAAAGCAAGCGGCCGGGCGCCGATCCGATCGAACAGCCGGCCGCTGATCGGCATGCCGATGCCCGCGCAAACGGCATACGGCATCAGGATCCAGCCGGTCTCCAGCGCGGTGTAGCCGAACACGCGCTGCAGGTACAGCGGCAGGATCAGCATCGCGCCGAACAGCGCGAGCTGCACGATCCACGTCAGGATGATGCTTCGCGTGAAGTCGGACGAGCGGAACGCCCGCAGCTCCAGCAGCGGCTGCTTCTGGGACAGCTCTACGAAGATGAAGGCGACGAGCGCGGCGCCGCCGACGGCGAGCCCCGTAATCGTCGAGGCCGAAGTCCAGCTGGTTCCGCTTTCGGTCAAGCCGTACGCCAGCATGGAGAAGGCGACCGGCGCGAGCAGCATGCCGTACACATCGAGATGCGGCGCCTCGTGGCGCTCGGATCTCGGCAGGAACTTCCAGGCGAGGATCAGCGCGAGGACGCCGATCGGCAGGTTGATGATGAAGATCCAGTGCCAGCTTACCGCGTCGACCAGCCAGCCGGACAGGACGGGACCGAACGCCGGGGCCATCAGCATCGGTATGCCCATGAGGCCCATGACCGAGCCTCGCCGCTCCGGGGGAGCGAGCTTGAACACCATGGCCAGCCCGATCGGGCCGACCATGCCTCCGCCCAGTCCTTGAATGACCCGATAGAGGATCAGCTCCTCCGGCGTCCGAGCGATGCCGCACAGCACGGAGCCGACCGTGAAGAGAGCGATCGTGACGAGAAAGACTTGCTTGGCGCCGAACCGGTCGGCCATCCAGCCGGCAAGCGGGATGACGGCGGAGAGCGCCAGCGTGTAGCCGGTGACGGTCCATTGGATCGTCTTCAGATCGGTGTCGAAGTAGTCGACAAGCTTCGGAATGGCGTTGTTCACGACCGTGCTGTCGAGGATAATCATAATCATGCCGATGATGATGGCCAAAAGCGGCATCAGGATCGCTTTCAGCGAAAAATCATCTCCGCTGCGCTCCGGTTGGAACGTCGTTTCTGGCATAGGCTCCTGCTTTCTGCTCCGCGAGCGTAAGATGGGCGAGACTTTGGGCGGACAACGAGGTCCAACCGTGCCGGTGAAGCCCCCTCCTTTACCTTTTTTTGGAAATAAAATGAGCGTTGACAACTTCAAGCTCTGCAGGTACAATTAAAGTGGGATAAGAATGGTTTGACCTGTGTGAGTTAAAGTAAACTTCAACGCGCTATGGATTATATCATGGCGCTATTTTTCGTTCAATCCTTTTTTATATGAAGCGTTGATGAAGCGTTGTTTTCAATTTTGTAATCTGTCTGTAATCTTTTCTTCAGCTAGCTTTCATTTAGCGCCTTTATAGTAACTAGCAGACCCCCCCTTATTCATATATTCTCTCTGGGCCCGCGCCTCGCGCGGGCCTCTTTTTTTTGAATGTAAAGCGCTTGCACCTGCAAACAGGCCGCCTAACAAACTGCATCATACAAGACAAGAAATCCAAATCGATTCCATCTTTATCTTTTTCTGGACGTGTTATCCTCTAGCCATCCCCCTCAGCAAAGGAGAGAGATTGATGATGAAGATGAAAGCGCTTAACCTAGTTCTTGCCTTGATGGCCGCCTGGACGCTCCTCGCGGCGATGCCGGGAATGGAGCGCACCGCCCATGCCGCCTCCGGATTTTACGTCAGCGGCACGACGCTGTACGACGCGAACGGCAAGCCCTTCGTGATGCGCGGCGTGAACTACGCCCACACGTGGTTCAAGAATGACCTGAACACGGCGATTCCGGCCATCGCCGCGACCGGCGCCAATACGGTGCGCGTCGTCCTTTCCAACGGCAGCCAGTACACCAAGGATACGGCCGCCAATGTAAGCGCCATCATTTCCCTGGTCAAGCAATACAAGATGATCGCGGTGCTGGAGGTGCATGACGCGACCGGCAGCGACAGCGCGGCCGAGCTGGACAAGGCGGTGAACTACTGGATCGAGATCAAGAACGCGCTGATCGGCCAGGAAAAGTACGTCATCCTCAACGTCGCCAACGAGTGGTACGGCACCTGGAACGGCAGCGGCTGGGCGGACGGCTATAAAGCCGCCATTCCGAAGCTGCGCAGCGCCGGGCTGTCGCATACGATCATGGTCGACGGCGCGGGCTGGGGCCAGTACCCGGATTCCATCCGCGATTACGGACAGAGCGTGCTCGCCGCCGATCCGCAGCGCAATACGATGTTCTCCATCCATATGTACGAGTATGCCGGCGGCAACGCGCAGACGATCAAGACGAACATCGACAACGTGCTGAACAAGGGGCTGTGTCTGACGATCGGAGAATTCGGCCAGTACCATACGAACGGCGACGTGGACGAGGCGACGATCCTCAGCTACACGCAGCAGAAGAAGGTCGGCTGGACGGCCTGGTCGTGGCACGGCAACGGCTCGAGCTACGCTTACCTCGATCTCGCCCGCAGCGCCGGCGGGACCTTGACCGATTGGGGCAATACGGTCGTATACGGCTTGAACAACGCCAACGGCATCAAGCAGACGAGCGTGAAGGCGAGCGTGTACTGACCGTCGGCGGTTCCGTTTCCTCCATGAAAAAGGCAGCCTTCGGTCATGGTCGTGACCGAAGGCTGCCTTCTTTGAGCTGGAGCATGCTTCTCGCGGTGGCGGATCGCTCCCGGTCCCCGCTGGCCGCTTCCCCCGCGACGGGAGAGCTGCGCCTCGCAAGCCGAGCTGAGCCTGCCGTCCGGCTTCAAGCCTGAGGCTGCACCGCGTTCGCCAGCTCCCGGTCGAGCTCTTCCGCGCCGGAGCGCAGCTGCCCGTCCGTCCAGCCGAGCTCGCGCGCCATGAGGCGCAGCGCCGGCTCGCGCCAGCGGACCGCCGCCTCCCGGTCGAACAGCGCGAGGCCGGTGCGTCGGACGAGGAAATCCGCCGGCCGCGCCGCCATCTCGCTGCGCATCGCGTAGCGGAGCTCGGCCATCAGCGCTCGCGGCAAGCCGGCGGAGCGCGCGGACGCCTCGTCCGGCAGCTGCTCCAGCACTGCGGCGGCGTTGCTGCCGTAGCGCTCGGCGATGCGCCGGGCGTCCTCTTCCGGCAGCCCGAGCGCCGAGCCTCGCGCCGCGGCAGCCGCGACGGCAGCCGGCAGCCCGGCCGAGCCGCCGACGTCGCCGCCGGAGACGGGCAGCGTCCGCGTGCGGCAGCGGCCGAACGGGCCATGCCCCGCGCGCTCCAGCTCCCGGACGACGAGGTCCGTCACCGTCTCGGCCATCTTGCGGTAGCCGGTCAGCTTGCCGCCCGCGATCGTGAGCAGGCCGGAGTCCGAGCGGAAAATCTCGTCGCGCCGCGAAATTTCCGACGGGTCCTTGCCTTCCTCGAAGATCAGCGGCCGCAGGCCCGCCCAGCTGGACTCGACGTCATCCGCCGTCAGCCTCAGCTTCGGGAACATCGCCGCCGCCGCATCGACGATGTAGCGCCGGTCCTCCTCCGACATGCGGGGATGAGCCGGATCGCCGTCGTAGTCGGTGTCGGTCGTCCCGACATACGTCTTGCCGTCGCGCGGAATCGCGAACATCATGCGGCCGTCCGGCGTATCGAAGTAGACGGCCTGGCGCAGCGGGAAGCGCGCGCCGTCGAAGACGAGATGCACGCCCTTGGTCAGGCGCAGCGTCTTGCCCTGCCGCGAGCCGTCGAGCTCGCGGATGCCGTCCACCCAAGGGCCGGCCGCGTTCACGATGACGCGGGCGCGCAGCTCGAATTCGCTGCCGCCGATCCGATCGACGGCCCGGATGCCGCACAGCCTGCGGCGTCCGTCCTCTGCCGCGGACGCCCCGCCGGCAGGATGCGCCCCGCTGTCATACAGCAAGCCCTCGGCCTTGACGTAGTTGACGGCGCAGGCGCCGAGCTCCGCCGCTTTCTTGGCGACCTCGATCGTCAGCCGCGAGTCGTCGGTGCGGTACTCGACATAGCTGCCTCCTCCGAGCAGCCCGTCCCGCTTCAGCAGCGGCTCCAGCTCCGCCGTCTGGTCCGCGCCGAGCATGCGCCTCCGCTCCCGCAGCTTCACGCCGGCGAGCCGGTCGTACAGCGCGAGGCCGAGCGACGTCGACCAGCGGCCGAACGTGCCGCCCCGGTAGATCGGCAGCAGCATGCGCTCCGGCACGGTCACATGCGGTCCGTTCTCGTACACGATCGCCCGCTCGCGCCCCACCTCGGCGACCATGCGCACCTCCAGCTGCTTGAGATAGCGCAGCCCGCCATGCACGAGCTTCGTCGAGCGGCTCGACGTGCCGGCGGCGAAGTCCTGCATCTCGACGAGCGCCGTCTTGAGGCCCCTCGACGCGGCATCCAGCGCGATGCCCGCCCCCGTGATGCCGCCGCCGATGACGAGCACGTCCCATGTCTCGCCTTGCAGCCGCGACAGCAGACTCTCCCGCTCCAGCGCGGAGAACGCCGGAGGCTCCTCCCCCGCTCGGCCTCCGGCTCTGTCTGCCGCTCGTTCTCCGGCTCTGTCTGCCGCTCGTTCTCCGGCCCCGGCTGTCCCCGGCCCGCCCCCGGCAGCTCCTCGTGCCGGCGGCGGGCCGTTCGCCGCTCTCATCCCGATTTCGGTTTCCCTCCCGCTGTCCGTTCCCCTCTGTCCGTCCGTTCCGCTTCTTGCCATCTGCACGTCCTCGCTTTCCCGCCCTCCGGCGCCAAGGCGATCGGGGCGCTTCGCTCCCCCGTCCGCCTCCCGGCATGAAAAACGCCGCAAGGAACCGCGTCCGGCCTGCATCATGCAGGCGGTCCGGTCCTTGCGGCGTTCTCCCGTTCTCAGCGCCGAGCGTATCAACTTGTTGCTCCAAGCGTACCAGATGGCGGCGCTATTGAAAAGCCCTTGCGGCGGCGACCGCTTTTTTCCAGCCGCCGTACAGCTCCTCGCGGCGCTCCGGCTCCATGGCGGGCTTGAAGCGCCGCTCCATGCTCCAGATCGCTTTCAGCTCCTCGAGATCCTGCCAGTAGCCGGAAGCGAGTCCTGCCAGATAGGCGGCTCCGAGCACCGTCGTCTCGTTGATCTCCGGCCGCTCGACCGGCACGCCGAGGATGTCGCTCTGGAACTGCATGAGGAAGCCGTTCTGGACGACGCCTCCGTCGACGCGCAGCGAGCTCAGCCGGATGCCGGAGTCTTCCTCCATGACGGCGAGCACGTCGCGGGTCTGATAGGCGAGCGATTCCAGCACCGCCCGTACGAAATGCTCCTTTTCCGCGCCGCTCGTCAGCCCGAATACCGCTCCGCGCACCTCGCTGTCCCAGTACGGCGTGCCGAGCCCGACGAACGCCGGCACGACGTAGACGCCCTTGGTCGAGTCCACGCGCATCGCGTACAGCTCGCTGTCCTTCGCGGCCTTGAGCATGCGCATGCCGTCGCGCAGCCATTGCACGGCAGAGCCGGCGACGAACACGCTGCCCTCGAGCGCGTACTGGGCCGGACCGCCGTCCGCGCTGCAGGCGAGCGTCGTCAGCAGGCCGCGCGCGGAGGCGACGGCTTCGCTGCCGGTATTCATCAGCATGAAGCACCCCGTGCCGTACGTGTTCTTGGCCATGCCTTTCTCGAAGCAGGCTTGCCCGAACAGCGCCGCCTGCTGGTCGCCGGCGACGCCGCAGATCGGGATGCGGCAGCCGAAGAAATGCGCCTCGCTCGTCTCGCCGAAGCTGCCCGAGGACGGCCGCGCCTCCGGCAGCATCGCCTCCGGCACGCCGAGGATGCCGAGCAGCTCGGCGTCCCATTGCAGCTCATGGATGTTGAACAGCAGCGTGCGCGAAGCGTTGGTGTAGTCGGTGGCGTGGACCGCTCCGCCGGTCAGCTTCCAGACGAGCCAGGCGTCGATCGTGCCGAACAGCAACTCGCCGCGCTCCGCCCGCTCCCGCGCGCCCTCGACATGATCGAGGATCCACTTGATCTTGGTGCCGGAAAAGTACGGATCGAGCAGCAGGCCGGTCTTGCTGCGGAACGCGTCCTCGTGCCCCGCCTCGCGCAGCTCCTGGCAGATGCCCGCCGTCTGGCGCGACTGCCAGACGACCGCGCGGTGGATCGGATAGCCGGTCGCCCGGTCCCAGACGACCGCCGTCTCGCGCTGGTTGGTGATGCCGATCGCTCCGATCTGATCCGGTCGCAGCTGCGCCTTGGACAGCGCTGCGGCGATGACGCCGAGCACCGACACCCAAATTTCGCTGGCGTCATGCTCGACCCAGCCCGGCCGCGGGTAGTACTGGCGGATCTCCTCCTGCGCGGACGCGACGAACTCGCCGCCACGGCCGATGATGACCGCGCGGCTGCTCGTCGTGCCCTGGTCGATGGACAGGATGTAGGTATCGCTCAAGTCGAATCGCCTCCTAGGGGGTGGGTGATGCCTCGAACTGCTTCCAGAGCGGCTCGCGCGAGGTCGTCACCGCCGAGGCGCCGGCCGCCAGCGCCGCCTCCACCTCGCCCGCCGTGCGGACGAGCCCGCCCGCAAGCACCGGCAGGCCGGTCCGCTCGCGCACCTCGGCGATGAGGCCCGGCAGGATGCCCGGCAGCACCTCGATGCAGTCCGGCTGCGAGCGCGCCAGCAGCGCGTAGCTTTTTTCCAGCGCTCCGCTGTCCAGCAGGAAGATTCTCTGAATCGCCAGCAAGCCGTTCTGCTTCGTCTTGGCGATGACGCTCGCCCGCGTCGACAGCAGGCCGGCGGGACGAATCGTCTGGCAAAGGAACTCGGCCGCCGCCTCGTCGTTCTTGAGCCCTTCGATCAGGTCCGCATGGATGAGCAGCTGCTTGCCGTGCGCCGCGGCGAGATCGGCGGCGGGCCTCAGCCGGCTGACGTGGCTGTCCAGCAGGATGAGATGCGTGTACGACGAGCGGAGCAGCCGCTCCAGCTGCTTCATGCTCCGTGCGGCCGGCAGCACGGGCTGGGATGGAAATGTCATGCGCGCTTCTCCTTCCTTCGCCTTCTGCACGATTGTATCGGGCTCTTGGAAGCGATGTCAACCGCTCCGCGCGTCGGCGAGCGTATGATTGCCGCCGCTCTGGCCCATGCTTGCAAGGAAGCCCTTGCGGGTAAGAAGCAGCAAACAAGGCCGTCGGGCGGGCGCGGACCGCTCGCCCGGATGAAGGAGGAGCAAGGATGGATCACGCCAAGCCGCTTGCGCGGGAGGAAGGACTGGACCATACGCTGGCTCTGCTGAAAGAGGGCTACCGCTTCGGCCAGAATCGGGCCGACGCCTTTCAGTCGGATGCGTTCGAGACGAGGCTGCTCGGGGAAAAGGCGCTTGTCCTGCGCGGGGAAGAGGCGGCTCGCTTCTTTTACGACAGCGGCAAGCTCGTCCGCAGCGGCGCCATGCCCAAGCGCGTGCAGAAGACGCTGACCGGCGAGCAAGGGGTGCAGGGGCTCGACGGGGCGGAGCATCGCCATCGCAAGGCGATGTTCATGTCGCTCATGCATCGCGGAGCGCTGCGCGAGATGCGGGACATCGTCGCCCGCGAATGGATGCTGGCCGCCGGCCGCTGGGAGGGCCGCGACGACATCGAGCTGTACGAGGAGGCCAAGCTGCTGCTGGCCCGCGCCGCCTGCGCCTGGGCCGGCGTGCCGCTCGAGTCCGAGGACGCTCCGCGGCTGGCCGAATCGCTCGGCGCGATGTACGAGGCCCCGGCCTCGCTCGGCCTCGCCTACGTCAAGGGCCGCCGGAGCCGGCGCCAAGGCGAGAAGCGGTTCGCCGCCCTGATCGAGGACGTGCGCGAAGGCAGGCTCGAAGTTCCCGAAGGCACCGCGCTGCGTACGATCGCGCTGCATCGCGATCTGCAGGGCGGGCTGCTGCCGGCGAAGATCGCCGCGGTCGAGCTGCTCAACATCCTGCGGCCGATCGTCGCCGTCGCGGTTTACGTCGCTTTTACCGCGCATGCCGTCATCCATCACCCGGAGGAGGCGTCCCGACTGGCGCGGAACGACGGGGATCCACTCGGTCGGGCGGACGGGCTGGGTGGCGCGGATGGGCCGGATCGTGGTGACGGGTCGGGTCGGGCGGATGGGCCGGATCGTGGTGACGGGTCGGGTCGGGCTGATGGGCCGGTTCGCGGTGACGGGTCGCGTCACGCGGATGGGCCGGATCGTGGTGACGGGTCGGGTCGGGCAGATGCGCCGGTTCGCGGTGACGGGTCGCGTCACGCGGATGGGCCGGTTCGCATTGACGAAGACCATGGCGAGCGCGGGGCGGAGTGGAGGACCGGGAAGCGCGAGGAGCTGCTTCAGCGGTTCGTGCAGGAGGTTCGGCGCTTCTACCCGTTTTTCCCGGTCGCGGCGGCGCGCGCCGGAGAGCCGGCCGAATGGGCCGGCTTCCGGCTGGAGGCCGGGCACCTCGTCCTGCTCGACTTGTACGCCACAAACCGCCATCCGGCGCTGTGGTCCGATCCGGAGTCGTTCCAGCCCGAGCGCTTCGCCGATTGGCAGGGCAGTCCGTTCAAGTTCGTGCCCCAGGGCGGAGGCGGCCACGATGCGGGCCACCGCTGCGCCGGCGAGTGGATTACGCTTGAGATCATGAAGGAAAGCCTCGATTTCCTCGCAAGCCGGCTGTCCTACGAGCTGCCGGAGCAGGACCTGAGCTTCAGCCTCAGCGAGATCCCTTCCTTGCCGCATAGCCGCATCCGGCTGCGGAATCTGCGGCTGCGACGCTGACGGTACGGCGGTAGGCGCTGACGGTACGGCGGTAGGCGCTGACGGTACGGCGGTAGGCGCTGACGGTACGGCGGTAGGCGCTGACGGTACGGCGGTAGGCGCTGACGGTACGGCGGTAGGCGCTGACGGTACGGCGCGGAGCTGCGCCATCGCAAAAAGCCTTGCCCGTTGAACGGGCAAGGCTTTTTGCATGAGATCGGTGTTCCATTCTTTGCCTCGAATGCACGCCCAGCGCGCTCCATGAAGGCCGTCTCGACCCCTTCAGCGCTCGGCCGCACGCCCAGCACGCCCCATGAAGGCTGTTTCGACCCCTTCAGCGCTCGGCCGCGCGCCCAGCACGCCCCGTGAAGGCCGTCTCGACCCCATCAGCGCTCGGCCGCGCGCCCAGCACGCCCCGTGAAGGCCCTCTCGACCCCTTCAGCGCTCCACCGCACGTCCAGCGCGCCCCATGAAGGCCGTCTCGACCCCTTCCGCGCTCGGCCGCGCGCCCAGCGCGCCCCATGAAGGCCGTCTCGACCCCTTCCGCGCTCGGCCGCACGCCCAGCGCGCCCCGCCTTGAGCCGGACAGCCCCGCTCTGTCTCGCCGTACAAGGCGCAGACGAGCAGGCTTCGCCGATCCGGCCTCTGCCTAGCCGCACGGACATCGCCCCTTGCGCCCGCATGCTTCATCACGCCGGGCGCAGCCAAGCCGCGCAGCCGTCTACGCTTGCGGCTCTGCGGCCCGGACGGCCGCGACGAACGCGGCGGCGCGCCGCTCCATCTCCTCGAATCGCCCTTCGCGGGCGAGCTGGAGCTGGACGAGCTTGCTGCCGAGCCCGACGGCGTCGGCTCCGGCCCGCAGATAGTCGCCGATATTGTCCAGGTCGACGCCGCCGGTCGCGATCATCGGGATGTGGTCCAGCGGCGCCTTGAGCTCCTGCAGATAGCGGTGTCCGAGCGAGCCCATCGGGAAAATCTTGACCGCCTCGGCGCCGGCCTTCCAGGCGCGGACGATCTCCGTCGGCGTCATGACGCCCGGCCAGACCGAGACGCCGCGGCTCGCGCCGTACTCGACGACCGCCTCGTCGAGGTTGGGCGAGATGAGGAACTCGGCCCCGGCCGCGACCGCCTCGCGCGCCATCCGCTCGTCGAGCACGGTTCCCGCTCCGACATGGGCCTGCCCGTCCAGCAGCTCCCGCCAGCGGGCGAGGATCGGCAGCGCTCCGTCCGTGTTGAGCGTCACCTCCATCAGGCGGACGCCTCCGGCCGCCAGCGCGCGGGCCGCGCCGTCCGCCTCCTCCCGTCCGAT
This sequence comes from Paenibacillus albicereus, assembly GCF_012676905.1. Taxonomy (NCBI): domain Bacteria; kingdom Bacillati; phylum Bacillota; class Bacilli; order Caryophanales; family Paenibacillaceae; genus Paenibacillus; species Paenibacillus albicereus. The sequence goes on along the minus strand of NZ_CP051428.1, from coordinate 1,201,977 downwards.
GCCGCGGAAGATCGCCACGATCTTCTCGCGCATCAGCGCATCCAGCAGCAGGCTCATCCTTCGTCCTCCTCTTCCCCGATCGAATCCCAATAGTCGTACAGAATCTTGGCGAACAGGTTCGGGAAAGCAAGCTCGCGCATCTGCCCCCGTCCGATCCAGGCGTAGCCCGCAGGCAGCTGCGGCTCCGCCGCGGCCGCCGCCTCGTAGAGCGCGGCTCCCGCCAAGCCTTCGGCCGCGATGCTCGCCGCGCCGAGATTCGGGACTCCGCCGCGCGCGGCCGGCAAGCGCAGCCGCGCGGCCGCCCCGCGAGCGGCGTCACCGCCAAGGTCCAGCTCCGCCGCGTACACGCGCATCAGCCAGTGCAGATGGCTGAACGTATGCTCCTCCGTCGCCTGCCAGCGTCGGGCGACGGCGCGCAGCCCCGTCTCCTCCTCCAGCCGGCGCAGCAGCTCGGCCGCGTCCGCGGCCTGCCGCTCCACCGGCGGCTGCGCCGCGGCGGCCAGCTTCGCCTCGCGGCCGCGCGGCTTGACCGCCGGCTCGTCCAAGAGCACATGCGGCAGCTCCCATAGGCTCGCCAGCAGTCCGCTGTCCGGCCGCTGCCGGACGAGCACCTTGCCGGCATGCGCTCCGGCGCCCTCGATGATCGCGGCGACGCGCAGCTCCGGCTTCGGCGGCTTCGCCTTGGCCTTGACCGGCAGCTCCGTCTCGCGCCCGGCAAGCCGTCCCGCGCAGAGGACCATGACCGGACAGGTCAGGCAGCCCGGCGTACGGGGCGTGCAGACAAGCGCTCCGAGCTCCATGAGCGCTTGGTTGAAGTCGCCCGCCGCTCCCTCGGGAATGAGCGAGGCGGCGAGCTTTTCCATGCCGATGCGGGTGGACGGCTTGGCGATGTCCTCGTCGCGGTTGAAATAGCGTGAGAGGACGCGCATCACGTTGCCGTCGACGGCCGGCTCAGGCCGGTTGAACGCGATGCTCATGATCGCTCCGGCCGTGTACGGGCCGACTCCTTTGAGCGAGGATACAGCGGCCTTGTCGTCGGGCACCCGGCCTCCATAGCGCTCCGCGACCTCGCGCGCTCCGGCCTGCAGGTTGCGGGCGCGCGAATAATAGCCGAGGCCCTCCCAGTGCTTGAGCACGTCGGCTTCAGGCGACTCGGCCAGCGCTTCGAGCGTCGGGAAGCGGGCCATGAAGCGCTCGTAATAAGGAATGACGGTATCGACTCGCGTCTGCTGCAGCATGATCTCGGATACCCAGACCCGGTAGGGGTCCCGGTCGCGCCTCCAGGGCAGCGTCCGCTTGCTGGCGCGATACCAGGCCAGCAGCTCGCGGCTGAAGTACGTTGCCGGCGTATCCGTCTTGGTCGTTGGGTTCATGTCGTTCTCCTTCTAGGCCAGGCTGGCGATCGGACGCGCGATGGCATGGGGACTCGCCTGAGGCTCGTCCAGCCAAGCGAACTCCTCCAGCCACGGTCCGGCTTCGGGCAGCGCGGGCTGCTGCTTCTCCTGCTGCTCCAGATGTTCCCTGCGCTCGGCCATCAGCTGGCGGTAGCGCCTCGGCGAGAGGCCGATCTGCTGCTTGAACAGGCGGGAGAAATAGGGGTTGTTGAGGCCGATCGCGCGCGCCGCCTCCTGCACCGGCAGCTCGCCGCTGTCGAGCAGCTCCCGGGCGTATTCGATCTTTCTCTGGTTGACGTATTGAATCGGCGTCAGTCCTGTCAGGCTGCGGAAATACGTGATAAAGTAATTGGGATGGAGGTAGGCGAGCTTCGCCAGCTCCTCCACCGTCAGGGCATCCATCAGATGCTCGTCGATGTAGCTCAGCACCCCGGACAGCAGCTGAAGCTCGGGATGCTCGGACAGCATCTCCCCCGAGCGGAGGCCCTCCTCCAGGAAAAAGGCGACCAGCTCCATCACGACCGCCCGCGCCTTGAGCTCGTCGGACAGCGTTCTTCGGCTGCGGCTGTCGGCGAGCTGCCGGAACAGCGTCTTGACCCGCTCCGGGTCGTCGATCCGAGAGCGGATCGGCAGCTTCAGCAGGCGGATGAATTCCGTGCTGCCCGCATCGAGATGGAAGGAGATCCAATAAAAGCGGAACGGCTCTCCTTCCCGCACGACGCAGCTCGTCTGGACGCCCTCGCGATAGTAGTAGAGGCCGCCGGCTTCGGCGACATGCGAGCTTTTGCCCTTGATCTGAATCTCGCAGCGTCCCGTAACGGGCAGGACGAGACAATGCTGGTCGTGAAGCAGCAGCTCTCCGTGCTTCCCCGGCTGCAGCTCGCTGGCGGATGCCATCGAAAACGTGGCGTGCAGCTGCCTCAGCCGGTGCCTAATAATAACCGATTCATTCCGATCCATCCGCTCAGCTCCCTGTCCATAGGCTCCGGGCCAGCCGAAGATCCCGTTTCGGGTATTATACGAAATAAACTCTAAAATTGAAATCATTCTAAACGAAGGAAGGAGCTTCCATTCCATGAAAACAGCTTGGGCAGCGGCTTCGGCCGCGCTGATTCTCGCCCTGCTCGCAGGCTGCGGAAGCAGCGCCGAGCGCGGAGAAGCGAGCCTTGAAGGTCCAGAGGAGGCGGTCGCGCTGTACAAGCAAAGCTGCATCAGCTGCCACGGCACCGACCTCAAAGGGCGCATGGGGCCGGCCAGTGACCTCCATGACGTCGGAGCGCGGCTGTCGGAGCCGGAGATCACGCGTCAGATCGAGCAAGGCGGAGCCTCCATGCCCGCCTTCGGCGAGCGGCTGACGGCCGATGAGATCCGCGTCCTGTCGGGCTGGCTGTCCGGCCTCGGCAAAAGCGAGTAAGCGGCGGCGGGCGGGCTATCCGGCCTAAGCAAAAGCGAGTAAGCGGCGGCGGGCGGGCTGTCCGGCCTCGGCAAAAGCGAGCAAGCGGCGGCGGGAACGGCTCGCCCGCCTGTAGGAATGCCATTTTCACCTCATTGCCGCCGACGGCGGTAATTTTGGCATATATGGAAGGCGTCTAAACAATGGAGGGAAACGTGGACTCCAGATCGTTTTAAGAAGTCCATCGGCCTAAAAAGCAAACGAGACGAAGCCGGTTGATTCCGGCTTCGTCTCGTTTGCTTTGCAAGCTCCGGTTCGGAAAGCTTTTGCGCTGACGGCTATCGTCAGGACGCCGCCTGCAGGCAGCTGCAAGCGGCTCACGGCTCAGTGCGGGTTAAGCATTGCCGAAGCTGCCGGACACACCCCTGCAAGCAGCGCGTTGCATCATGCAAGCTGGCGGACGCCTCCCGGCAAGCAGCGCATTGGATCACGCTAGCTGCCGGACGCATCCCGGCAAGCAGCGCGTTGCATCATGCAAGCTGCCGGACACACCCCTGCAAGCAGCGCGATGCATCACGCTAGCTGCCGGACACACCCCTGCAAGCAGCGCGTTGCATCACGCTAGCTGGCGGACGCACCCCTGCAAGCAGCGCGTTGCATCACGCTAGCTGCTGGACGTCCGTTTGAGCAGTGGAATGCTGTCCGCGAGCTGAGTCCGTTCTAAGCTTACGATTCCTGGTACGCTTAGCGGCCCTTTTGTCGCGCTTATGACAAGCTAGCGACGCGTCAGACGCTTGCACGTCTGAAACGCCCTCATTCAGCTCGTTTTGCCTGACTTTTTTGCGGCTAAGCTCGCCACACGTCGTTAGCTCGATCGGCACCCCGATTCCAGCCTCCTAACGAGCTGATTCGTCGTCAGCACCCCGATCTTCTACGAGGAGCCCTTACGACGACTGGAACCGCTGCCGGGAGCGCTCAGAACGAGAACGACTCCTGCAGCGGCTGCCCGTCGCGAGCGGGCTCCGGCTCGCCTTCCGCAGCGGCTGCCGGCCGCGCGCCGGCCGACGCTTCCGCTGCCGCCCCTTCGCCCGGCGTTTCCGCCGCGGCCAGTCCGGCCGCGCCGGCCGACGCTTCCGCTGCCGCCCCTTCGCCCGGCGCTTCCGCCGCGGCCAGTCCGGCCGCCCCGTCCGCCGCCGCCAGCCGCAGCCGCACGGCGGAACGGATGCGGCGCACGGCGGCCGCAAGCGCCTGCGGCCGCTCCGCCTCGAGCTGCAGCGTCGAGACGAAGCTCATCGCGTTCTGCCCGGCGACGCGCCGCACGACGCTGCCGACCGGCAGCTCCTGCTCCGCCGCGAGCCGCACGCCGTCCGGCAGCAGCCCTTCCCGCTCGTAGCCCGCATAGACGTACGCGCCGCCGACCTGCGTGCGCGCGTCGTCCTCCAGATAGAGGCGCAGGTTGCAGCGCGCGGACGGCGCTTCGCGCAGTGCCGACGGCGGCAGGCCGTTCGCCGAGCCGTACAGCACGGCGAGCGCCCAGGCGCGCGTCATATCGATGCCGTACACGTCGCGCAGCTGCGGCACGATGTTCCAGCCGCCGAAGCGGGCGGCCGTCTCGATGATGCCGACGCGGCGGCCTTTCAGCAGCTTGACCTCGGTGTGGGTCGGGCAGGTGCGCAGGCCGAGCGCCTCGTTGGCGAGCCGGCACGCCTCCACGATGATCCGCTGCGCTTCGGCATCGAGCGCGGACGGCACGAGATGCGCCGTTTCCGTGAACTCGCTGTGCTGCGGCGCCTTGTCCGTGATCGCCACGGGATGGTAGACGCCGTCCACCATCATGCCCTCGACGGAGACGTAGTCGCCGTACAGCGGCGCCAGCTCGCCGTACCAATCCTCGGCGCAGCCCTCCATGTACGTCTCGGCGAGGAACAGGCACTCGCCGCCGAACAGCAGCCGGTCCTCCTCCGAGCTGCCGAGGCTGGCCTGCACCTCGCGGAACACCTCCGCCGGATCGCGGCTGCCGTCGAGCCGCGTGACGCCGATCGAGCAGGCGAGATACGTCGGCTTGAGCACGAGCGGATAGCCGAGCTCCCGCGCGGCCGCGGCCAGATCGCGCTCGCCGTAGATCGGCCGGAAGTCCGGGCCGGGCGCTCCGCCGGCGCGGAACGCCTGGCGCATCTCCAGCTTGCCGCGCGCCTGCACGGCGCCGTGCACGCCGGCCGAGCGCAGGCCGAGCCGCTCCGCCGCCTTGGCGACGGACAGCACGATATTTTCCGCGCCGCCGAACAGGATGCCGTCCGCGCCGAACAGCACGGCGGCCTCGGCGATCCGGTCCGCCAGCTGCTCCTCCGTCAGCGTGTACGGACGCGCTCCGGTGAACGTGACGCTGGCCGGATGCTCGTAGCCGCCGGGAGGGCAGGCGGTACGCTCCTTGAGCACGCCGTGCGCGTAGCGCCCGACGTCCTCCATGTAGCGGGCCGTAACAGCGCTCGGGCGCGGGATGTACACGTAGACGTCCGCCAGCTCCGCGAGCGTCCGGAGATCGGGCGGCGAGCCGCCGAGATCGGCCACGACGAGCAGCTTCTTCCTCGTCTGCTCCATCCGTCCTAGCCCTCCACGGCCGCCAGCGGCCGCGCTTCGATGCGGAACAGCCCCATCGCCCGAAGGATCGCCTTCTCGACCGCCGCCTCGCTCTCGCCGCGCAGCCGGTAGCGCCCGCTGATATGGTAGTAGGAGCCCTTGCCGTCGAGAATCTCGCCCGGCTTGGGCGTCCACTCGTCATAGATTTCCGGTACGACGCCGAGCAGCGAGGAGACCGAGACGACCTCGGCCGGAGTGCCGGGAGGCTCGGGGAACTGGATCAGCCCGCCGTGCACGCCCTCCTGCGGAGCCTGCAGCGGCTCGAATGTGCCCAGCTCGATGCGCATCCACTCCTCGCACAGGTTGACGCCGTACAGATCGACGGTCAGGAAAGGCGTCTCCGCCCCGCCCATGCGCGCGCCGATCTCCAGGAACACCGCCTCGCGGCCGTCCCGGTCGATCACCTCCAGATGGAAGCAGCCGTCGCTCAGCTCCAGCGAGCGCAGCACCTCCTCCGTGAAGCGCTGCAGGCGGTCCCGCAGCTCCTGCCGGTCGGTGACGATGAACGATCCGTTCGGCCGCCCCTCGGCGAAGCCGAGGCAGCCTCCGACATACTGCGACGGCGCGTAGAACGCCAGCTCGCCGTCCTTGACCAGTCCGTCGATATGGAAGATCGGGCCGGCGACGAACTCCTCCACCTGGCAGTCCCCGGCCGTGCCCGCCTCATGCACGGCGCGCAGCGCCTCGCGCAGCTGCCGCTCGTCCTCCGCCTTCCGCACGCCCTGGCTCGCCGCGCCCCGGCGCGGCTTGACGATGACCGGATAGCCGGTCTCGCGGGCGAACGCGACCGCCGCGTCCTCCTCCGCTCCATCGAGGAAGCGAGGCACGCGGATGCCGTCCCGCCGCAGCCGCTCCTTCATGACGATCTTGTCCCGGTACAGGGAGATGCGGTCCAAGCCGACGCCGGGAATGCCGAGCTCGGAGCGCAGCCGCGCCGCATGGCTCAGGTCGAACTCCGACAGCGCGAGCAGCAGGTCGAAGCCGCCCAGCCGCTCGGAAGCGCCCTCGAACGCGGCGCGCAGCGGCTCGAACGCCTCCAGCTCGGCCAGCTCGTGCACTTCGGCCGCCAGCGGCTCGACGGCGGCGATGTCCTTGCGTCCCCGCGCGTTGACGAAATAGACGACCTGGTCGCGGGAGTGGTCGATGACGCGGGAGTAGTCGACGAAGCCGCCGAGCACAACGTCGCCGAAGCGGTGGATGACGGCGATTTTCCGGGATGTGGTCATAATGCTCCTCCTTATGCCCTCTTGGGGATGTTCTGCGCTTGCGGTCAAACGGAAAGCCGCCCCGGCTTCAGGCCGAGGCGTCGATGGCGGCGGAGCCGGCGCGGCGCGCGGCGCCCAGGCCGCCGCTGCGGATGCGGCGGATGAGCAGCGCCTGCAGGATGCCGCAGGCGACGAACAGCGCGCCGAGCGCCGAGAACAGCACGGCGCCGTCCGTCGCGGAGTAGAGCAGGCCGCCGAGCACCGGGCCGATCGCGAGCGGAACGTGCATGTGCAGGCCGAAGATGGCGAAGTAATAGCCGCGCTCCTGCTCCGGAGCGAGCTCGGCGACCGTGTTCTGCAGATGCGGCCCGATCAGCATCTCCGCCACGGAGAACACCAGCTCGACGACGAACAGCAGCAGCAGGACGGTCGAAAATGCGTAGCCGACCGACACGGCGGCGAACATGCCGTAGGAGACGGCCGCCGCGAAGGAGGCGGACATCCGCTTCGTGCGCGCGATGATCCACAGCTGCAGCGAGATGACGAGGATGCCGTTGAACGTCATCAGCGAGGCGAGCACGTCCTCGGGACGGGCGAACGACTCGCCGAAGTGGAACGGCAGGATCGAGATGACGAGCGCGAAGACGAGGCCGATCGGCATCGCCAGCGATGTCATGCCGAGCAGCGCCCGGCGGCGCGCGGCGGCATCCGGCGCGGACAGCGTCCTGCCCCGGGCCGCATCGGCCGCATCGGCGGCTTCCGGCACGGCCGGCGTCCTGCCCTCGGCCGCATCGGCCCCATCGGCGGCTCCGGGCGACGCGCCCTGCTGCTCCGCGTCCGCTCCTCGGGCGACCGCGCCCGCCTGCCTCCGGGCCGAGCCCGGCCTCGTTTCCGGCACCTTGGACAGCACGAGGAAGAGGTACGCGAGCAGCAGCGCCGCTCCGGCGGCGAACACGACGTTCTCCCCGGCGCGCAGCAGCAGCAGCCCGACCGCCGGGCCGAAGGCGGCGCCGACGTTGGAGGCGGTGTGCAGCAGCGCGAACACCTCGCGCTGCCGCTCGCCAGGGACGACGTCCGCGACCATCGCGTTGGCGGCCGGGTTGAACAGCGCCGAGCCGACGCCCATGACGGCGGTGATGGCCGCGAATGTCCACACCTGCTCGGCGAAGGCGTACGCGCCCATGCACGCCGCCTGCAGCAGCAGCGCGCCGATCATGACCGGGCGGCGGCCGAGCCGGTCGCTCAGCCCGCCTCCGACGAAGCTGGTCACCATCGAGGCGAACGGCTGCAGGCCGATGACGAGCATCGCGAGCAGCAGCGAGCCGCCCGACTGCTCGTACAGGTAGAGCGCCAGGAACGGGCGGATCAGGAACGTCGTCGTCGCCGTGACGGCGTTGCCGCAGATGCGGATCCAGAGCGCCGAGTCATAGCGCCGGATCAAGCCGCCGGCGCGGGCGAGGGGAGAGCCGAGACGGCCGCTCATCCGGCCGTCCGAACGCCGGTCCGCTCCAGACGGGCGGCGGCCGCGTCGAGCGCGGCCTCCACCTCGGCGCGCGGGATGCCCGGCACCTGGCAGCCGAGCAGCCAGACGGAGCGCGTCGCCGCCGTCACCTTTTGCGCCTCGCCGTCGCGGTAGCAGAAGCGCGAGAGCACCTTCTCGCCGTCGGCGAGCACGAGCACGCCGGCAGGCAGCTCGGCCGCCTCCGGCTCGCCGAGTCCCTGGAACGGCTCGCCCCCCTGCGTGAAGTCGAGCCGCAGGCTGCCGACGACCGCGCCGGAGTCGAACGCGCCGAGCGGAATCCGGTGCTCGAGCGCGGCCAGGTTGACCGCGTCGACGGCCGGATGGATCAGCGGCAGCCGCGCCAGCTCGTCCTTGATGAAGAACCGCTGCAGCAGGTTCTGCACCGACGGCGGCGTTTTTTTCGGATCAAGCCCGATGCTGCGGTAGAACTCGCTGTAGGCGCGGATGCGCGGATCGTCCGCGACGTCCGCCTTGCTGCGGCCGCGCCAGCGGGCATGGATTTCGTTCCAGGCGGCGGTGTCGGGCGGCGCGGCGGCCGCCCTTTCGTCCAGGCCGATCTCGCGCCCGTACACCTCGACCTCGCCCAGCTCGCGCCGGACTTGTTCAGCGACATGGATGGCTGTGAACATGAGGATCTCCCTTTCTGCGGTGGATGCGTGAAGTCAGACGATGGCGAGCGCGCGCTCGCGCTCGTCCGGTCCCGGCATGGCGTCGCCGATCCTCACGATGGAGGCGGCGTCGTAGCCGGCGAAGGCGTTGCGCGTGTCGAGCACGGGCACGCCGGAGCGGGCGATCTCCCCCAGGTCGAACGCCGAGTGCGCGGTCAGCAGCAGGATGCAGTCGTAGGAGGCGAGACGGTGCGGGTCGAGCTCCGCCGCCTGCTCCGGCCGATGCCCCTTCTCCGTGCGCACGCCGGCGCAGTGCGGGTCGTGCACGGTGAGCCGCGCTCCTTTTTCATGCAGCAGATCGTAGATTTCCAGGCTCGGCGACTCGCGCCAGTCGCCGACATCCGGCTTGTAGGCCATGCCGAGCAGCAGGATGCTCGAATTCTTGACGCTCTTGCCGGAGCGGTTGAGCAGATCGGCCGTCTTCTGCACGACGTACCGCGGCATGTTGCGGTTGAGGTCCTGCGACAGCTCGATGAAGCGGCTGAAGAAGTTCTCGCCCTTGGCCTTCCACGACAGATACATCGGGTCGAGCGGAATGCAGTGGCCGCCGATGCCGGGACCGGGGTAGAACGGCATGAAGCCGAACGGCTTTGTCGCCGCCGCCTGGATGACCTCCCAGACGTTGACCTCGATGCGGTCGCACAGCTGGGCGATCTCGTTAATGAAGGCGATATTGACGCTGCGGAACGTATTCTCAAGCAGCTTGGACATCTCGGCCGCGCGCGTCGAGCTGACCGGCACGACGCGCTCGACGATCGACTCGTACAGCTTGACGCCGAGCTCCAGGCAGCGCGGCGTGCTGCCGCCGACGACTTTGGGCGTGTTGCGGATGCGGTACGTCTTGTTGCCGGGATCGACCCGCTCGGGCGAGTAGCACAGGAAATAGTCCCGGCCCGCCTGCCGCCCGTCCGGCGCGAGCGCCGAGGCGACGAGCTCGTCCGTCGTGCCGGGATACGTCGTGCTCTCGAGCACGACGAGCGCCCCCGGCTTCAGATAGGCGCCGAGCTGCTCGACCGCCGACGTGATGCAGCTCAGATCGGGCTCCTGATTGCGCGTCAGCGGCGTCGGCACGCAGATGCAGACCGCGTCGAGGCCGGCGATCGCGGCAAAGTCCGTCGTCGCCTCGAAGCGGGCCAGCGCCGCCGCCGTCATCTTTTCCTGGACGTCGGGAATGTAGCACTCTCCTCGCCTCAAGCGGGCGACCTTGTCCTCGGACAGGTCAATGCCCGTCACCGCGAAGCCCGCCCCGGCGAACTCAAGCGCCAGCGGCAGCCCGACATATCCCATGCCGACGACGCCGATCCGCGCCTGCCGGCTCTCCAGCTTCGAAAGCAGCTCCATATGGGGTTCTCCTCCTTCAATCGCCGATCTCTTCTCCCGGCTCGAATCGTACCGCCTGCTCGACCTCCAGCCCGACATCGCCTGACGCCAGCAGCTCCGCGGCTGCGATCAGGATGTTGTAATGGTTCGGAAAATGACACTCGTCGAAGCCGAGCACCTCGCCGAGCACCCGTCCTCCGGCAACGACGCGATCCCCGCGCTGGACGACGCCGCCGGCCTCGAATTCGGCGAAGCCGAGGAAGCCGACGCGATCGATCGCATCGCCGGCAACAGCCGACGCCTGCGTCGTCGTGACCAGCTCATGGATGTCGCCCTGCCGGATGCAGCGGGTGCGCTCCTCCATCAGCCGCATGCCGCGGTCCGTGCGCTTGTGATGCAGCAGCTTCACGAAGCGGCCGCGCACGACCCGCTTGTCGGCGAGCTTCACGAGCGGACCGTCTCCGCCAAGTACGTGTCGCGCACGAGCCGCACCGCGTCCAGCCCGTCCTCCCCGTGGCAGCCGCCCGCCTCGATCTTGGCGTCGAAGTCGCGCAGGATTTCCGCGTACTCGTGGAACAGCGACGACTTGAACGCCTCGAAGCCCGCCAGCATGTCGACGCGCAGCTCCGTGCCGTCCTTCAGCCGGATGAGCACTTCCTTCTTCTCGCCGTGAGGGTATGCCCAGTCCAGATGCACCGTTACCGGAACGCCCGTCTCGGACACGAGCTCCACGCGCGCCTCGGTATCGGCCTTGCCGGTCCAGGAGATGTCCGCCGAGACGACGTCCAGCCGGCCGAGGAAGTAGGCGAGCGTATCGTACACGTTCGGGCCGTTGTCGGCGATGCAGCCTCCGCCGCAGCGCGCCGGATCGAGGTACCAGCGGTCCTCCCCGGCATGCTCCTCGATCTTCTCCAGGTAGCACGCCTCGACCGAGGCGATCTGGTCGCGGGTCGAGAGGCGCTCCAGCGCCTGCTGGAAATGCACGTTGTAGCGGCGGTGGAACGCGGTGAACATCGTCTTGCCCGTGCTGCGCGACCAGGCGGCGAGCTCCGCGGCTTCCTGCAGCGTCAGCGTCATCGGCTTCTCGCAGCACACATGCTTGCCCGCCAGCATCGCCTCGCGGCAGATTTCGTAATGCTTGTCGTTCGGGACGTTGACGATGACCGCGTCGAGATTCTGCTGGCGCAGCAGCTCGCGGTAGTCCGTATAGGCATGCAGCCCTTCCTCCTGAAAAGCGGCGATGCGCTCGGGATGGAGATCGCAGACGGCCGCCAGCTGCGGCAGGCCCGCTTCATTCTTCATCGCGTGCACATAGAATTTAGAGATGACGCCCATTCCGATCAATCCGACTTTCCGTGCCATTGCCGATTGCCTCCTTCATATGCCGAGCCGTTGATTATGAGTGTTGTCCGCTTCTCCGCCCTCCGGTCAGGCGCGTTCGGCCCCCGCCCGCTCGCGCAGCGGGGCCAGTCCGAGCCGCCCGGCCAGCTCGAACAGCTGCGCCGCGAGCGTCTCGTCCAGCTCCACCTGCTCCCGCCTTGCCCGAGCCGCCTCCAGATAGCCCGGATAGACGACCCTGCCGCCCTCGCGAGCCGGCGGGCAAGCGAGCAGCGCACCGAGCATGCCGCCCATGTCGCGCTCGAAGCCTCCGTCCGGGCGGAAGCGCGCCGGATCGATCGCCAGGAAGAAATGCCCGACGCCTACGTCCTCCGCGCCGGCCGCCCGGCCCTCCGGCGAGAGCAGCCGCTCATGCGGCCCCATCTCCGCTCCGGACAGCGCCCCGCAGAGGATGTCCACCAGGAGCGCGAGGCCGAAGCCCTTGGCGCCGCCGGTCGACAGATCGCCGCCGAGCATCTGCAGATGGCCCCATCCTTCCTCGTAGGCGGCCGGATCGGTGACCGGCCGTCCCTCGCCGTCGACGAGCCAGCCCTCCGGGATCGGCTCGCCCCGGCGCAGCGCCGCCTTGATCTTGCCGGTGGCGACGACCGTCGTGCTCATGTCGAGCTGGAACGGCGGATGTCCTTCTCCCGGCGCGCCCATGGCGATCGGGTTCGTGCCCAGCATCGCCGCCGAGCCGCCCGGAGGCCGGGCGATTGCCTGCGAGCCGAGGTTCGTCATCGCGATGCCGATCATGCCCCGGCGCACCGCCTGCTGCGTGTAGTAGCCCGCGCTGCCGAAATGCGACGACCGCCGCACCGCGACGCAGCCGATGCCGGTCTGCGCCGCCTTGTCGATCGCCAGCTCCATCGCCCGCGCTCCGACCGCCAGGCCGAGCCCGCCGCGGGCGTCCAGCGCCGCGATCGAGGCCGTCTCCGCCGTCAGCTCGAACTCCGCCTGCGGGTCGATGCGGCCGTCCAGCATCCGCGCGACGTAGATGCGCTCGAGATTGGCGACGCCATGCGTGTCGAAGCCGTTCTCGTCGGCGTAGCAGAGCACCTCGGCGGCCGTCCGGGCCGTCGCCTCCGGAGCCCCGCAGGCCCGGAACGCCTCCTCCGCGAACCGCCGCAGCTCCTGCGCAGGCACGATTGTAACGCTTGTCATGCGCTTCCCGTCCTCTCCGGCTGCCGCTTCTTGCGCGCCGTACGGGCGAACGCGAGCAGCAGCTCCTTGATCTGGCCGGCGTACCGCTCCAGCTCCGCAAGCTCCATGCTCTCGCGGGCCGTATGCGCGCCGTTCCCCTCCAGGCTGCCCGGTCCGTAAACGACCGTATAGCAGCCCTTGGCCATCGTCCACATCGCGTCGCAGGTGAAGGCGCGTTCCGGACGGTCGTCCGGATTGCGCGCCCAGCCGAGGCCGGCCAGCAGCCGCTCCCAGGACGGATGGCGGTTGTCCAGCACCGGCAGTCCGCTCTTCTCCCAGCTCAGCCGGCAGAGCCGCGAGGCGTCGCGCGCCGTGCGGCGCGCCTCCGGCACGTCCGCCCACTCGTCCGCGAAGCGCAGCAGCGCGTCGCGCGCGCACCGCTCCGTCAGCAAGCGCAGCTTTTCGCCCGCATGGGCCGACGGGTACGCGACGTTCAGCAGCAGCGAGCCGGTGCCGTAGACCTTGTTGTGCATCCCGCCCGTATGCAGGCCGGCCAGGCACACCTTGCCGCCGAGCTCGCGCGCCGGCTCCGACAGGCCTCGCAGCAGAGCCCCGCCGACCTGCCCGAGCAGCAGCGTCGCGTTGTGCCCGGCTTGCGGGGCGTCGTCGGTCGCGTCCTCTCCGAACATCTCGAGCCGCGCCGTCATCGACGTCGTCGAGCGGTCGAACCAGACCCCGCCCGACGGCTCGGCGAACACGTTCAGCGCTCCGACATGCCCGAGCTCGGCCAGCTCCCGCGTGCCGTAGACGCCCATCGCGCCGCCCTCCTCGCCGCTGACGCTCTGCACGAGCACCGAGCAGTGCTCCGCCAGCTCCGGCGCCTCCGCGAGCGCCGCCTCGATGCCGGCCAGCAGCGCGACTCCGGCGCCCTTCATGTCGGCGCTGCCGCGGCCGTAGAAGCGGATGCCGTCGAAGCCGATCTCCTGCCCGCCGTCCGCGACCGTATCCATGTGGAAGTTGAACAGGATCGTCTCTTCGCGCGGCCGCTGCCCGCCGATGCGCAGCAGCAGGTTCGGCTGGGCGGCGAGGAACGCCTGCTCGCCCGTCCGCTCCGCCCGCCGCAGCACGCTCAGCGGCACGCCCTCCCGCCGCAGCGACTCGGGCGGAGCCGGCTCGAGCAGCGCCTGCTCCGCCCCGGTCCGCCTTGCCGCGAACGCGGCGTACGCCCGCTGCGCCTCCGGTAGCCGCCCGGGAGCGTCGGACTCGAGCGGCGACACGGTGTCGAGCCGCAGCAGCGCGAGCAGCAGCTCGGCATGCTCATCCGTGAACAGCCTCGCCTTGCTCACGCTCCCGCCTCCCCGGCGGCGGCCGCTTCGGCGGCGGCCGTTTCGGCGCGGGCGTCCGCCCGGACCTCGGCGAGCAGCCGCTCCAGCTCGCGGCCGTACGCCGCGTATGCCTCCAGCTGTCCCGCGCCGCCGCCGCGCTCGCCCAGATGCGGCACGACATGCAGATGCGGCTCGATCGCGAGCAGGCCTGCGTAGCCGGCGTCCAGCAGCAGGCCGAGGCACTCGGCGACGCCGGCGTCGCCGCGCCCGGGCGGCGTGTACACCGCCTTGCCGTCCTGCAGCCGCCCGTCCTTGACATGCACATGCTCGACGTAAGGCAGCGCCCGGCGCAGGTAGTCCGGCGCCGAATAGCGGTAGGCGATGCCGTTGCCGGTATCCATCAGCAGGCGCAGCGACGGGCGGTTCACGGTCCCGACGAGCCGCAGCGCCCGCTCGGGGTCGCTGCCGGCCCAGCCGGCGCAGTTCTCATGCAGCAGCGTGACGCCGCAGCGGCCGGCCCGCTCGGCGAGCCGGTCCATCCGCTCCAGCACGCTTTGTTCCCAGTCGGTCTCGCTCCAGCCGTCGTTCGGCCAGGACATGACCCGCAGGCCGCGACCGCCGAGCCGCAGCAGCCGCTCGGCGCAGCGCTCCAGCTCCTCCAGCTCCCGCTCGAACGGATAGGTAATCGGCCGCTCCCAGTTGCCGATGCGCGAGTCGGCGATCGACGCCTTCAGCCCCGCGCCCAGCAGCAGCCGCCGGGCCTTGCCGGTCAGGGCGTCGTCCCAGTCGGCGAACGCGGCCCCCTCCGCCGAGCGCAGCTCCAGCTCCGTCCAGCCGAGCTCCGCGTGGACCCGCGCCTGCTCCTCCAGCGAGGCCGACGCCTCGTCTCCGATGCCCGACAGGGCGATGCCCCCCCGCTCAAGCATGCTGGGGCTCCTTGGCCAGGAACGACACGACCGCGCGGATGACCTCATCGACGTCGCCGTCCGGCATCTCGGGATAGAGCGGCAGCGCCAGCGAGCGGCTCGCGAACCGCTCGGCTCCGGGATAGTCGCCCGGACGCGCGCCGAGGTCCGCGAACGCCGGCTGCAGCGGCAGCGCCGCCGGATAGTACACCTGCGTCTCCACGCCGGCCTCCTCCAGCTCCGCGCGCAGCTCGTCGCGCCGCTCGGCCTGCACGACATAGGTATAGTACATGCGGCTCTCGTGGTCGTCGACCGTTACGGCGAGCCGCACGTCGAGTCCGGCGAACGCCTCGTGATAGCGGGCCGCCAGATCGCGGCGGCGATCCAGCAGCCGGTCGATGCGGCCGAGCTTGTGCAGCAGATAGCCGGCCAGCACCTCGTCCATGCGGCTGTTGTAGCCGAGCTGATGATGGAGGAAGCGGGTGACGCCGTCCTGCCCGTGGTTGCGCAGCATGCGGCAGCCGCGGGCGAGCTCCTCGTCGTCGGTCACGATGACGGCGCCGTCGCCGATGCCGCCGAGCGGCTTGGCCGGGAAAAAGGAGTACAGTCCCGCGTCGCCGTGGCGCCCCGCCGGCACGCCGTCCTGGGACGCGCCGAGCGCGACCGCGCTGTCCTCCAGCACGAGCAGCCCGTGCTCGCGGGCGACGGCGCGGATCGCCTTCATGTCGGCCATGACGGAGAACAGATGCGTCGGGATGACGATCCGGCTCTGCGGCGTGATGCGCCGCTCCAGATCGGCCGGATCCATCATGCCGGTGCGCGGATCGGCGTCGACGAACACCGGGTTCGCCCCGAGCAGCCGGATCGCGCTCGCCGTGGAGATGAACGAGAACGCCGGCGTCAGCACGTCGACGCCGGGCCCTGCGCCCATCGTCCGCAGCAGCAGGACGAGCGCCGACGTGCCGTTCGCCGCCGCGACCGCGTGGGCCGCCCCGGTATAGGCGCAGATCGCCTCCTCCAGCCGCCGCACGTCTTCCTTGAGGATGAACTGGTCCGTCGTTCCCGAGCGGTACACCAGCTCCTTGATGACGTCCTTGTCCGGCGCGAACCGGGCGCTGTAGTTGAAGAACGGCACGTTCATCATGACTTCACCTCCGCGTAAAAGTCCTGGATGGTCCGGCAGACGAGCCTCGCCTCCTCGTCGGTCAGATCGGGGTACATCGGCAGGCCGACGGCGCGTCCGGCCGCCCGCTCCGCATGGGGGAGCTGCCCCGGGCGTCCGCCCAGCTCCGCGAACACCGGCTGCAGATGCAGCGGCAGCGGATAATACACCTCCGTGCCGATGCCCCTCGCCGTCAGATGCTCCACGAGTCCGTCCCGCTCGTCCGCTTCGATCAGATAGACGTAATAGACGGCGTTGGCCGCTTCCGTGCTTTCCTTGATGACCGGCGTCGACACCTGCGGCACGGCCGCCAGCTCGCGGTCGTACAGCGCGGCCAGATGGGCGCGGCGGGCGATGTTCGCCGCCAGCGACTCCAGGCGCACGGCGATGACCGCCGCCTGCACGTCGTCCATGCGGCTGTTCCAGCCGATCTCATGATGGATGTACGGCTGGCCGGCCTCCTGGCCGTGGCTGCGCAGCCGGCGGGCGGAGGCCGCCAGGGCGTCGTCGTCCGTCAGGATCATGCCGGCGTCGCCGATCGCGCCGAGCGTCTTCGTCGGGAAGAACGACAGCACGCCGCCTCGTCCATGCAGCCCGGCGTGCACGCCGCCGCTGAACATGCCGATGCCCTCGGCGCTGTCCTCCAGCACCTGCAGCCCATGGCGCCGCGCGATGTCGAGGATCGCCGGCATGTCCGCCATCTGCGTGAACAGATGGACCGGCATGATCGCCCGCGTGCGCTCGGTGATCTTGGCCTCGATCCCGGCCGGATCGATCGCGTAGGTGGCCGGATCGATGTCGCAGAACACCGGCGTCGCGCCCGCGTGGGCGACGCAGGACGCCGTCGCGAAGAACGAGTAGCCCGGCACGATCACCTCATCGCCGGGGCCGATGCCGGCCGCCTGCAGCAGCAGGATGAGCGCGTCGGTCGCGTTGCCGACGGCGACCGCGTGGCGCGCTCCCGTGTAGCGCTCCAGCGCCCGCTCCAGCTGCTCGACCTCCGGTCCGTTCGTGAACTGGCCGCAGCCGATGACCCGGTCCAGCCGCTCCGACAGCCGGGGCCACGCCTCCTCGAAGGAGCGCGCTCCGGTATAAAAGGCAATGCTCATGATCGATGCCCCTCTCTGGCGTCTATGCTTCTTGTTCGTTGCTCAGCCGCCGGCGGCGGCCGCGTGGCGATCGGCCCGCTCGCGGGCGGGAATCGCCTTGGCTTCTTCCAGAACCTTCATGACCGCCCGGTTGAACGCGGCGCCGCTGAGCGGACTCGGTCCGATGCCGGCGTAATGGAGATAGAACTCCTCCATCACGGCCGTCAGCGGATCGTCCTCCAGCCACAGCCGCTCGACGATCCGGCCGTCCTTGCCCCGCACCTCCAGCCAGGAGTAGCTGTCGTCGCCGCTGGCCGGAAAATAGCCCGTCACGGCCGCGTCGTCGAATTCCAGCTCGAGCCTGCGCTCGCGCACCGGGCTCATGAGATCGGAGCGGATGCGGGAAACGGCTCCGGCAGCATGCTTCAGCGTCAGCTCGGCCCGTCCGAGCAGCGGCAGCTGCCGCTCGCCGACGACCATGTCCTCGGCCGCCGCGCCTGTCACCTGCGCCTCCTCGCCGCCGAGCGCGAGCGCCAGCGCGGCCAGATGCGGCAGCTCGACGTCGAACGCGCTGTCGTGGCCCGGCTGCCGCAGGCTGCGGGAGAGGCGGGCCTTGTTCTGGCACGCCTCGATCCGCCGCAGCCGCCCGAGGCGGCCGCCGTCCATCCGCTCGCGGATCGTCTTGTAGAGCGAGCTGGACAGCCAGTTCGCGACGACGAGCAGGTCCAGCCCGCAGCGCCGCTGCAGCGCGAGGATCGCATCCGCGTCCTCCAGCGTGCCGGCCAGCGGCTTCTCGACGATCAGCCGGGAGTAGCCGTGCCGCGCCGCCTGCTCCGCCGCCTCGGCATGCTGGCCCGGCGGCGTGCACACATGCACGACGGTCCGCTCCGGCGGGTAGTCGCGCACCGCCTCCGGCCATCCCGCCAGCAGCGCCGCGTCCGGCGGAGTCCCCTCCGCTCCCGTCAGTCCCGGATCGAGCACGCCGACCGGGCCTTGCAGCCGACCGCGCAGCGACGGCAGCGCCGCCGCCTTGCGCAGGCAGGGCAGATGCAGCTCGCGGCCCGCGCGGCCGAAGCCGACGAGCAGCGAACGCAGCGGCTCAGACATGCTGAGCCTTGCCGGTCGCCTGCTTGAGCTCGCCGATGAACCGGCCGACCTCGGCCACGACCCGGTCCGCCGGCGTGCGGCGGATCAGGTTGACGAGCGCGCTGCCGACGATCGCGCCGTCGGCGTAGCCGCTGACCTCCTCCACGTGGCCGGCATGGGAGATGCCGAAGCCGACGGCGAGCGGCAGATCCGTGCGGCGGCGGACCTCGTTCAGGAAGCCTTCCAGCTCCACCGGCATCCGCTCCCGCTCGCCGGTGACGCCGGCGACCGAGATGCAATAGAGGAAGCCGCTGCCCTGCTCGACGACCGCCTGCGCCCGCTCCGGCGTCGTCGTCGGCGCGATGAAGAAGATCAGGTCCAGCCCCTGCGGACGGAACACGTCGACCCACGGCCCGGCCATCGTCGACGGCAGATCGGGGATGATGAAGCCGTCCACGCCGGCCAGAGCCGCGTCATGCGCCAGCTTCTCCAGGCCGTAGGCGAGGAAGGAGTTCGCGTAGCCCATCAGCGCGACCGGCAGCTCCAGCCCTTCGCGCCGCAGCCCGGCGACCGTCTCCAGGCAATCGCTCAGCCTCGTGCCGCCAAGCACGGCCTGCAGGCTCGCCTCCTGGATGGCGGGGCCGTCGGCGAGCGGATCGGCGTACGGCACGCCGAGCTCGATCATGTCCGCGCCCGCATCCGCGATCGCGCGGATCAGTCCCGGCGTGCTGCCCCGTTCGGGATAGCCGCACGGCAGATAAGGGATGAGCGCCTTCTCGCCGCGCTCCTTCAGCCTGCTGAACATCGTTTCGATCCGGCTCATGCGCGCGCTCCCTCCAGCTCCAGCTTGTCCAGCGCCTCGATGGCCTGGCTGAGATCCTTGTCTCCTCGTCCCGACAGGTTGACCAGCACGATCTGCCCCGGCTCCATCGCCGGCGCCAGCTTCAGCACGTGCGCCACCGCATGGGACGACTCCAGCGCGGGCAGGATGCCCTCCGTCCGGCACAGGTAGCGGAACGCCTCCAGCGCCTCGCGGTCGGTCGCCGACGTGTACTCCACGCGTCCGCTGTCCTTCAGGTAGCTGTGCTGCGGCCCGGCTCCCGGATAATCGAGGCCTGGCGCGATGCTGTGCGTCTCGCGGATGCCGCCGTGCTCGTCCTGCAGCATGTAGGTCAGACTGCCCTGGATGATGCCGAGCGTGCCTTGGACGAGCGGAGCCGCGTGCTTGCCCGACTCCAGCCCCTCGCCCGCCGCCTGCACGCCGATCAGGCGCACCTCGGGATCGTCCAGGAAGCCGCTGAAGATGCCGATCGCGTTGCTGCCGCCGCCGACGCAGGCGACGACCGCGTCCGGCAGCCGACCCTCCGCCCGCAGCAGCTGCTCGCGGGCTTCCCGTCCGATGACGGACTGAAAATCGCGCACGATCTCGGGAAAAGGCTGCGGACCGACCGCCGACCCGAGCAGGTAGTGCGTCGTGTCGACGTTCGCGATCCAGTCGCGGATCGCTTCGCTGATCGCGTCCTTGAGCGTCTGCTGTCCGAGCGTGACGAGCCGCAGGTCGGCTCCGAGCAGCTTCATGCGCTGCACGTTCGGCGCCTGCCGGGCCGCGTCGACCGCGCCCATGTAGACGACGCACTCGAGGCCGAGCTTGCAGCAGGCGGTCGCGACGGCGACGCCATGCTGTCCCGCTCCCGTCTCCGCGACGATGCGCTTCTTGCCCATGCGCTTGGCCAGCAGCGCCTGCGCCAGCGCGTTGTTGATCTTGTGCGCCCCCGTATGGGTCAGGTCCTCGCGCTTGAGGTACACGCTCGCTCCGCCCTGCTCTCCGCTCAGCCGCTCCAGCGGCGTGATCGGCGTCGGCCGGCCGACGAACTCCTTGAGCAGGCGGTCGACCTGCGCGAGGAACGCCTCGTCCCCGCGGACGGCCGCATACTCCCGCTTCAGCTCCTCCAGATTGCGGATCAGCGTCTCCGCCACGAACGCCCCGCCGAACGGACCGTAGAACTCGTTCATCCAGGCACCCCTTCCTTTCCTGCCGCAGCCTCTCCGGCCGCCGTTCCTTCCGCCTCTCGTCCGACGAACCGTCGTACCGCCGCGCCCGGGTCGGCGGCGCTCAGGATCGCCTCGCCGACGAGCATCGCGTCGAATCCCTCGCTTTGCGCCTGCAGCGCATCAGAGCGGGAGTGCATGCCGCTTTCGCTTACCGTGACGATGTCCCCTCCGAGCAGCGCCCGGATCTGGCCGGCCCGCCGGATGTCCACCTCGAACGTCTGCAGGTCGCGGTTGTTGATGCCGATGATTCCCGCCCCCGCTCCGAGCGCCCGCTCGGCGTCGGCCGGCGTGAAGCATTCCGCGATGACGCCCATGCCGAGCTCTCCCGCCAGCGCGAGCAGCTCGGCCAGCTGCTTGTCGTCCGGCACCGAGCGCACGATGACGAGCGCCGCGTCCGCGCCGACCGCGCGGGCCTCGAGAATTTGGTACTCGTCCACGATGAAGTCCTTGTACATGACCGGCAGCGACAGCCCGCCGAGATTGGCCACCTGCTCCACGACCGACGCCCCGTTGCCGAAAAACGCCTCGTCCGCCAGCACCGAGATCGCCCTGGCGCCGCCAGCCTCATACGCCAGCGCCAGCTCCTCCGGCTTGAACTCCGCGCGGAATTCCCCCTTCGACGGCGACTTGCGCTTGATCTCGGCGATCAGCGAGATGCCCGGCGCCTTCAGCGCCCCCCGGAAATCCCGCGGCGCCCTCGCCTGCGCCAGCTTGTCCCGCAGCCGGGCGGCGCTCGCCTCTTTTTTCTTGCGTTCCAGCTCGATGCGCTTATGAGCGACGATTTCGTCCAGCATGAACATGTCTCTATTCCAGCTCCTTCCGATAGGCGGATGTCCGCCGCTTCCGGCCGTCCTGCGCGCGTTTCGGCGCGGCTCTTGCCTGCTGATGTAAAAGGATGGGGAAACTGCGTCCATCATAGTCAAAACAGCCGCTTCGTCAAATGCCCTAAATTGGGTATTGCCCGAGCCGCATTCCCGCGGCATCAGGCGGGACAAGCGCTTATCGCTTCAAAAACCGGATGAAGAACTCCCCTTTGTGGCTCACGCCGGTCTTCGCATATATTTTTTTAATGAACGTCCGCACCGTCTGCTCGGTGATGCCGTGCCGCTCCGCGATCTCCGCGACGGCCAGCCCCTCCAGCCAGCTGCCGGCGACCTCCATCTCGCGAAAGGTCAGCCGATGCTCCTCCAGCCGTTTTTGAACCGAATCCGGAGCGGACGCCGTCCGCTCCGTCCGGCCCTCGACGGCACGGGCCAGCTGCTGCAGCAGCGGCACGCGGAACGCGAGCTCCCCGCCTGGCGTGCTCCCGAGCGCCACATACCCGCAGCCCCGGTCGTCCCGCCGCAGCGGCGCGCACACCCAGGACAGCCCCCCGAAGGCCGGCTTGTCGTGCTCCAGCCCTTCGACGACGGACAGCCGGCCGGTCGCCAGCGCCAGCGCGACCGCATTGCGCCCCGCTTGCTCCCGCGCCAGGCTGACCCCGGCGCGCAGGCCGGCTTCGCCCAGCCGGCGCGCCAGCTCCGCCTCGCCTTGGATATGGCGGACGATGCCCGCCTCATCCGCATAGAGGAACAGATGCGGCTTGACGAGCGTCATTTCCTGAATCTCTCCGGCAAGCAGACGGATCGCTTCCGCCTGCTCGGCATGCGGCCTCCACGCCGCCTGCTCTCCCCGCGCCTGCTTGTCCAGCGGCCAGCGCTTTCCATCGAAGTCGTCGACGGTGCACCAAGGCTTGCCTTGCTTGCGCCGCGCGCGGGTTCCTGCTTCCATTCTCCTCATCGCTTCCTCCTCTATCGGTGTCGATCGCATGTTGCCAGCAGCAGACTTCCTCCTTTTCGCATCGGATTAAAAGAATACTACCAAGCTGAAGCTGAAAAAACTGTCGAATGACATAAATTTTAATTTAAATGTCTGAATTTGGTCCTTTAGATGTCAAAAAACCCTGCGCGCCGAAGCGTGCAGGGTCGTTGGATCGTGCGTGTTCATTGGGTCTCCAGAACTACGAAAGCGGAAGCGAGCTGCTGCTCGTGGGTAATGCTGACATGCAGCGCCGCCGAGGCATGGAGTCCGAGCACGGCGGCGGAGCGGGCGGAGAGCCGGCAGATCGGCCTGCCGGACGGTCCGCGCAGAATCGCGACGTCGCGGAAGCCGGCGCTCGCGCCGATGCCGCAGCCGAGCGCCTTGACGGCCGCCTCCTTGGCGGCGAAGCGGCCGGCGACGAACTCCGCTTGCCTGCGTCCGCCGAGCGCCGAGGCAAGATCCAGCTCCTCCTCGGTCAGGATGCGCCGAAGGAAGCGCGGGCCCGCTTCGCCCGCGAGCATCCGCTCCACCCGGCTGATGTCGCACAAGTCATGGCCGATGCCGGCGATCATGGACGAGCCGCCTCAGATGCCCGGGATCGGGGAGCGCTTGTGCTGCGTCTTGAGATACTGCTTTTCCAGCAGCTCGCGCGCGGCCTCTGGAATTTCGCGGCCCTCCAGGTAAGCGCTGTTGTCATCGTACTTGATGCCGAGCTCGCCTTCGTCGGTCTGGCCTTCCCAGAGCCCCGCCGTCGGAGCCTTGTCGAGGACGCTCTGCGGCACGCCGAGCGCCGCGGCCACCTGCCGCACCTGATGCTTGTTGAGCGTGCTCAGCGGGGTGATGTCGACCGCCCCGTCGCCCCATTTGGTGTAGAACCCGGTGATCGCTTCGGAGGCGTGGTCGGTGCCGACGACGAGCAGGTTCAGCTCCCCGGCCAGCGCGTACTGGGTCACCATCCGCGTGCGCGCCTTGATGTTGCCCTTGACGCCCCGGTTCACATGGCGGGAGAGGCCGATCGACTTCAAGGCATGCTCGACCTCGAGCGCGATCTCGTCGACCGCCTCCGCGATGTTCGTCTCGACGCGGTGCTTGAGCTCGAACGCTTCGGCGACCTCGTAGCTGTGCGCGATGTCAGACTGCTCGCCATAGGGCTGGAATACGCCGAGCGTCATGTACTCCCGGCCTTTCTCCTGCGTCAGCTCGTCCGTCGCGCGCTTGCACAAGCCGGCGGCGACGGCGCTGTCGATGCCGCCGCTGATCGCGATCAGCAGGCCCGACGCGCCGGCGCCGACGACATATTCCTTGAGGAAGTCCACCCTGCGGCGGATTTCCTGCTCCGGATCGATGCTCGGCTTGACGCCGAGCGCGGCGATGATGTCCTGCTGCAAGCTCATGGCTCTATTCCTCCTTCGGAAAATCGGGCGGGACGGTTAGCGGCAGTAACGGTCGAACGCGCCCGTCAGCTCGGCCGAAATGTCTGCGGCGGAACGGTTTTCAATCTGATGGCGCTCGATGAAGTGCACGAGCTCGCCGTCCTTCATGAGGGCGATGGACGGAGAAGAAGGCGGGTACGGCGCGAAGTATTCGCGGGCTTTGGCCGTCGCTTCCTTGTCCTGGCCGGCGAACACCGTGTACAGGTGATCCGGCGTGATGTCGTGGGCGAGCGCATCCGCGACGCCCGGACGGCATTGCCCCGCGGCGCAGCCGCAGACGGAATTGACGACGACAAGCGCCGTTCCCTTGGCCGTCGGCAGCTTCTCCTCGACTTCCTCCGGCGTCCGCAGCTCCTGGATGCCCAGACGAGTCAGCTCGTCCCTCATCGGCTGCACCATATCGAACATGTATCTCTCAAAAGACATCGACATTTAAACCCACACCTTTCGGGGATTGGATTGGCATTATCCCCGCTATTATACCTGATTGCCGCCGCGAGGGAAACGCCGTCCGCTCCGGCCTGCGGCCCCCGGCCGGGGCAGCCGCGAAAAAAGCCGCCCCTTCCCCGCTCGGGAAGGGGCGGCTCGGCGCGCTCAAGGCTCCTGCGGCGGCTCCACGCCGCTCTCGGCCGAATGCTCGGGATGGCGGAGCGGACCGGGGTCCGGCTCGTCGCCCTGCTCGAACAGGGCGCGGTTCTGCGCGGTCAGGAACCCGATGTCCTTGTACGGGTGCACCCATTCGTCGCCGGCCATGACGGCCGGATCCGTCTCCTCCGACCACTGCTCCAGCGGCGAGTCCGGCGAGGCGTACTCGTGGTCGCCGATCGTGACGCCATGCCGGTTCACGAACGGCGCGCGCGGTCCCCTGCCGCTGCGGAAGCGGGGAAGAAACTCGATCTCGAACGGATCCAGCCGCGGATCGCCCGCCACTTCAGATCGACGGACGGTTCGGACCGTCCAGCTTCTTGTCGAAGCCCGGCGAGCCTGCGGCCGTGCCCTTGCGCTCCTCTTGCTGCTGCTTCTTCTGCTCCTTGGAGTCGTCGTTGCCCGGATTGGCCATCGTATGCGTTCAGCTCCTGTCGGTAAAGGATGGACGCGGCCGCATGCTGGCGCCGCCATGGGGCTAGTATGCCGTCCCTGGCGGCGAACTATGCCCGGAAGCGGCCCCTAGCCGGCATCCGGCTCTCGCAGGCGGAGCTCCTCCTGCTCCGGGCGCTCGAAGACCACCTTGAACACGGTGCCGCGGCCCGGCTCCGAATCGACGTCGATGCGGCCGTTGTGGCGCTCCGCGATGCTGAGGCAGAGCGGCAGGCCGAGGCCGGTGCCGCGAGCCTTGGTCGTATAGAACGGCTCGAACAGGCGGACAAGCTTGTCCGAAGGAATACCGTCTCCGTCGTCCTCCACCGACAGCTCCACGGCCGAGCCGATCATGCGGGTCGCGATCCGGAGCACCCCTTTGTCCCCCATCGCCTCCATGCCGTTGCGAGCCAGGTTGAGGATGAGCTGCTTGATCTCCTTGCTGCTCAGCTCGAGCGGCGGGATCTGGTCGGCGAGGCTCAGCTCGATCGACTGCCCGCGCAGGTTGGCGTCGGCCCATAGAAGCGGCAGCAGCTCGTGCACGATATCGTGGAGCGAGCCTTGCTCCTTGGCGATGACGCGGTTCTGGGCAAGCGAGAGAAAGTCGTTGATGATGGCGTTGGCGCGATCGAGCTCGTCGATGACGATGCGGAAATACTCCTGCTGGCTGTCCGGACTCCGTTCGCGCATCAGCTGCACGAAGCCGCGGATGACGGCCATCGGATTGCGGATCTCATGCGTGATGCTCGCGGCCATCTGGCCGACGAGGCTCAGCCTTTCCATCCGTCCGAGCTCGTCCTTCAGCTGGCTCAGCTCGGTCACGTCCTGCACGACCATCGCGGCGCCCGTCACGATGCCGGCCTGCAGGTTGCGGATCGGAAACGCCGTCGTCAAGTAGGAGCGCTCCCCTTCGGCGAGGATCGCAGGCGGAGACATGCTGCCGCGGATCGCCTGGTCGAACTGCCGCTTGAGCTGCTCCTGGCTGCGGAAGAACCGCTCGTACGGCATGCCGGAGAACTCCAGCTTGCTGCGGCCCTTGAGCGAATGGCCGCTGAGCCGGATCGCGGCATCGTTCAGATGCGAGATCCGGCCGTCCGCGTCCACGAGGACGGTCCCCATCGTGCCCATCGCCATCTGGTCGATGAACTGCTGGAGCTTGTGGACTTCGTTCATATAGTTGGACGACATCCGCCTCAGCTGATGCTGCAGCTGATGGTGCTGGTTGACCTGCTGGATCGTGTACAGGGTAAGCGCGGCTGCGGCGTAGCTGATGATCGTGATAAGGGCGATCGTGCCGGTGGCGGTGACGAGGCGCTCCGGCTCGAACTCTCTGAGGTAGAGGACGTAGAGCAGCGCGTGGTAGGCTCCGCCGAGCGTCAGCAGCACGAACAGGATCTTGAACTTCTCCTTGAGCCGCGCAAGCTGGAACGGCCGGATCGTCAGCAGCAGCACCGGGATCGCGGCCGCCAGGAACATGACGAAGCCGAACGTCTCCCAGCCGTCGTCGAGCTGAGGCAGGCGCAGGACCGCGTAGATCGCGGACATCGTGGCCAGACCGGGCACGCCTCCGTACAGAGATCCCATGAGGAAGGGGATGTACCGCAGGTTCAGGTCGAAGCCGAACCGGGTCGTCTCGGTAAGCAGGAAGCACGCCGCCAGCGAAACCCCGTAGGCGGCGCAGAAAAACGGAATCGAGCTGCGGCCCTGGTTCAGGCGGTACATCCACAGCTGATAGAGGAATACGGGCAACAAGGAGATGAACGCCTGCAGAATTAATTTTTCCCCCATTGACGCAGAAGGTTCCCCCCTTTGCGAGCCGTCTTGGATACCTCCGATTAAAGCACAGCAGGAGATTTTTGACAATCAAGAGTTTGCATAAATCCACATCCGGACCGTCTCGATGACCTCCTCTCTGCGTTCGTCGTGATGCAGCTCGTGGAAGCCCCGCTCCCAGCGCCGGAACGAGCAGAGCGGGCCGAGCGCCGCCGCCAGCTCCTCGCTCGCCTGCAGCGACGTCACGCGGTCCTCCGTGCCGTGCAGCAGCAGCGTCGGCACGGCCAGGGAGCCGGCGGACGCGAGCGACTGGGCGGCGGACGACGTCACCGCCAGATAGGTCGAGACGGTGATCCGGGTGTGGCAAAGCGGATCGAGCGCGCCGCCGGCGACGGCATGGGCGCCCGGACGGAACAGGTCCCGCTGCTTGATGCCGCTCGGCAGCGCGAAGGCCGGCCGGATGCGGCCGATCCAGGCCGCCGCCGCCCGGGCGAGGCTGGACGGCGGCGAGGCGAGGCGCAGCCACGGGCTCGTCAGGATGAGGCCGGCGATCGGCAGCTCGCGGCCGAGAGCGGCCGCCAGCGCAACCGCGCCGCCCATGCTGTGCCCATAGAGGATAATCGGCGATTCCGGCCATAGGCGGACGGCCTCGCGGACGGCCCGCTCCGCGTCGGCCGTCAAGGTCTCCATGCTGTCCGCGTGGCCGCGCGGGCCCGGCGAGCGGCCGTGGCCTCGCTGGTCGTAGGCGAGCACGGCGATGCCTTCCGCCGCCAGCGCCTGCGCGAGCTCCGCATAGCGGCCGCTATGCTCGCCCATGCCGTGCACGAGGCAGACCGCCGCCCGCGGCTTGGCGCGCAGCGGCGATGCCGCCTCCGGGCGGCTTCGAGCTCGTTCATGGCCGTCCGGCCGGGAGGGCTCTTGGTGGCGGAATTGCCCCTCCGCTTGGGCGGACTTCTGCGGCGCTTCTCCCTGCGGGCCTTGGCGCCGCGCCATGCCGTCCGGCTGCGAGGCTTCTCCCTGGCGGCCCCGCTCTTTCGCCGGACCGCCCGGCTGCGAGGCTTCTTCCTCGCGGCCTCGGTCTTTCGCCGGACCGCCCGGCTGCGAGGCTTCTTTCTCGCGGCCTCGGTCCTCCGCCGGACCGCCAGGCTGCGAGGCTTCTCCCTCGCGGCCCCGGTCTTCCGCCGGACCGCCCGGCTGCCGGCCGTCCCCTTCGTTCCTCGGCTCCAGGGTCCATCCCTGCAGCCGCGTGCCGTCCTTCGCCGTCAGCGCCAGCTCCCGCATCGCCATCCGCTCCTTTTCGCTTTTGCTCCGCATTTGGTACACTGATTGTAGCCTATATCTGCAAAAGGAGAGAAGCGTCGCGAATGGCAAGCCAGCATAGATTCGACGTCATCATCATCGGAGGGGGACCGTCCGGCCTCATGGCCGCCGCGGCGGCGGGCCGCGAAGGAGCTCGCGTGCTCCTGCTCGACAAGGGCAGCAAGCTCGGACGCAAGCTGGCCATATCCGGCGGCGGACGCTGCAACGTCACCAACAACAAGGAGCCGCAGGAGCTGATCCGCTATATTCCGGGCAACGGCAAGTTTCTGCACAGCGCCCTTTCGGAATTCGGCAGCCGGGAGATCATCGGCTTTTTCGAGGCGCTCGGCATCCGGCTCAAGGAGGAGGACCGGGGGCGGATGTTCCCCGTCTCGGACAAGGCCAAGACGGTCGTCGACGCGCTCATCGCCTCCGTGAAGTCGAGCGGAGTCGAGGTCCGGACGAACGAAAAGGCGGCCGGGCTGCTTCTGGCGGACGGCCGCGTCCGCGGCGTCCGGCTGAGCGACGGCCAGGAGCTGCTCGCGGCGGCGGTCGTCGTGGCGACCGGCGGCAAGTCGGTGCCCCACACCGGCTCGACCGGCGACGCTTATCCTTGGGCGGAAGCGGCGGGCCATTCGGTGACGGAGCTGTATCCGACCGAGGTTCCGCTGACGTCAGCCGAGCCGTTCATCCGCGACCGCAGGCTGCAGGGCTTGTCGCTGCGGGGCGTCGTCCTCACGGTATGGAGCGCCAAGGACAAGCGGCTCACGGAGCAGGAAGGCGACATGATCTTCACCCACTTCGGCCTGTCCGGTCCGGCCGCGCTGAGATGCAGCCAGTTCGTCGTCAAGGAGCGCAGAAAAAGCGGTGCTCCGGAAGTCCGGATCACCGCCGATCTATACCCCGACCGCTCCGCCGACGAGCTGTGCGCGGAGCTGCTGTCGCTTGCTGCGGCCGAGCCGCGCAAGGCGTTCAAAAACGTGCTGTCTCCGCTCATGCAGGAGCGGGTGGCGGAGTTTACGCTGGAGCGCTCCGGACTCGATCCGACCGTCACGTACGACAATCTGAACCGCTCGCTGCTGCAGGACTACGCGAAGCTGCTCAAGGCGCTGCCCGTCCGGGTGAACGGCACGCTGTCCATCGAGGAAGCGTTCGTCACGGGCGGCGGCATCCACTTGAAGGAGATCCATCCGAAGACGATGGGCTCCAAGCTCGTGCACGGCCTTTATTTCTGCGGGGAGGTGCTCGACCTGCACGGCTTCACCGGCGGCTACAACATTACGGCCGCGTTCACCACCGGCCGCCACGCCGGCAGGAGCGCCGCCCTCCAAGCGCTGGAGGAGCGCGCCGGGTCGCTCGGGAGCCGGTAGGATTCCACTCGAAGCCGCGAGGCGGTACTAGGAACGGGCCGAGGCCGCGGGGCGGAACCAGGAACGGGCCGAGGCTGCCATGCGCGCCCTCGACCCGTTTCGGCTTGCGATCATGCCCTTCGGATCAGCCGTGCACGTCGCCCGAGAAGTAGCTGAGCGTAGCGGCCTGCTCCGGGAATGCCGGCTCGCCCTCGGTCGCTTCGTCGCGGTTGCGCAGGCCGGACGCTTCGGAACCGGTTGTCTGGCCGAAGCCGTCTTCCCATGCGACGAAGTCTTCGTTGACGATATGGGCCGGAATCGGAATCACGTCCTCTTCCGGAACGTCCAGCTCGCCCCCGTGGGCGAACGCGATCTCCAGCGCCGACGTCAGGTCGCTGCCGCGCAGCGACAATCCTACTTCCTGCGCGCCTTGGGCGGCGGCGTCATAGCCGAGCTCCAGCAGCGTAGCGGCCGCGACAGAGGCGGACTCCGCGTCGTGGAATCGGAACAGCAAGCGGCGGTCGGTCATGGCTTCAGTCTCCTCTGCTCGAAACGGATCGAACCGGTCTTTGCCGGCTCTTCCATACGATAACCAGCGGCGCGGCGGTTTATGAGCGGCGGCCGCGACGGGGCGGACGAGCGCTTGGTGGACACGGGGGTCTGAACGGGCAGGACGCTTGGCGGACACGGGGGGACTGAACGGACGAGCGCTTGGTGGACACGGGGGGACTGAACGGACGAGCGCTTGGTGGACACGGGGGACTGAACGGGCGGGACGCTTGGCGGACACGGGGGTCGGGGCGCTTGGCAGCACAGTTGGGCAGCCAGCGAGCGGCACTTGTCTTTTGGCGGACGCGGCGCTTGGACAGCTAGCAGCGGCACTTGTCGCTTTGCGGACGAGGCCATTGGACAGCCAGCAGCGGCACTTGTCGCTTAGCAGACGCGGCGATTGGACGAGCATCAGGCTGCGGCTCGCGAAAGTGCTCCGGCGCGGCGGGTGGCTCGGACTCTAACGAAACTCTACGACGCTATTGACTCAAAAAAGAGCGTTTTGGAATCGTAACGAAACTCACGAACGCTATCGACGGGCATGGGGGCCATTTTGGTGCACATTTGACCGAATAGCGCTTCTCTGTTTCGTTAGGCGTCAGAAAAGGCGATTTCGAGCGGAATAGCGTTTCTCTGTTTCGTTAGCCCGTTCAAGTCTCTGACTGCCACGCCGGATCGGCTTCTTTCAGGACGACGGATGGCCGCACAGGCCGCTGCCGGACGCCGCCCGCACAGGACGAGCAGAACCGTCCGCAGCCAGTCGATCCTTTGCCCCATCAAAAAAGCGGGAAGCTGACGGAACCATCCGTCTTCTTCCCGCTTTTTTTTCAAGACAGCCCCGCCGAGTTGCGTGCCGAAAGGGTGTCTCCGCAGAGCTTCCCGCCTCTGCCCGCGCAGGCAGGCTGGCGGCCGAGCCCGCGTAACTCGTCGTGGCCTCGCTGCGGCATGCGGCGCTTTCTCGCCTCGCGCCGCCTCGCTAGTCGCCGTCTCGCCACGCGCCGCCTCGCTACGCGCCGTCTCGCCACGCGCCGCCTCGCCATGCGCCGTCTCGCCACGCGCCGCCTCGCTACGCGCCGTCTCGCCCCACGCCGCCTCGCTACGCGCCGTCTCGCCCCACGCCGCCTCGCCATGCGCCGTCTCGCTACGCACCGTCTCGCCACGCGCCGCATCGTCACGCGCTGCCTCGCCCCACGCCACATCGCTACGCGCCGTCTCGCCACGCGCCGCCTCGCTACGCACCGCATCGCCTCGCGCCGTCTCGCTACGCACCGCTTCGCCTCGCGCCGCTTCGCATCACGCCGGCGCCAGGACCCGATGCCTCGGTCAGCCCTGGGCGAGCCCCGCGCGGAACCGGCCGAGGCCGGCGCTGAGCGAGCGCGTCGCCTCGTACACTTGGCGGTACAGCGGATACAGCTCGCGGTACGAGGCCGCCGCCTCCGGACGCGGCTCGTACGTGCGGCCTCGCCGCACGAAGGCTGCCGCGCAGGACGCCAGATCCGGGAACCAGCCGCTGCCGGCCGCGGCCAGCATCGCCGCGCCGAGGCCCGGTCCCTGCTCGTTCTCGAGCGCCGTCACCGGCAGGCCGAACAGGTCGGCCTGGATCTGCAGCCAGTCGGGATTTTTCGCGCCGCCGCCGATCGAGACGATGGAGCGGATGTCGCGTCCCGCCTCGCGGTAGATCGTCAGCGTATCGTTCAGCGAGAACGTGATGCCCTCCATGACGGCCCGCGCCAGATGCTCGCGGCGATGGCTGCCGTCGAGCCCGATGAAGCTGCCGCGGATGTCGGCATCCGCATACGGCGTGCGCTCTCCCGCCAGATACGGCGCGAACAGCAGGCCGCCGGAGCCCGGCGGCACGTCGCCCGCGCCGTCCAGCAGCTCGCTGTAGTCCGCACCGCCCATGACGCGCTTGAACCAGCTCATCGAGTAGCCGGCGCCAAGCGTGACGCCCATCGAGTAGAACGCGCCCGGAGCGCCGTGGTTGAAGAAATGGACCCGGCCGCCGTAGTCTCGATCCTGCTCGCCTTCGTACGAGAGCAGCACCCCTGACGTGCCGATGCTGCAGAGCGCCTCGCCCTCCTGGAGGATGCCGGCGCCGATCGCGCCGCACGCATTGTCCGCGCCGCCGGCGTACACGCGCAGCTGGCCCGAGAGCCCGGTGCGCTCGGCCAGCTCCGGCAGCAGCGTGCCCGTCTGCCCGGTCGACTCGACGAGCGGCGGGCACAGCTCGGCGCCGAGATCGAGCGCCTGAAGCACCTCGGAGCTCCAGCGCCGGTTCGGCACGTCGAGCAGCAGCGTGCCGGCGGCGTCGGAAAGATCCATATGCAGCTCGCCGGTCAGGCGCAGCCGGACGTAATCCTTCGGCAGGACGAAGACGCGCGCCTGGGCGAACGTCTCCGGCTCCTGCTCGCGCACCCACAGCAGCTTGGGCAGCGTGAAGCCCTCGAGCGCCGGATTGCGGGTAATGTCGTGCAGCCTCGTCCCTAGGATGCGCTCGATCTCGCGGCACTGCGCCGTCGTGCGCGTGTCATTCCAGAGGATGGCCGGCCGCAGCGGCTTCAGGTCGTCGCCGAGCAGCACGAGGCCGTGCATCTGCCCGGAAAAGCTCATGCCCTCCACCGTCCAGCCCTGCGGCAGGCCGGGAGCGGCCGACAGCTCGCCGAGAGCCGCCAGCGTCGCCTCCACCCAATCCTCCGGCCGCTGCTCGCTCCAGCCCGGACGCGGGCTCGAGAGCGGGTATTCGCGCGAAGCCTCGGCGGCGATGCGGCCGTCCCTGCCGACCAGCAGGACCTTGACCGCGCTCGTGCCGAGGTCGATGCCGATGACGAACTCAGACACGGTAGATCACTTCGTTGAGCTTCGCCTTGATCTGCTCCAGGCGGCCCGAGCGGTTGTTCATCGGGTTGTTCTGCAGCGCGTACTGCTCCAGCGAGGCGAGCGTCGCCTTGCCGCTGACGATGTCGGCGCCGATGCCTTGCTTGAACGTCGCGTAGCGCTCCTCGACGATGCCGTCGATGACGCGGTCCTCGATCAGCTTGGCGGCCGCCTTCAGGCCCCACGCGAAGCTGTCCATGCCGGCGATGTGGGCGATGAACAGGTCATCCAGCTCGTAGGAGCCCCGGCGCACCTTGGCGTCGAAGTTGACGCCGCCCCGTCCGAGGCCGCCGGCCTTGAGCACCTCGTACATCGTGAGCGTCGTCGCGTACAGGTCGGTCGGGAATTCGTCGGTATCCCAGCCTAGCAGCAGGTCGCCCTGGTTAGCGTCCAGCGAGCCGAGCGCCCCGTTGATGGCGGCGACGCGAATCTCGTGCTCGAACGTATGGCCGGCGAGCGTGGCATGGTTCGCTTCGAGGTTCAGCTTGAAGCGGTCCTGCATGCCGTATTTTTGCAGGAATGCCAGCGTCGTAGCGGCATCGAAATCGTACTGGTGCTTGGACGGCTCCTTCGGCTTGGGCTCGATCAGGAACTGCGCGTCGAAGCCGATCTCGCCGGCGTAGTCGATAGCCATCCGGTACAGGCGCGCCAGGTTGTCGAGCTCGAAGCCCATGTCCGTGTTGAGCAGCGTCTCGTAGCCTTCGCGGCCGCCCCAGAACACGTAGTTCTCGGCGCCGAGCTCCTTGCCGACCTCAAGCCCCTTCTTGACCTGGGCGGCGGCGTAGGCGAACACGTCCGCGCTCGGAGCGGTGCCGGCGCCGTGCGTGAAGCGCGGGTTGGAGAACATGTTGGCGGTATTCCACAGCAGGCGGCGGCCGCTCGATTTCATGCCGTCCTTGAGCAGGGCGACGATCTCGTCGAGGTTGCGGTTCGTCTCTTGCAGCGTATCGCCTTCCGGCGCGATGTCGCGGTCATGGAAGCAGAAGAACGGCAGGTCGAGCTTCTCGAGGAACTCGAAGTTCGCCTCGACGCGGGCCTTGGCCAGGTCCATGCCGCTGAAGCGGTCCCATGGACGCACCGCCGTGCCCTTGCCGAACGGGTCGGAGCCGTCGGCCGTGAACGTATGCCAGTAGGCGGCGGCGAAGCGCAGATGCTCCTCCATCGTCTTGCCGAGCACGACCTGCTTCGGATCGTAGTGGCGGAACGCCAGCGGATTGTCGGTGTCGCGGCCTTCGAACTGAATGCGGTTGATGCCGTTGAAGTATGCCATGAATGATAGCCTCCCTGAAAGTGGTGGATGGTATGAAAACGCTTTTATATAAAGTTCTACCCGTAGAGTACCACTCTTCAACTTAGTTTGTCTACTAAACAAACAAACTTTTTTGTGTTATGCTGGCTTGGACATGGTATCGTAGTCAGCAGAACGAAAAGCGGCTGCAGCCGCTCCATCCGAAGGAGAACATGATGAAATCAACGACGACCGGCGATCCCGCCCTCATCCGCCGCATCAATACCGGCATCGCGCTTGACGCCGTCCTGAAGGGCGAGCCGCTGTCGCGCGCCGCGATCTCGGCCGGCACCGGCCTCAACAAAGCGACCGTATCGTCGCTCGTGCAGGACCTGATCGACCGCGGCCTGCTCACGGAGACGGGCCAAGGCGCCTCGAGCGGCGGACGCAAGCCCGTCATGCTGGAGTTCCGCGCGTCGGCCGGCTGCGCGATCGGCGTCGACGTCGGCGCCACCTACTTGATGGGCGTACGCGCCGACCTGCGCGGCGAGGTGCTCGCCGAGCGGCGGCGCAAGGTGGAGCCTGCCGGCGGCCGAAGCGTCATGGAGCAGCTGATCGCCTTCATCGA
This sequence comes from Paenibacillus albicereus, assembly GCF_012676905.1. Lineage (NCBI taxonomy): Bacteria > Bacillati > Bacillota > Bacilli > Caryophanales > Paenibacillaceae > Paenibacillus > Paenibacillus albicereus. The sequence goes on along the minus strand of NZ_CP051428.1, from coordinate 1,167,690 downwards.
GGAGCTGCTGCCCGAATCGCCGCCCCAGCCCTACGGCGTCGTCGGCATCGGCATCGGGCTGCCGGGCATCGTCGACGGCGCCGGCTCGCTCTTGCTCGCGCCGCATATGGACTGGGAGCCGACGGAGGTCGCCCGCCGGCTGGAGGAGCGGTTCGGCGTGCCGGTGCATGCCGACAACGAAGCCAACCTCGGCGCCCAGGGCGAGCGCATCTTCGGAGCCGCCGCCGGCATCCGCCATCTCGTCTACGTGAGCGCGGGCATGGGCATCGGCACCGGCCTCGTGCTGGACGGCGAGCTGTACCGCGGCGCTTCCGGCTTCTCCGGCGAGCTCGGGCACCTGTCCATCCAGTTCGACGGCCCCGCCTGCCGCTGCGGCAACCGCGGCTGCTGGGAGCGCTTCGCCTCCGAGCAGGCGGCGCTCGAGGCCGCGGCCGCGATCGGCTGCGGCAGCCTCGAGGAGCTGACTCAGCTCGCCGCGCAGGGACATCCGCAAGCGCTGCGCATCTGGGGGGAGATCGGCTCCTACCTCGGCATCGGCATCGCTACGATCATCAACGTGTTCAACCCCGAGGCCGTGCTCATCGGCAGCCGCCTGAGCATGGCGGCCCGCTGGCTGGAGCCGGCCGTGCAGCGCGAGGTGCAGGCGCGCGCGCTGCCGTTCCACCGCCGCCAGGCCCGGGTCCGGTTCGCCGAGCTCGGCGACGGCTCGGCCGTGCGCGGCGCGGCTTGGCAGGCCGCGGAGGGCTTCCTCGCCCGCGTCAAGGCCGGCGAGGCGTGAGTCTCTCCTGCTGCCGCTTGGCTGATTAAGGAGTTCAAAAAGGGGCTTCGCCCCTGTCCGCAAGCGGACAGGGGCGAAGCCCCTTTTTTCGTCGAACCGGGATCAGACCGGCTTGACGAAGATCGAATACAGAAGCACGGCCAGGATGAGCAGCGGCGCGACATAACGCAGGCAGAACATCCAGGCCCGGTACCAGAAGCCGGTCAGGCCGGCCTCTTCGCCGGCGCGCTTCCACGCATAGCCGGTGAACAGCGTCACGGCGAGGCCGCCGAGCGGCATGAGCACGTAGGCGGTCATGAAGTCGAACCAGTCGAAGATCGACTTGCCGAAAGGCGTCCAGTCGCTGAGCGGACCGGAGACGGACAGGCCGGCCGGCACGCCCAGCGCGAAGCTGAGCGCGGCGATGATCGCGGCCGCCTTGCGGCGCGACCATTTCCAATAATGCATCGCATAAGCGACCGGCACCTCGAGGATCGAGACGGCGGACGTGAGCGCCGCGATCGCCAGCAGCAGGAAGAACAGGCCGCCGAACAGCGAGCCCAGCGGCATCTGGGAGAACGAGGCCGGCAGCGCCATGAAGGCCAGGCCGACGCCCTTTTGCGGCTCGATGCCGTAGGAGAAGATCGTCGGGAAGATGATGAGGCCCGCGATCAGCGCGTAGCCGAGGTCGCCGACGCCGATCGCGACCGTCGCCTTGCCGAGCGACTGCTCCTTTTGCACGTAGGAGCCGTAGGTGAGCATGCAGCCCATGCCGAGCGACAGCGAGAAGAACGCATGGCCGAGCGCGATCAGCGCCGATTCGCCGGTCAGCACGGAGAAGTCGGGCTTCAGGAAGAAGTCGACGCCCGCGGCCGCTCCCGGCAGCGTCAGCGCGCGGACCATCAGCACGAGCAGGATGGCCAGGAAGCCGGGAATGAGGATTTTGTTGAACTTCTCGATCCCGCCCGAGATGCCTTTGCCGACGATGACGCCGCAGACGATCATGACGACGAGCTGCCAGAACACCGGCCAGCCGCCGGCCGCGAAGTCGACGAAGTGCTGGTCGAAGTTCGTGCCTTGGCCCAGGGAGCCGACGACGGAGTCGATCGTGTACTGGAGCGTCCAGCCCGCGACGACGCCGTAGTAGGAGATGATGAGGAACGCCGTCACGACGGACATGAAGCCGAACCATTTCCACTGCTTGTTGCCGGTGAGGTTGTAGAAGGAGCTTGCGGCGTTGCCGCGCCCGCCCCGGCCGATCGTCATCTCGGCAAGCAGCACCGGCAGGCCGACGATAATGAGGCAGACGACGAACAGCAGGAAGAACGCCGCTCCGCCGTACAAGCCTGTAATGTACGGAAATTTCCACATGTTTCCTAGTCCGACCGAGCTGCCGATCGCCGCCAGGATGAAGCCTGAAGAGGTGAAGCGCTCGGCTTTTTTGCTTTGTCCCAAAGCCGTTTCCTTTGGTGTTTTGTCCATCTCGATATCCTCCGACCGTTGCGTTGATTAAAATACAAAATACAGAATACAAATTTATCGAAAAACGGATGGCCTGTCCACACCAAATCGAGCCAGCCCTCCATTTTGGATCCTGCCCGCATAAATTAACCTTTCTTTGCCAAAATAAACCGGAAGCAACCTCGAGAAGAAAGGGTGCAGACATTTTGGACGAGAACAAGCAAGCAGGCGGGGCCGATCGGACGCTGACGAACCGGCAGGGCCACCCGATCACGGACAACCAAAACATCCGCACGGTCGGAAGCCGCGGGCCGTCGACGCTGGAGAACTATCATTTCATCGAAAAAACCTCTCACTTTGACCGCGAGCGCGTGCCGGAGCGCGTCGTGCATGCGCGCGGAGCCGGCGCCTACGGCGTGTTCGAAGCGTACGGCACTGTCGGCGGCGAGCCGGTGTCCAAGTATACGCGGGCCAAGCTGTTCCAGGAGAAGGGCAAGCAGACGCCGGTATTCGTCCGCTTCTCCACCGTCGTGCACGGCGGCCACTCGCCGGAGACGCTGCGCGACCCGCGCGGCTTCGCCGTCAAGTTCTACACCGAGGACGGCAACTGGGACCTCGTCGGCAACAACCTGAAAATCTTCTTCATCCGCGATCCGCTCAAGTTCCCCGACATGGTGCATTCGTTCAGGCCCGATCCGGTGACGAACCTGAACGATCCGGAGCGCATGTTCGACTTCCTCTCGAACTCGCCTGAAGCGACGCATATGGTCACGTTCCTGTTCTCCCCGTGGGGCATCCCGGCCAACTACCGGCAGATGCAGGGCTCGGGCGTGAACACGTACAAGTGGGTCAACAAGGACGGCACCGGCTATCTCGTGAAGTACCACTGGGAGCCTCTGAAGCAGGGCATCAAGAACCTGACGCAGGACGAGGCCGAGGCGATCCAGGCGAAAAATACGAGCCACGCGACCCAGGATCTGTACGAGGCGATCGACCGCGGAGACTATCCGGAGTGGGAGCTGAGCGTGCAGATTCTCGAGGACGGCGAGCATCCCGAGCTCGACTTCGATCCGCTCGACCCGACGAAGCTGTGGGTGAAGGAGAAGTTCCCGTTCCTGCCTGTCGGCAAAATGACGCTGAACCGCAATCCGGACAACTACTTCGCGGAGGTCGAGCAGGCGGCGTTCGGCACGGGCGTGCTCGTCGACGGGCTGGACTTCTCCGACGACAAGCTGCTGCAGGGCCGCACCTTCTCCTACTCCGACACGCAGCGCTACCGGGTCGGCACGAACTACTTGCAGCTGCCCGTGAACTCGCCGAAAGCTCCGGTCGCCACGAATCAGCGCGACGGCCAGATGGAATACAAGGTCGACCTCGCGCCGGGGCAGAACCCGCATGTCAACTATGAGCCGTCCAGCCTCGGCGGCCTGACGGAGGCCCGCCCGTCCGGCGCGGAGCACGAGCCGGCGTACGAGGCGAGGCTCGTCCGCGAGAAGCTCGATCGGCCCAACGACTTCAGCCAGGCGGGAGATACGTACCGCAAGTTCGAGCCGTGGGAGCAGGATGAGCTCATCCAAAACCTCGTGGACGCGCTCAAGGTATGCCGGCCGGTCGTCCGCGACAAGATGATCGGCCACTTCAAGCAGGCCGACGCCGACTACGGCAGGCGCGTGGCCGAGGCGCTCGCGTCCGCCGAAGCGGTCGATGCGAGCCACCTCGGCAACGAGTCGATGCGCGAAGGCCAGCAGCTGGCCGACCGTTCCGGGCATCGGACCGACGGGTATTGAGCGCAGCAGGCGCTGCCGCCGGCGCCGTTGCGACCAAAAAAAGGCCGTCCGCGATCGCGGACGGCCTTTTTCTCGTTGAATCGGCATTGCCTTCCCGTACGGTCAGCCGGCGGCCGACAGCTGGCGAAGCGCCGCCTCGGATTCTTCGATTCTCGACTGCAGCAAGGTGTTCTGGCGCACGAGCGTCTCGACCGTCGCAAGCAGCTCCTCCAGCGTCGCCGACGACTGCTGCACGACGGCGGCGAAGTCGCTCACCCGCTCCTCCACATCGCCGCTCGAAGCGCTGACCGCGTCCATCTCTTCCCCGATCCGCGCCGCATCCGACTGCAGCGACTGGACGGACTGGCGGATGCCGCCGAACGCGGAGCTGGTCGCTTCGACATGGCCGAGGCTCTCCTCCATGCGCAGCGCGTTCTCCCGCATCGCCTGGCGGGACTGCTCCGTACGGAGAGCGGCCTGCTCGAGGCTGCCGGTCATCCGGTCGGCGGTATCGCCGGCCGTCATCGCCAGCTTGCGGATCTCGGAGGCCACGACGCCGAAGCCCGCTCCATGCTCGCCGGCCCGCGCCGCCTCAATGCTCGCGTTGAGCGATAGCAGGTTCGTCTGGCGGGCGATATCCTGAATGGACGCCGTGAACGGCAGGATGCCCCGGATCGTATCGTTCAGCCCGTCGAACCGATCCTGCAGCTCCTCCATGCTGGTCCGGAACGCCTCGATCGTGCGGCTAAGCTCGCCGACGACGCGCGCGCCCTCGGCGGAAGCGCCCCCCGCCTCCTCGATCTGGCCGACCATCGAGCCGAGCGTGCCCATCATGCGCTCCATCTGCTGCATCGACTCGCTCACCCGGGAAGAGATTTCGCCCATCGTCTCGGCCTGGGTCGTCACCCCGGACGTCAGCTCCTGGAACGCCGTGTTCATCTCCTGGAAGGAGGCGTCGTTCTCGCGGCCGTTCTCGCGGATGCGGCCCATGCTGTCGGACAGCGTCTTGACCGTGGCCAGCGTCATCCGCTCCCGCTCCTGCTCCTTGAGCAGCTGCTCCTGGGCCGCTTCCTGCAGCCCCAGAGCGCGGCGGAAAATTCCGCGTCCGATCTCCGACTGGCAGATCATCGTAATGGCCGCCAGGACGAAGTAAAAGATGAAATAGATCAAATGGTACTGCCCGTCCGGATCGGATTCGGGGAAGGCGAGATATTTATAGAGGACGATGAACAAGCCGCTCAGCGTGCCGTAGGCGAGGGACAGCCGGCTGTTGTACATGATGCCGATCGCCATCAAGTAAAAGGCCGTGAGCGCGTTGAGCGGATCGGACGGATTGTCCTGGATGCCTGTCGCCGCCAAATAGCCGACAAGCATCAGCACCGCGATCGGAATGGCTTTTTCCAGCACGCGCGTCGCGTGGGCTGTCCAGAGCAGCGTCATGACGACGAGCGTCGGAAGCGACATCTTGAGGGCGAACGACAGCGACGCGCCGAAGCCGATCATCATGGCGGACATGAGGAGGATATTGAAGCTGACGATGACGAGCACCGTCTGGTTCCGCTTGCGCAGCTCGGTGTAAGCGGTACCGGCGGCTGCGCTCGCTTGCTCCATCGCGCCCTTCGGCCGCCGCTGGAGCAGCCTGCCGAAAGTAGACTTGTGCTGCGGATTGATGCTGGAAGATGTTGACGCCATAGTATGCCCTCTCTTTTTTCCTGTAGGATAGTCGGTTGCCGTAGTATAGCTATCGACGCCGAACGTTCTTATCGTGATAGAGAAATCCGTGCGCGGAAAAAAAATAAAGCTCCGACGGCTAAACAAGCCGTGGAGCTTTATTGCATGAGGGGAAACGCCGTATCCAGCCGTCTTAAATGCGGCCGGCCGCCCATAGGGAGCTGCGGCGGATCAGCCGCTGCAGCTGCGGGTGCCGGAGCGAGGAGCCGCCGTGGCCCGGCATGAGGGCAACGACGCGGCCGCGGCCGGCCCGATGCGCCCAGGCTGCCGGACGGCGCTCTCCGCCGAGCACGTATTCGAGGATGACCTCGCGGTCCATCGACGGCCGGAACGCATACCGGTAAGGCTCGTCGGTCAGCTCGAACGGCTGGAGGTCCTGGACCGCCGGATGCACGCCGGCCTTGCCGACGACCGGCTCGAAGCTGAGCCGGCAGCCTTCGGGATGCTCCTCGCAGCGCGCCCCCGCCAGATGCTCCAGCAGCGGATGGCAGGCGAGCGAGATGCCGCAATGGAGCAGCACCAGTCCGCCTCCGCGCTCGACGAAACGAGCCAGGCCGGCAGCCTGCCGATCGGACAGCGGCCGCTCCCAGCGGTCGCTGCAGGCGACGATGAGCGACTGGTCCGCCGGCATCTCCTCCTCCAGCAAGCCGTAGCTGTCGCTCGCCTGCACGTCGAAGTCTTCGCCGAGCAGGCGGCCGAGCGCCTCCTGCATCGAGGCCAGCGGATGGCTCTGCGCCTCCCGGTCGCCGAGCAGCAGCGCGCCCAAGCCGGCCAGCTTCCTCGTCGCCGGCCTCGACAGCTCGTACGGCAGCGCCTCCCGCATCATCCGTTCCGCCACGAGACCCGGCACGGCTGCGGCTTCCGCATCCGGCACGTGAGCCATGCCGCCTCTTCCCACTTGGATGACCATATCGTTTCCCTCCCCAACGGTCGATTCGACCTTTTTCTCCCCGCGCCAACGACAATCGACATTGAGCTCGATAACAATCGACAAATCGATACCTATTCTGGATTATACTTCCACACCGCACGGCTGATTCCTGCCGCATCCAAAAACAAACCGACAGCCGCCGGGCCGGCAGCCGATGGAGCTGCCAGCCCGGCATGACTGCCGGTTCGGGGAACATCGCTTCCCCGCGCCTGTATGCGGGTCATTACCCGCAGCGCGGAGAGATGAAACGGGCGAGGAGAAATGAAACGGGTGAAAAGAAATGAAGCAGGCTAGGCGCGCAGCCGCCAGACGCGGCTTTGGAAGTCGCCCGGAAGGTCTGGCAGCGCGAGGCCGGCATGCAGCAGCACGTCGCCGCCTGCGCGGAACGGCTCGGCCGCGCCGGGGCCGGCCAGGTCGATCTCGGCCACCTCGTAGTCGAGGGCCGGGTCGAGGCCGCGCAGCTTCAGCCACCCGATCGGCGGATTCGGCTGAGCCAGCACGCGGAAATGGAACGCGATCGCTTCGCGGCGGTCCGGCGAGACGATCATCCAGGCGGCGTCCTCTCCTTCGAACGGGCTCAGCAGCCGGTACAGGTCGCCGAACTGGACGAGGCTCCGAATTTCCTTGTAAAAGGCGACCTGCGCCGCAGCCAGCGCCGCTTCTTCCTCGCTGAACCGGGTCAGGTCCAGCTCATAGCCGAAATTGCCGCTCATCGCGACGTCACCGCGCATCTTGAGGCTCGTCATGCGGCCGACCTGATGGTTCGGCGCAGCGGAGACATGGGCGCCCATCGAGCTGATCGGATAGACGAGGCTCGTGCCGTACTGGATGCGCAGCCGGCTGACGGCATCGGTATTGTCGCTCGTCCACGTCTGCGGCATGTAGTAGAGCATGCCGGGGTCGAAGCGTCCGCCGCCGCCGGAGCAGCTTTCGAACAGCACATGCGGGAACTTCGACGTGATGCGATCCAGCACCCGGTAGAGGCCGAGCATGTAGCGATGCGCCGTCTCGCGCTGACGCTCCGGCGGCAGCGCGGCGGAGCCGATTTCCGTCATGTTGCGGTTCATGTCCCATTTGACGTAGGTGATCGGCGCACTGGACAGCACGCTTTCGATCTGCTCGGCGATCGCATCGGCGACCTCCTCGCGGGAGAAGTCGAGGATCAGCTGCTGACGCCCCTCGCTGCGGCGGCGTCCCGGCACATGCAGGCACCAGTCCGGATGCTGGCGGTACAGGTCGCTGTCCGGCGACACCATCTCCGGCTCGAACCAAAGGCCGAACTGCAGCCCTTCCGCGCGCACGCGCTCCGCCAGGTCGTTCATCCCCTCCGGCAGCTTGTTCGGATCGACCTTCCAGTCGCCGAGGGAGCTGTCGTCGCGGTCGCGCCGGCCGAACCAGCCGTCGTCGAGCACGAAAAGCTCGATGCCGAGCTTGCCGCCCTCGCGGGCGATCGCGGCGATCTTGTCGGCGGTGAAATCGAAGTACGTCGCTTCCCAGTTGTTGACGAGCACCGGACGCTCCTTGTCCCGGAACGGTCCCCGGCACAGGCGCGACCGGTAGAGCCGATGATACGTCCTCGACATGCCGCCGAGTCCGTCGGCCGAGTAGACGAGCACGCATTCCGGCGTCTGGAATTCCGCTCCCGGCTCCAGATGCCACGAGAAGCCGTCCGGATGGATGCCGAGCTGCGCGCGCGCCATGCCGTACTGCTCCGTCTCGACGCGGGCCAGGAAGCTGCCGCTGTAGACGAGGCTGAAGCCGTAGGCGTCGCCTTGCTCCTCGTCGGCCCGGCGTCCGAGCAGCGCGATGAACGGATTGTGGTTGTGGCTGCTCGACCCGCGGCGGCTGCCGACCGACTGGATGCCCGGCTGCAGCGGCGCGCGGCTGATGCCCCGCTCCATCGGCCAGCGTCCGTCCAGATGCAGGAAGTCGTAGTCCGACGTCTTGAAGTCGACGCTTGCGCTCAGCGCCGCCTCCAGCTCCAGCGGCTCGCTGCCGCCGTTCGCGAAGCGGACCGAGCGGGCGATCGCGGCATGCTCTTCGAACACGGTATAGGAAAGGATGACGGCGAGCCCGCTGTACGCATCGCGCAGCGTCAGCTCGAGCGTGAGCGCCTCGTCGTCCGATTCGGCGTATACCGCCGGCAGGCCCGCGAGCTCGGGCTTGCCGGCCAGGATGCGGTGGCTCTCGTAGACGGCTTCCGTGACGGAAGTGCCGTCGGCGAGCCGCGCCTCGTAGGCCGGCGCGCGGAAGTCGCCCGCGCCATGGGCCGGATATTCCTGCGGCAGCGTGTCCAGCGACAGCTCCGGCCGCTCCCGGAGCAGCGTCGGGGAGAACGAAGGACGTCCCCGGAACGCCGTCGCGAGCTGCGGCGAGGCTCCTGCGAGCCTCGGGCCCCAGTAGACATGGGCGGGATAGCTTCCTTCTATGAGTTCGATGACGTAGCTGACCGCGCCTCCTTGCAGATGGAACAGGCGGCGGGCGGCGTCGTAATGGATCGCGGCTTTCATCGGACATCTTCCTTTCGCAGCGGTTTTCGGCACTCCTTCTTCCTGTCGAAGAGAAGGACCTCCGATCATTCTCCTCATTATCGGCCTTTCCAAGCAGCCGCGTCCATGAGCAAAACGCTCTCGCATATGGACAATTGTCGTTTCGTGCGCCGATTTTCTGATAAGGGCAGGAATTGTTCGCCTCGACGGGAATAAAGCCAAGAGAAAGGTCCGGCGCTGCGCCGGACCTACAAAAGGAGGCGACCGCGAGTGGAGCCGAAATGGCTGGCGTGGGCAAGGGAGATGCAGGCGATCGCGCAGACCGGCCTTGCTTATGGCAAGGACGTCTATGACGTGGAGCGCTTCGAGCAGCTGAGGGCGCTGAGCGTGAGGATCATGAGCGAGCATACGGGCGCGGGAGAGTCGGACATCGTCCTCAGCTTCGCGTCCGAAGAGGGACACGCGACGCCGAAGGTCGACGTGAGGGGCGTCGTTTTCCGCGAGGGGAAGCTGCTGCTCGTGCGCGAGAAATCCGACGGCCTCTGGTGCCTGCCAGGCGGCTGGGCCGAGATCGGCCTTTCCCCGAAGGAGAACGTCGTCAAGGAAATCCGCGAGGAGAGCGGCTTCGACACGCGGGCGGTCCGCCTGCTCGCCGTGCTGGACCGGCTCAAGCAGGGCCATCCTCCGGATGCGCGCCACATCTACAAGCTGTTCATCCTGTGCGAGATTACGGGCGGCGACGCGGGCGGCGGAGTCGAGACGAGCGAGGCCGCCTTCTTCGGCGAGAGCGAGCTTCCTCCGCTGTCGCTCGGACGCAATACGCCCGTCCAGCTCGCCCTCATGTTCGACTTTCTGCGCAATCCGGAAAAGCCGGCGCTCCTCGATTAGACGGGCCCGGCTTTTTGGCGGAGAGCGGTGCAGCGGACCCGTCTCAGCGCCCGGCGCAGGGCGACGCTCGGCGTGCGGGGCTGGAGCCGCAGGCGGCGCTGGCCGTGCGGGGCTGGAGCCGCAGGCGGCTCGACGCTTCATGGAGTCGCCCGACGTCAACGCCGATGCTAACGACTCCTCTAACGCTTAAAGCACCTTTTTCCACCGTTCGGGCAAGCTAACGACGTGTCAGACGCTTAAAACCGCCAATCGCCTCTATTTCCTCGTTTTCCCCCTTCTTTGTCCCGTTTAAGCTCGCCACGCATCGTTAGAATTTCAGGCTCCGCCATTCTAGCCTTGTAACGATTTGATTCGTCGTTCGTCCTTCACTCGTGCGCTCCCTCCCCATTTGCCTTCAGCGTGCGACTGAATAATTGGGTTTCTTTTTCATATCCATCCTCCCTTTTCTACCCTAGCATTTCCCTCCCGCCTCGCTCCGACCTACCTGCCCAAACTGCCTTCCCCTCTCCCCTTGTCCGTTCCCTAGAAAAGACGCTCCGGCAGCTCGTCCAGCCAAAGGCTTCGTCGGAGCGTGAATAGACCCCTCTATGCTTGCCTAATCGGTCTTTCCTTGAAGACTCAAGTCCCCTGCACATGTTAAGTCCGTTCCATTCAGTTCGAAAGCTCCGACCCCGCCTCAGCTTACTCCTCAGATCCACGTTTCAGGCCGCGCCTGGCTTACCAGTTACTATCATCGAATATAAACCTCTGGCCCCGCCTACGCTTGCCCGTTTCATCCGACATTCGGCAGAGCGCCGATAGACGACTCCCCTGCACGCCGCTGCCTTTGAGGCAAGCGCTTGCTTTTCCCCCGGATGCTGCTCCTCCCTTTTCAACCGAAAGGAATCTGCTATACTGTCGGAAGCTGATATCAAAAAGCAAGCTGCATGCCTCTCCTACACTCAAGTACAGAAAGAAGGACCTCTCCCAATGCAACCTGTTCAGCCAGCCGATGCGTCGCTGCCTCGCGGCGGCAAGGATCGCTTTCCGCTCTCCCTTTACTCCCTGACCGCCGGAGCCTTCGCCATCGGCATGACGGAATTCGTCATCATGGGCCTGCTGCCCGAGGTGGCGGCCGATCTCGGCGTCAGCGTGCCGAAGGCGGGCAACCTCATCACCGGCTACGCTCTCGGCGTCGGCATCGGCGCTCCCGTGCTCGCGCTCGCAACCGCCCGCTTTCCCAAAAAGCTGCTGCTCTCGCTGCTCATGGTGCTCTTCATCGCCGGCAACGCCGCCGCAGCGCTCGCCCCGACCTACGGCATCCTGCTCGCGTCCCGAATCTTCACCTCGCTGGCGCATGGCACGTTCTTCGGCATCGGAGCGGTGTACGCCTCCAGCCTCGTCTCCTCCCAGCGCAAGGCCGGTGCTGTATCGGTCATGATGGCGGGTCTGACGATCGCCAACATCCTCGGGGTGCCGTTCGGGACGTTCATCGGCCAGGAGCTCGGCTGGCGGATGTCGTTCGTGGCCGTCGCCGTCATGGGCGTCGTCACCTTGATCGGCCTGATCGTACTTATTCCTTCGGTAAAACAAGAAGAGGACACGAGCCCAGCCCGCCAGATCCGTGCCCTGATGCAGCCGAAGCTCGGGCTCGCGCTGCTCACCGGCGCGATGGGCTGCTGCAGCCTGTTCGCGCTGTTCAGCTACATCAAGCCGCTGCTGACCGACGTGACGGGCTTGTCCGAAGGCGTCGTCCCGTGGGTGCTCGTGCTGTTCGGCTGCGGCGTGACGCTCGGCAACATGCTCGGCGGCAAGCTCGCGGACCGCGCTCTCATCCCCACCGTCATCGGCTCGTTCCTGGCGCAAGCGCTGCTGCTCGCCCTGCTCGGCCTCGTCGACACGACGCCGCCGCTGGCGCTCGCCGTCGTCTTCCTGTGGGGCGCGGCTTCGTTCGCCCCGATGCCGGCGCTGCAGGTGCGCATCATGACGCTTGCCAAGGACGCGCCGGCGCTCGCTTCCACGTCCAACCACGCCGTGCTCAACTTCGGCAACGCGTTCGGCGCCTTTTTCGGCGGCTGGATCGTCGTCCGCTTCGAGCTCTCCTCGGGCGCCTACGATTACAGCGTGCTTCCGTGGGCGGCAGCGGCGTTCTCGCTGCTCGGCCTGCTGCTCGCCTGCCTGATGCTGGCGTGGGACCGCCGCGGCAAGAGCGTCTCGTAAAGGAAAAGCTCGACGCTAGGGACAGGGCCAAGCGCGCAGCTCCGCCCTGGCTGTTCAGGCCAGCCGGTTGTTCCGACTGGCCTTTTGCTTTCGGGCCGAAAGCAAAAAGGGTCTGTCCCAAAGGTCATCACGGATGACCGGGGACAGACCCTTTTGCTTCCCGAACCGAAGGAGCGCGGTTCAGCCCCCTAATTGTGGAGACTAGACCCCTTCATCAGGGTGTCTCTCTGTATACCTTCTTTTTTGGCCTTCATGCTCGGTCAGACAGCACGCTGGAATCGGGTAAGATCCGGTTTTTGCTCGGAGACCCACGCCATGAAGTCTGCGGGGGAGCGTCGTGCCAGGCTCCCATGCATCTTGCGGTTGTTGTAAAAATCCATAAACTCCTCCACCGCATGGAAGGCTTCATCGAATGTCTCGAACTGTTCCTTGCGCAGCACCCAATGCTCCAGCGTGGCATGAAAGGACTCTATGTACGCATTCATGTTCGGCGTCTTGGGCGGGATGCGTTCGTGGACAAATCCTGCCTGCTGCGCAAGCTCTCCAAAGGCGCGGCTCACGAATTGAGGTCCATTGTCCGTACGAATAATCGGCATGGCTGCGCCTGGGGCAATTCGCTGTTCTAGCGCACGCTTCACCATGCTGCACACCGACTTGGCGCTGCAGCTGGAGCCCAGATGGTAGCCCACAATCGTACGGTCAAACACATCAATCATATCCGCAAGGAAGAAAAATTGGCCGTAGCCAGCCACGTAGCCATATTTAATATCCAGCTGCCACAGCTGGTTGGATCCGGTAATGGTATGGTTTCGCGCCAACCGCCGGGGATGCTGCACTTGCTTTTTTCGTTGGGAATGAAGCACGCCGAGCTCTTGGCAGAACCGGTACGCCTTTTTCTTGTTGATGACAAGGTTGTATTGGCTGCGCAGGCAGTCCGTCAGCATGGAATAGCCGTAGCCGTGCTCTTCGCCGGAAACAAGCTCGAGCAGCCATTCTTTGACCTGCTCGTTGCAGATTGGCTTTCCGGATCGGGTGAGGGTGAAGGAGGAGCAGGGACGCCCGACAGAGACTGGAGCTGGCCGGTCCGAATCGATCCGGCTCCGACGGCTATAGTACGTCGAGCTGGAGACACCGGAGGTGCGAAGAACAGGAGCTACCGCGTGTCCCTGCTCGATGAATGATTCGGCGACGGCAAGCCGTTCATCGAGGCAGGGCGGGTCTTTTTTACAAGTTCCTGCAGAATTTTGTTTTCCAGCTCTTTCTCGCCTAATGCCTTCAGCGCCTGATCGTATTTGGCTTCTAGCTCCGCCAGCCGCTTGGCGTCGTCGATCCGCTGGTCGATCGTCGGGAGGGCATCGTCGCCCATCTTTTCCTGGTACTCCCGCACCCAATTGCGGATGGTCTTTGGAGAAACATCATACTTCCGTGCAAGCACGCCGGTCCGGATCCCAGCCAGCGCCTCCTGAGCCACCTTGTTGCGGACTTCTTCAAAGACCTGATTCCGTTGTCTCATCGTCCTCATCACCTCTTGGATTAAGTGTACCTGATTCCCTAGGGTACCCTCCATTCCAATTAGGGGGCTTAAGAGAGCGGATCCATGTCGGATGGCAGATTTGTGCCCAGGACCTCAATTCTCGGCCCGAGTCAGCGAATCCAGGGCAGAATTCTGCCCTGGATACCAATTCTCGGATCGAACCGGCGGCTCCAAGGCACATTTGTGCCTTGGATTTCCATTTTTCGGCCCGAGTCAGCGAATCCAAGGCAGAATTCTGCCCTGGATTGCAAATTCTCGGATCGAACCGGCGGCTCCAAGGCACATTTGTGCCTTGAATATCCATTTTTCGGCCAGAGTCAGCGAATCCAAGGCAGAATTCTGCCCTGGATTGCAAATGACCCGCATCAGCAGCACTTGCCCCTGCGGAAGGCATGCCGCGCTCGCCGCCGCCAGCATCCCTATAATGGCTGCTCTTGCAGGCAGCCCATTCGGACTGCCGCTAGCAGGCACGCCATGACAACGGCGCCATGCTCCGAAATAAGCTCCGCACTGCCGTTGCGCCGAACATAGCCTGCAGCAGGAACGGCTTTCGGTCGGAAGGCGCAGCCCCTATACCGCGGGCCGCGAAAGCGCCCGGCTCAGCCCGCCTTCTGCGGCTTGCCGCCGCCGGGCATGAACAGCGCGAGCACGCCGGCGAGCGGCAGCACGCTGGTCCAGAACATCATGCTCTGCAAGCCGTACAGGTCGCCCAGCCGGCCGAGCACGACCGCGCCGAGCGCGCCCATGCCGAAAGCAAGGCCCGTAATCAAGCCCGAGGCCATGCCGACGCGGCCGGGCAGCAGCTCCTGCGCGTAGACGACGCTGACGGAGAAGCCGGACTGCAGCACGAGACCGAGCAGAGCGGCCGCCGGATACATCGCGGCCAGCGGCAGATGCGGCAGCAGCAGCGCGAACGGAGCCGCGCCGAGCAGCGACAGCAGCATCATGCGCTTCGCCCCGATCTTGTCCGAGACGATTCCCCCGAAGAAGGTGCCGACGACGCCGAAGATCATGAACAGGAACACCGGCACCTGCGCCGCCTGCTTGGTGAGGCCGTAGTCGTGGATGAGGTAGAACTGGTAGAACGTGCCGATCGCCGCCCCGTACCACGAGCGCGCGAAGACGAGCATGATGAGCAGCGCCAGCGCCAGCGCGACGAGATTTTTGCGCTTGCGCGCGTCGGCCGTCAGCTCTCCGCGCGGCACGGCCGCCCTCTTGACCGGCTTGCCATGCTCCGCCAGCTGGCGGCTGTACCACGGCACGACCTTGAGCAGGACGATGATGCCGGCCACGGCGAGCAGCGTGCCCCAGATCGCTCCCTGCTGGCCGAGCGGGATGAAGATCAGGATCGTCATGAGCGGCGCGAGCGACTGGCCGAAGTTGCCGCCGACCTGGTAGATCGACTGGGAGAAGCCTCGGCGGCCGCCGGCCGCGAAGTACACGACTCGCGAGCCCTCCGGGTGGAACACCGCCGAGCCGAGCCCGACGAACATGATGAAGAACACGAGCCAGCCGAAGCTCGGCGCGTAGGCCAGCCCGGCGATGCCGATCATGCTCATGACCATGCCGCCGACAAGCAGCCACGGGGACGGCCTCCGATCGGAGAACAGGCCGACGACGGGCTGCATGACCGAGGAGGTCATCTGCAGCGTGAAGGTCAGCCAGCCGATCTGGGTATAGCTGATCTGAAGCGTATCCTGAAAGATCGGGAACAGCGCGGGAATGACCGACTGCATCGAGTCGTTGAGCATATGGACCGCGCTGATGGCGATGAGGATCGCATAGACGGTTCCGGTGCGGGCAGCGCCGATCCGGGCCGTTTGCGAGGCGGACATGGACAGGACTTCCTTTCGGTTCGGACTGGAAAAAAGGGAAGGGCTACAAGAAGCGGATGCAGACCGGAGCGGGCACGTTCAGGACCGAATCCGTCCCTTCGAGCCGGCCTGTCTGCGGATCGCGGCGCAGCACGTTCACGCTCCCGCTGTTCTGATTGGCGGCAAGCAGCCAGCCTCCGTCCGGCGAAAGCGCGAAGTTGCGCGGGTAGCTGCCTCCAGTCGAAGCGTGCTGGATGAGCCGCAGCGTGCCGTCCTGCTCATCCGTCTCGAACACGGCGATGCTGTCATGACCGCGGTTGGACACGTACAGGAAGCAGCCGTCCGCCGACAAGTGGATGTCCGCGGCCCAGCTCTCGCCGTCGAAGCCGTCCGGCAGCGCCGACACCCGCTGCACCTGCTCCAGGCCGCCGTCCTCGCCGAGCTGCGCCACGGTCACGCAGGAGTCGAGCTCGCCGATGATGTACACGTAGGGCGAGTCTTCATGCGCCGCCACGTGGCGCGGTCCGGAGCCCGGCTCGACGCGGAAGGCCGATGTCCGCAGCAGCGAGCGTCCGTCCACCGACCGGCGATGGATGTAGACCGTGTCCGTGCCCAGATCGGCGACATAAACGAAGGGCGTGCCCGGAATCGGTCCGATGCTGTGGGCATGCGCCTTGTCCTGGCGGCTCGACATCGGTCCGAGCTCGCCTTCGTCCTGGATCACGGCCGAAGCCGGCTCTGCCAGCCGTCCCGCTGAAGTCAGCGGGAATACCGCGGCGTTGCCGCCGCTGTAGTTGGCCGCATAGAGCGAGGCTCCCTCCAGGGATATGCTGACGTAGCAAGGATGCTCGCCGTGCGTCAGCTGATGGCCGAGCGCTTCGAGCTCGCCGGTGGCGGCGTCGACCGCAAGCTCATGCACCGAGCCGCCCGGCTTGCCGCGCGTCTCGCCCGTCTCGCTGCAGGCGTATAGGACGCCCCCGCCCGGATGGACCGCCAAAAAGGAAGCCTGCTCGATGCCGGCCAGCTTTTGGAATACGTCGAGCCGCCCGCTGTCTTCGTCCAGGCGGCAGCCGTAAATCGTCGGTTCCGCCGCTTCGCCATAAGCCCCGATGTAGAAAATGCCGCTATTGTTTGCCAAACGAGTCGCCTCTTTTCCCCCGCGCCGGGGTCTATTTTTTGTGACCATACCATAATCTACCCGTCCCTACAATTCCTCTAGCCGCCGATCTCAGCGGGCGGGGATCGGGCTTCCCCCCGCATCCGCGGCCAAGCTCGCCCTTATTTTGCGATCCCGCCTGCCGCGGCGCCATTCGACTTGCTGCGGCAATCTCTTACAGAAAGGGTACACAATTGATATACTTGCAGAGAAGGTTATTTCCCGGGGAATAGGAGGAGAGGCGAACGATGAAGATCGTTGTCGACAAAAAACGGACGGGCCGACGCGCGGCGCTGACGGCGGCGGCGGCCGTCATCGTCCTGGCGGCGGCGCCGCTGCCGCAAGCCCATGCCGGCATCTGGAGCAGCCTCAAGGACATCTACGACACGCCGGCCAAGGTCGAGGAGCTGCAGAGGCAATATACGGAGTCGGTCGCGCGCCTGGAGGAGCAGCAGCGGAAGCTGCGGGAGGACTACTCGCAGAAGCAAGCCGAGCTCGAGCAGCGGCAGCAGGAGCTGATGGAGCAGAACGAGGCCTACCAAGAGCAGAACGGCCGGCTGCAGCAGCAGAATGATGCGCTCGAGGCGAAGCTCCGGCAAGCCGAGGAGCGCAGCGCCGCCGTCAAGAGAGGCATCGCCTGGTCCGTGCTCGCCCTCTCCTCGGCGTTTCTCGGCTACATCGCGGCGATCCGCATCTGGCGCTACCGGGCCTATCGCGCGCAGAGCCGCAGCGGCGGCGGGACCGCTTCGTGAGGACGTCCGTTCCGCCTCCCCACGGCTACGTGCGGATCGAGCTCGACGACGGCGAAGCGCTCCATGCGCTGCATCCCAAAGCGATCCTCGCCTACCGGGGCGCGGCTCGCGGCCGCGAGGACCGCATCATGGACGCAGGCGGTATCTACCGCAAGCGCAAGTGGGTCCGCTCCCTGCTGCGCGGTCCAAGCGAGCTGCTGCTCGGCCTCCCGCCCGGGTTCGGCCTGGAAGCCGTAGACGTCCCTGCCGGCAGCGACCTGCTGTTCGACTTTCGCCATGTCCTGTTCTACAGCGACGGCATGGCGCTCAAGCCCCGCATCCAGAAGCTCAAGACCGCCTGGATCACCAAAGAGCTGACCCGAATGCGCTTCAGCGGTCCCGGCACCATCGGCATCCTGACCGCAGGCGGCCTCGCCCGGATCGACCTCGACGAGGAGCAGCCGCTGTTCATCGACGCCTCCGCGCTCGTCGCCTTTCCCGAGTCCGCGAGCATCCGGCTCTCCGTCTACGGCAACCCGCTCGCCTCGCAGCATATGAACGTGCAGTGGGAGCTGCGGGGAACCGGCTCGGCGCTCATCCAGACCGGCTCGTTCGACCGCTCGCTGCCGGAGCTGCTGGAAAAAGGCGGCTTCATCCGCCGCACGCTGCGCGAGCTGCTGCCGTTCGGCGGCGTGTATATCAAATAAATTTTTCGGCACCTCGTCCGCATCCTCTCCCGCTCTAGCGGGCCAGCGGGTCCGCATCCTCGGGCGCTTCCGCCGCGACGCGGCTTCGCGCCTCCGACGGGGCATAGCCCCGATAGCGCCGAAAGATGCGGCTGAAGTAGCTCAAGTCGTTGTAGCCGGCGGCCATCGCGATTTCCGCAATGGTCTTTTCGCTGCTGCGCAGCAGGTACTCGGACTTGTTGATGCGGATCCGGTTGACGTAGTCCGTCACCGTCCGGCCTGTCAGCTGGCGGAACAGCCGGCTGAAATGATAGCGGCTGAGGGAAGCTCGGGCAGCCAGCTCCTCCACCGTGATGTCCTCCGTATAATGCGCTTCGATATAGTCGAAGATCGGCTCGAACCGCGCGAGGTTGCGGAGCCGGGCCGACGACTCCTGCTCGCTCAGCCGCAGCTCCACGTAGCCGCGCAGCAGCAGCGTCAGCATCGCGTACAGCTGCGACTTGACCGACAGCTCGAAGCCGGCCTGGCGCTCGCGGAACTCCTCCGCCAGCCGGTCCAGGATCGAGGCCAGCGCCTCGTCCCCGCTGATCCGGTTGCGGAATAGGATGCGGTTCTGCGCCATCGGAGTGATGTACTTCGTCTCGGCCGCGTCGGGAGACTGGCTCTGGAGCAACGCCAGATCGGCGATGAGGATGTCGTACTCCACCTCGTCCGAGCTCAGCAGCCCCATATGGATGTCGTTGCTGTTGAACACCATCACGTCGCCGGGACCGGCGTCGAACGGCACGTGGTTGACCTCTACCCTCGCCTGCCCGGAGCGGAAACGGAGCACCTCGATATGGTTGTGCCAATGGGCCGGGAACAGGGTGGCTCCCTTGCCGGCCGCCTTCATCTTGCCATGCTTGACCGGAAAACGGGGATCCGGCATGCTCATCGGCTCCAGCAGGGACAGCGGACGTTCCATTTCTAAGACCGGCTCCTTCCTGTTGCTCTCGCGCCGCCGCACAATTGTCCTAATAGTCCGCATGATCGCCCATGCCGAACGCCCGCGCGCGCCGCTATACTTTCTCGTAGATCAAGGTTACCAAGCCAACGAGGAGTGAAGCAAGCATGAGCATTCGAA
This sequence comes from Paenibacillus albicereus, assembly GCF_012676905.1. Lineage (NCBI taxonomy): Bacteria > Bacillati > Bacillota > Bacilli > Caryophanales > Paenibacillaceae > Paenibacillus > Paenibacillus albicereus. The sequence continues at coordinate 1,148,424 of NZ_CP051428.1, read as the reverse complement.
TCGGCGTCATCGGAGCGGGGTCGATCTCCGAATTCCACCTGAAATCCTACAAGGCCAACGCGGATTGCGAGCTGGCCGCCGTCTGCGATCTGAACCGCGAGCGCGCGCAGGCCGCTGCGGACAAATTCGGCGCGGAGAAGGTCTACACCGACTACAAGGAGCTGCTCGCCGATCCCTCCATCGACGCGGTCAGCATCTGCACCTGGAACAACACGCATGCGGAGATCAGCATCGCGGCGCTGGAGGCCGGCAAGCATGTGCTCGTCGAGAAGCCGCTTTCCCGCAAGGTGGAGGAAGCCTATGCGGTGCAGGAAGCCGTCCGCAAGTCGGGCAAGACGCTGATGGTCGGCTTCGTGCGGCGCTACGATCCGAACGCGCTCCTGCTCCGTTCGTTCGTCGAGGGAGGCGAGTTCGGCGAGCTGTACTTCGCCAAGGCCTCGTATATCCGCCGCATGGGCAATCCGGGCGGCTGGTTCTCCGACAGCTCCCGCTCCGGCGGCGGTCCCGTCATCGACATCGGCGTGCATGTCATCGACCTGTGCTGGTACATGATGGGCCGGCCCAAGGTGCGCTCCGTCAGCGCCAACACCTACAGCAAGCTCGGCAACCGCGACAGCGTCAAGTACCTGTCCCGCTACAAGGCCGCCGACTACAACGCCGAGCTCAACGATGTCGAGGACATGGCGAACGCGCTCATCCGCTTCGACAACGGCGCTTCGCTGCTCGTCGACGTCAGCTTCTCGCTGCATGCCTCCAAGGACGAGGGCATCGTCAAGCTGTACGGCACGAAGGGCGGCTTCGAGATCGATCCCGAGGTCGTGATGGTGACCGAAAAGCACGACGCGATCCTCAACGCCTATCCGCAGACCGACAGCAAGGGGATGCAGATGGACCTCGCGTTCCGGAGCGAGATCGACCATTTCGTCGAGAGCGTCAAGACCGGCAAGGCTCCGATCAGCCCGATCGAGGACGGCGTCGAGGTCATGAAGATTCTGAGCGCGATCTACGAGTCTGCCGCCAAGGGAGCCGAGGTGACGTTCCCATGAAGATCGGACTCAGCACCTACAGCCTGTACGGCGCGCTGCAAAAAGGCGAGATGAACGTGCTCGACGTCATCGACTTCGTCGCGGAGCACGGCGGCGAGCATGTCGAGATCGTGCCGATCGGCTACATGCTGTCCGGGCATCCGGAGCTCGTCCGACAGATCGTAGACCGCGCGGCGTTCCGTGGCCTGGACATCTCCAACTATGCGATCGGAGCCAACTTCCAGGGACTTCATGGAGACGCGCTGCGTGCCGAGATCGACCGCGTGAAGCGCGAGGTCGACATCGCCCATGCGCTCGGCGCGCGCTTCATGCGGCATGACGTGGCGAGCGACGACGACCGCTCGATCCAGAATTTCAGCCGCTCCCTGCCGCGCCTGGCGGATGCCTGCCGCGAGATCGCCGACTACGCCTTCTCCGCCGGCATCACCACAAGCGTCGAGAACCACGGCTACTTCATCCAGGCGAGCGACCGCGTGCAGGCGCTCGTCTCGGCGGTGGACCGGCCGAACTTCCGCACGACGCTCGACGTCGGCAACTTCATGTGCGCGGACGAGGACTCCGTCTCGGCCGTCAAGAAGAACCTGCCGATCGCGTCGGTCGTGCACGTGAAGGACTTCTACCTTCGCCCGTCCCATCGTCCTCCGGGGGAGGGCTGGTTCCCGACCGCCTCCGGCAACTACCTGCGCGGCGCCATTGTCGGCCAAGGCGACATCGACATGCCCGAGGTCATCCGCCTCATCCGGGCATCCGGCTACGACGGCTATATTTCCATCGAGTTCGAGGGGCTGGAGGACTGCCGCTTCGGCTCGCGGGTCGGCATGGACAACGTGCGCCGGCTCTGGAACGCCGGCTGAGGCGTCCGCTGCCGCGCTTTCACTAAAAAAAGGCTTTCCCGATCCGGGCGTGAAGACGCCGGATGCGGGAAAGCCTTTTTGGTTCAGGACATGCGCGAGGCTGCGCCTTCCTCCAAGGCGGAAATGAGCGCATGAATCAAATAGAAACGCCGGACCGGCTTGATGAGCATCGTCCTCGGCTCCAGCCCCGATGCTGCCGCTCCTGCCGTCTTCGCTCCGCCGATCGGCGCCATCAGCACGAGCGGCAGGCCGCTGGCCGAAGCCCGCGCCGTCAGCTCCTTCATGGCCGGCGACGATGAGAAGCTCTCTTCGGCCAGCAGCACGTCGAAGCGCTCGCCTTCGGCCAGCAGCCGGAGCGCGTCCTGAGGCTCGGCGGAGCCGGTGACGAACACGCCCCATTTGCTCAGCTGCTTGCCGATGCTTTTCCGCAGATCCTCGCTGCCGTCGAGCAGCAGCGCCCTCTTGCCGGCGACGGGAGCATGGTTGAGCTGGACGAGCGGCGTCGGCTCCGCCCGAAGCACCAGCTCGAACGTGAAGACGCTCCCTCTCCCCGGCATGCTGTCCGCGGTCAGGCTGCCGTCCATCCGCTGCGCAAGCTGCCTGGAGATGTACAGGCCGAGTCCCGCGCCGACCTCCTGCCTGCGCTTGCCCTCATGCGGACGGCTGTATTTGTGGAACAGCTGCTCCAGCTCCTCCTCGGTCATGCCGCTGCCGGTATCGGCGACGGACAGGAACACGCGCAGATGGCCCGGCCGCTCCTCCAGGCGCTCCGACCGGATATGCACCGTAATGCTGCCCGATTCCGTGAACTTGATCGCGTTGCTGAGCAGGTTGAGGAGCACCTGGCGGATCTTGCCCGCATCTCCGTACAGGAGAGGCAGCTCCTCCTCGGCCTCGATCAGCAGCTCGAGTCCCTTGGCCAGCGCCTGCGAGGCGAACAGAAAGACGCTGTCCTCGACGATCGAGAGCAGATCGATCGGAAACACTTCCAGGCTGACCTCGCCGTCGCTGAGCTTGCTGTAGTCCAGAATATTGTCCAGCAGCTGCAGCAAGTTGCGGTTGCTGTCCTCCATGAAGCGGAGATAGAAGTCCTGCTCCTCGGTCGTGCCGCTCTGCTGCATGAGATCGGTCATGCCGATCGTGCCGTTGAGCGAATTGCGAATCTCGTGGCTGAGCATGGCCAGCAGGTCGGAGCTCTGCGTCAGCCTGGCCTGAGCGCTGCGATGCCGCTCCCGCAGCCGCTTCAGCCGCTGCTCGGCCTGCTTGCGGCGCTGCTGCAGCTTCTCGCTGCGAATCCGCTCGCGCTCATGCTCCCGCTCCAGGTTGATCGTATAGGACAAGAAGACGGACATGGAATGCAGCGTGCGCAGCTCCCAGTCGCTGACCGGATAGCCCGGGTCGTCCATCGCGCAGAGCGTGCCGTACAGCGTGCCGTCGGCGAGCAGGATCGGCACGCCGACGAACGAGCGGTCGCCCAGCGCGTCCGTGACCGCCATGGCGGAGGCGGAGGCATGTCTGCGCGTGCTAGGGATGACGACGGCTCCGCCGCGGCGGTTGGGGACAAGGCTGCAATAAGCTTCGGGGAGCGGCAGCTGCGTGCCGGCCGCGACGAGAGGCTCCGTGCGGTTGAACGCCCGGAGGATATGGTTCGTCCGTCCGTCGTTGACGGCGATGAACAACGTATTCAGCGAAAGAAGCCGTGACAGCAGATCGAGAATGTGATCGGCGGCCTCATTGAACGTCTCGATCGTGGAAAGCTCTCTGCTCATTCTTCACCGGCTTTCTTTTATCTCATTAAGGATTAGTCCATTATACCAGAGCCGGAGGAGGGAGCGCTACGGCGGCCGCGAAAGCAGCCCGACCATGCTTCCCAAAAGCGCCATGCTATGCTATGATATGAAAGCGTTATCAACATTCTTGATTTGCAAGGGGGAAACGGAATGGAGAACGTGCCATTAAAGGACCGAAACGTGTATGAGGACTTTGATGTCGAAACGGACATTCTGTACTACAGGCTCGGCAGCTCGGGCCTCGTCAGCTTCCACGGCAGCAACTACAACATAAAAAAGAAACTGTCTGCCGACCAGATCGAACGCCTGCGGAGCGGCCCCTTCTACCCGGTCAACTCCGCCTGCTACGTCAACACCGCCCTCATCAGCGACATCGCAGACAACACGATCTACTTCGGCAGCAAAGGACCCGAAGCCAAGCGCGTGCCGATCTCCCGCTGGAAAGCGTACCTGCTGCGCAGCCACCTGAGCCGCATGCACAGCCCTACCGCGCAGTAGCAGGCTCGCTGTCTCCGGCCTCTGAGAAAATGAAAAGACGTTCAGCGCCAGTCGGCTGAGCGTCTTTTTTTCATGGCATCATGGGAGCAGGTCCGAGTCCCGCTTGACGCCGAGAATCTTGTATTCCGGCTCGGGGCCGTACAGCTTGGAGTTGACCATGAACCATTTGAACAGATGCGTGACGAATACCTTGAGCACGGCGTAGCCGGGTACGGCGAGGATGATGCCGAGGATGCCGAACAGCTTGCCCGAGGTCAGGATGACGAAGATGATCGTGATCGGATGGATCTTCAGCGTCTTGCCCATCACTTGCGGCGAGATGAACTTGCCCTCGATCAGCTGCACGATCGTCCAGACGGCGATCATCTTGAGCAGCATGATCGGCGAGGTGAACGCCGCCACGACCAGCGCGGGCGTAATGGCGATCGCCGGGCCGATGTACGGCACGACGGCCGTGCACGCGGCGACGATCGCCAGGATGAGCGAGTATTCGAGTCCGATGATGAGATAGCCGATGTACAGCAGGCAGCCGATGCAGATGCTGACGATGATCTGGCCGCGGATGTACGAGCTGATCTGATCGTTGGACTCGCTCAGCACGCGCTTCGTCTCGGGGCGCAGTCCCGTCGGCAGCAGCTTGAGAATGAACTCCGGCAGCTTGCGGCCGTCCTTGAGCATGTAGAACAGGATGAACGGCAGCGTCACGAGCGCGAGCACGAACTCCGTCACGGTGCCGAGGAAGCCGCCGATGTTGGTCAGCGTCGTCTGCACGATCGCGCCGGCGCGTTGGGACAGCTCCCGCGCGATCTGCTGCGGGTCGAAGTTGAACTCATTCTGGAGCTCCGTCAACGTATCGTTGCCGAGGTATTTCGCGAACGTATCCTGCACGTATTTCGTATAGGCGGGCACGTTTTCGATCAGCCCTTGGACCTGTTCCCGCACGACCGGCACGACGATCGTTATCAGCAGCGTCAGCAGGCCGAGGATGACGACATAGAGCGCCGCGATGATCCATCCCCGCTTCATGCCTCTCTTCTCCATCCAGTCGACGAGCGGATTGAGCAGATAATAGGCGACGCCGGCCAGCAGCAGCGGCAGCAGGACCGTCTTCATGAGGACGATCAGCGGCGCGAAGACGAACGTGATATGCGCCAGGATATAGACGTTGACGCTGACCAGAAGCAGGACGAGCAGAAAGAGGACGAACTTGTTGTTGATGAAAAAGGTGCGGAATCGATTGAAGCGCGCTTCTTCCTGGCGCTCCTGCTGGATTTGGTCCAAAAAGCTCCCTCCCGTTATGCCAAGTATTGCTGTTCCCCACATCATAATCATCCGGCCCTGCAACTGCAAATACTAAGCGGGCCATGACGCTCTCATACGTATGGAAAAGCCGTCTGGATTCAGCTTTCATCCCTTTACGAATCCGCTTTGTTCCGTTTATAATAAGGTAAAGCGGTTTTTGAAATGAAGTTTTACTGTGTGAAACCATGCCTGACCGATGCCTGTATTGCCGGCAGGTTCATGCGCCGGCGCTTCGTCATGCCCGGCCGGCCGCGTTTCACGCACCTGCCCGGAGTCGCCACCCGACGCTCCCGCAGCCCACACTTTCGTTTCAACAATTGCAAATCCGCCTGAGGGGAGCATAAGCCTGATGCCATTGCAGAACCAGTATTCTGTCCGTTCCACGCTGGAAGTCGGCGGCAAGTCGTACACGTACTACCGCCTGGAAGGCCTGGAAGAAAAGGGACACGGATCCATCTCCAAGCTGCCTGTCTCCATGAAAGTCCTGCTCGAGGGCGCCATCCGCCAGTTCGACGGCCGCGGCATTACCGCCGACCACGTCAAGCAGCTCATGAACTGGGCCGAGAAGCGCGAGGACAAGGAGATTCCATTCATTCCTGCGCGCATCGTGCTGCAGGATCTCACCGGCGTGCCGGTCGTCGTCGACCTGGCCGCCATGCGCGAGACCGTCAAGAAAAACGGCGGAGATCCGAAGAAGATCAACCCGCTCGTGCCGGTCGACCTCGTCATCGACCACTCCGTCATGGTCGACGCGTTCGGCTCGCCGGACGCGCTTGAGATCAACCAGCGCATCGAGTTCGAGCGCAACGCCGAGCGCTACAAGTTCTTCCGCTGGGCGCAGACCGCGTTCGACAACTTCCGCGCCGTGCCGCCGGATACGGGCATCGTCCACCAGGTCAACCTGGAGTACCTCGCTTCCGTAGCCGCGACCAAGGTCATCGACGGCGAGACGGTCGTCTTCCCGGATTCCCTCGTCGGCACCGACTCCCACACGACGATGATCAACGGCCTGGGCGTCGTCGGCTGGGGCGTCGGCGGCATCGAGGCGGAAGCCGGCATGCTCGGCCAGCCGCTGTACTTCGTCGCTCCTGAAGTCATCGGCTTCAAGCTGACGGGCATGCTCGCCGAAGGCGCGACCGCGACCGACCTGGCGCTGACCGTCACCGAAATTCTCCGCAAGCGCGGCGTCGTCGGCAAGTTCGTCGAGTTCTTCGGCCCTGGCCTGTCCAACATCAGCCTGCCGGACCGCGCGACGGTCGCCAACATGGCTCCGGAATACGGCGCTACGGTCGGCTTCTTCCCGGTCGACGCGATCACGCTGAACTTCCTCCGCCAGACGGGCCGCACCGAGGAGCAGATCGAGCTCGTCGAAGCGTACTACAAGGCGCAAGGCATGTTCCGCACCGACGATACGCCGGATCCGTCGTTCACGGACGTCATCGAGCTCGACCTGTCCACGATCGTGCCTTCCCTGGCCGGTCCGAAGCGTCCGCAGGACCGCATCGAGCTGACCGCCATGAAGGAAGCATGGAGCAACACGGTCCGCACTCCGGTCGACAAGGGCGGCTACGGCCTCTCCGACGTCAAGATCGAAGAAGTCGTCGAAGTGAAGCACAACAACGGCAAAGTCAGTCAGATGGGCACGGGCGCGGTCGTTCTCGCCGCCATCACGAGCTGCACGAACACGTCCAACCCGAGCGTCATGCTGGGCGCTGGCCTCGTCGCTAAAAAAGCGGTGGAAAAAGGACTCGTGAAGCCGGAATACGTCAAGAGCTCCCTGACGCCGGGATCGCTCGTCGTCACCGACTACCTGACGAAGTCCGGCCTGCTGCCTTACCTGGAGAAGCTCGGCTTCTACGTGGCCGGCTACGGCTGCGCGACGTGCATCGGCAACTCCGGCCCGCTGCCTGACGAGATCAGCCAGGCGATCGCCGACAACGACATGACCGTCGCGGCCGTCCTGTCCGGCAACCGGAACTTCGAAGGCCGCATCCATGCCCAGATCAAGGCGAACTACCTGGCGTCCCCGCCGCTCGTCGTCGCCTATGCCCTGGCCGGCACGGTCAACATCGACTTCGCGAACGAGCCGATCGGCCACGATCAGCAAGGCGAGCCGGTCTACCTGCGCGACATCTGGCCTTCCTCCGAGGAAATCGCCAATGCCGCCAGCGCCGCGATCACGCCGCAGATGTTCCGCGACAAGTACGACAACGTCTACACGCACAACGAGCGCTGGAACCAGATTCCGGTGCCGGAAGGCGAGCTGTACGCATGGGATGAGGACTCCACCTACATCGCCAACCCGCCGTTCTTCGAGAACCTGGCCGACGGCATCCGCGACGTCGCGGACATCAAGCATGCCAAGACGCTGCTGCTGATGGGCGACTCCGTGACGACGGACCACATCTCCCCGGCCGGCAGCATCCGCGCCGACTATCCGGGCGGCAAGTACCTGCTCGAGCACGGCGTGGAGAAGAAGGACTTCAACTCCTACGGCTCCCGTCGCGGCCATCACGAGGTCATGGTGCGCGGCACGTTCGCGAACATCCGCATCCGCAACCAGGTCGCTCCGGGCACCGAGGGCAGCTTCACGACCTACCTGCCTACCGATGAAGTGACGTCCGTCTACGAAGGCTCGATGAAGTACCAAGCCGACAAGACGAATCTGATCGTCATCGGCGGCAAGGAATACGGCACCGGCAGCTCCCGCGACTGGGCCGCCAAGGGCACGTTCCTGCTCGGCGTGAAAGCCGTCATCACCGAGAGCTTCGAGCGGATCCACCGCGCGAACCTCGTCGGCATGGGCGTCCTGCCGCTCTGCTTCCAGGAAGGCCAAGGCTGGAAGACGCTCGGCATCACCGGCCGCGAGACGTTCGACATCGAGGGTCTGACGAACGACGTGAAGCCAGGCGACAAAGTGACCGTCACCGCGACGCGCGAGGACGGAAGCAGCTTCCAGTTCCAGGTTACGGTACGTCTGGACTCCCTCGTGGAGGTCGACTACTACCGCAACGGCGGCATCCTGCAGACCGTTCTGCGCCAGATGCTCAGCGAGCAGAAGTAAGATTTTTCCCTATCCGCGCCGGAAGCATTCGCTTCCGGCGCTTTTTCAATTCTCTGGAGGAGGCAACGAAAACGATGAGGAACAACAGCAATCTGGATCTGGTGGAAGAGCGAGTCTGGAGGAGGCGGGACCTCCCTTGCCTGGAGCACTTCCGGCTGTCGCGGACCGACAGCGGATTCAGGCTGGACGGTACGGTCGCCGGCATCATCGACGGCAGAGCGCTGAGCGCGACGTACTCGGTCCGCTGCGATGAGAGCTGGCATACGCGCGAGGTCGAGGTGCTCCTGGAATCAGGAGGGGAGCCGCGCCGCCTGAAGCTGTCGGTAGACAAGGAGCAGCGCTGGCGGAGCGGCGGACGGGAGCTCCCGGAGCTCGCGGGCATCGTCGACGTCGACTTCGAGCTGACGCCGGCGACGAACACGCTGCCGATCCGCCGGCTGCGGCTGGAGCCGGGACAAGCTGCGACCGTGCGCGCCGCATGGATTCGCCTTCCTTTGCTGGAGGTGCAGCCTTTGGAGCAGAGCTACGAGCGGATCGGGGTCAGCAGCTACCGCTACCGCAGCTCCTCGTTCGCTACCGATCTGGAGACGGACCCGCACGGCGTCGTGATTCGGTACGGGGACCTGTGGGCCGAAGCGGGAGAAGCTGGAGCTTGACCTTGCTTTTGACGGCGATAGGAGCATCGTTCCGGAGGAGTCAGCTCGAGCCGGCAGGCTTGCGGAACCACGCCGCCAGCAGCTCGGATGAGCCGAAGCTGCCTTCCTCCGGGTCGCACTCCTTCATCGGCAACCCTCTTCTTCTGCATTAATTCCCTCTATTCCCACAGAAATTATCAACTTTTTTGATTGATTTTCCCCTACGAATCGACGGTATTCGAGCCCTCCAGCCTCGTGGCAAGCATCCAAAGCCATAGATTTAACGCTTCAACCGAAAAAAGCAATTTCTTCCTCATTCTACCTTTCGGCCTATTTCTCCGCATCCTCCTCGGGACTTAAAGATGAGATGCCTCTATGTCGGAGCGGCATTTCACGGCTAAAGAATCAATTGTTACTTTTTAGAATTTTCTGTATTTACGAACTCTTTCCTCCATGATAGATTTATTCCCACGGCCACAACATCGCTATTATCAAGATTTATTGCCGAATAAATGAAGGGAGGAAAATAATAAATTACATTTTTATGCGTTTAACCATTTATTTAATCAAGCAACCATTATAACCGAATTGGAGTGAATTTATTTTATGAAAAGAACCGTTTCAGCCCTGCTGGGGAGCATTTTGCTGCTTTCATCCGTTTCTTTGGTTAACGCCGCTCCGACGATGAGCGTCATTCCCGAGGATTCGCTCACGCCTCAATTCATCGGCGGCGATGCCAATGCCTCTGCCGCAGGCGGCACCTCCGAGGAGAAAGTATGGGCGTTCCTCCGCAGCCAGCAGACGAAGCTCGGTCTGACGACTGCCGAGCTCAAGACCGCCTTCCAAATCAAGGACAAGACGGTCGACGCCGCCTCCGGCGTCGAGCACTTCCGCCTCCAGCAAGTCGTGAACGGAATCCCGGTCTACGGCGGCGACCAGACGATCCACGTCGACAGCAAATCCGGCAAGGTCACCTCGTTCCTCGGCGCCGTCCTCCCGTCCAAGAAGCAGGAGCAGTTCGCCGCCAAGGCGCTCCAGCCAGTGCTCAGCCCAAGCGACGCAATCGCCGTCGCTTCCGCAGAAGCCGCCTCGCGGATCGGCAGTCTCGGAGCATCGGAAAAGGCGCCTTCCGCGCAGCTGTTCGTCTATGCCGAAAATGGCGCGAGCAATCTCGTCTATGAGACGGAAGTCAACGTGCTGGAGCCCGAAGCGCTCCGTACCCGCTATCTGATCGACGCCGTCGACGGCCAGATCGTGCTGCAGTACGATCTGCTGCAGCATGCGACCGGCACGGGCACCGGCGTGCTCGGCGATACGAAGACGTTCCAGACGACACTGTCGGGAAGCACCTATCAGCTGAAGGATACGACACGCGGCAACGGCATCACGACGTACACCGCCTCGAACCGCACCTCCCTGCCGGGCACGATTCTGACCGACAGCGACAACGTCTGGTCAGACCGCGCCGCGGTCGATGCGCATGCCTATGCCGGCCAGGTGTACGACTTCTTCAAAACCAAGTTCGGACGCAACAGCCTCGACGGCAACGGCATGGCGATCCGTTCCACGGTCCACTACAGCACGAACTACAACAATGCGTTCTGGAACGGCTCGCAGATCGTCTTCGGCGATGGAGACGGAAGGACGTTCACTTCGCTCTCCGGCGATCTCGACGTCATCGGCCACGAGCTGTCGCACGGCGTCATCGAATATACGTCGAACCTGCGCTACCTGAATGAATCCGGCGCGCTCAACGAATCCTATGCGGACGTGCTCGGCAATACGATCCAGGGGAAAAACTGGCTGATCGGCGACGATATCTACACGCCGGGAGTCGCCGGCGACGCGCTGCGCTCGATGTCCAACCCGACGCTCTACGGCCAGCCGGACCATTACGCCAACCGCTACACCGGCACGGCCGACAACGGCGGCGTCCATACGAACAGCGGCATCACGAACAAAGCGTTCTACCTGATCGCCCAAGGCGGCACCCACAACGGCGTGACCGTCGCCGGCATCGGCCGCGACGCGGCCGTGAACATCTTCTACAACACGGTCGCCTACTACCTGACGTCGACGTCGACGTTCGCTTCCGCCAAGAACGCCACCATCCAAGCGGCGAAGGACCTGTACGGCACGAGCTCTTCCTATGTGACGTCGGTGACGAACGCATTCCGCGCCGTCGGCCTTTAGCTCCGCTACGGGTTGACCAACGCGTTCCGCGCCGTCGGCCTGTAAAACAAGGCGAGGCGATTGGACAATGCGGCGCAGCGGGTAGAAGGAGGAGATCCGACCATCCCGTCCGCAAAGGAGAATCGCCATGACCGCACCGAAAGAACCGATGCCCTCCCCCGCCGAGCTGCCCGCCCGCTCGGTCGACGCCATCGAGGAGCTGGCCGGCACCCACCCCGGCCAGCGCCGCGCGCATGCCCGCGGCATCTGCGCCCGCGGCGTGTTCACGCCTAGCGGCGAAGCCGCCCGGCTGACCGGCGCTGCGCATCTGCAGCGGGAGCCGAGCGAAGCTCTCGTGCGCTTTTCAGGCAGCGCCTCCGACCCGGCGACGAAGGACCTGCTGTCCCCCGCCAAAGGAATGGCCGTGCAGCTCCAACGCCCCGATGCCGCCGGCGTGAAGCCGGTCATCGTGGCGGTGACGGCCTCCGTATTCGTCGCCCGCACGCCGGAGTCGTTCCTGGAAATGATGCTCGCCGCCCGGGACATGGCCCGCGAAGGCGTCTCCGTCAAGGACAGGCTCAGCGGCCTGCTCGGCCGGTTCCCCCACGCCGCCGAGGCGCTGACGATCCTCTCCGAGCTGAAGCCGCCGGCGAGCTTCGCCTCCGTGCCGTACCATTCCATCCATGCGTTCTACTTCGTCGACGGCCAGGGGCGCAAGCAGCCGGTCAAGTACGAATGGATCCCGGATGCGGAGGAAGCCTATCTGCCGCTGCTGAAGACGGCGGTGGCGGGCAAGGATTACCTGGAGGAGGAGCTGCGGGAGCGGCTGGAGAAGCTGCCGGCCGGCTTCACGCTGCGCGCCGCCCTCGGCGAGCCGTGGGATCCGGTCGACGACTCGACCGCTCGCTGGCCGGCCGACCGGCCGACGATCGACCTCGGCCATCTGTCGATCACAGAGCTGACGGACGAGCCGGCCGGCCTGCTCATGGATCCGACCGCCACCGGCGATGGCATCGAGATCACCCCCGACCCGATCTTGAGCTTTCGCCGCGAGGCGTACGCCATCAGCCAGGAGCGGCGGATGAAGGGAATCTAGATTGCAAGCCGAAAAGCCTGCGGACCGCTGGGGTCCGCAGGCTTTTCGGCATGTCCATGGCGTCAGGCCCTGCCGGCACGCTTGCTCAGCCTCCTCTTCGGCGGCTGCCTGCCCCGCGGCAATACGGGCCGTCGCAGGAGCATCTGGCCCCTACATTTTCGAGGCCTCCGACCGTCCGCATGGCGAGACTACGCCGTAGCATCGCGGACGGACAGCCGCAGCGAGGCGAAGTCAGCCGTCCGACCGGCTCCGCTCAGGTCCTGGACGCATACGCCGACGAACGTCCCGGTGAAGCCCCAGTCGGTGAAGAAGCCGCCTTCCTCTCGGGTGGCGCGCTCGTCGGACAGCTGAGCCAGCGGCAGCGCCTCGCCGACCGGCGTCCAAGCGGCCTCTCGGCCCGGGCCGTCGCCTGGCTTGCCGGACTCCCCGTCCGGCGTCTTGCGAGCCGGCCGCTTGCCCGCCTCGCCGAGCTCCCCGTCGCCAGCCGCCCAGGCTGCTCCATCGTCCGCTCCCTCCTCAGGCAGCCGGATCTGGAACTGCACCTGGCCGCCGCGGATGTCCGCCCGCAGTCCGACCGGGCCTTCCTCGGGAATCGGCACGTCCTGCTCCAGCAGCTCCCGATAGCGGCCGTCCGCGACAGCCAGCACGTTGACGCCGAGGCCCCGCTCTTCGTCGCGGCTGACCCGCAGGTAGTAGTGGTTCTTGCTGTTGTAGTAAAGGACAAGCCCGGCCAGCTGCTGGAAATGCCGCGGCGAGAACTCGAGCCAGGTCTCGGCTTGCGCCTCCAGCTCCGTCAGGCGGCGGGCGACGAGGCTCGTGCGGTGATGCGACTGCAGCGACTCCCGTCCGCGCAGCCGGAGCCAGCCGGGGCGCTCGCTCAGGCTGAGCCAGCTTGCGTCCGCCGGCTCGCGCAGCGTCGAGTAGCCGGCATGCAGCTTGCCGGCATCGAAGCCGTCCAGCTCGGGAAGCTCCGGCTCCGGCCACGGATGCGGCTCCAGCGCCGGACCGGCGACGCTCGCGCTCGGCTCCGGGCCTCCCTCGACGCGCGGCCAGCCGTCCGCCCAGGCGATGCGCTGCAGCGCGGTCTCGCGGCCGAGCGGGCATTCCGCTCCCGGCCGCAGCGGCCTCGCGCAAAGATGGGCCAGGTACCATTCGCCTCCTTGCGTCTCGACGAGACAGCCGTGCCCCGCCTTCTGGAGCGCCGCTCTTGGCGAGCCGGCCGACGTCAGCGCGGGACCGGCGGAATCGGGCTCGTACGGCCCCTCGATCGTCCGCGAGCGGGCGACCGTCACCGCGTGCGCATAGCCCGTGCCGCCTTCGGCGATGACGAGATAGTACCAGCCGTCCTTGCGGTACAGATGCGGACCTTCCGTGCAGCCGAGCTCGGTCCCGCGGAAGATGATCTGCGGCTCGCCGAGCAGCCGCCGCTCTCTCGGCGAATACTCCTGCAGCAGGATGCCGTGGAACGGATTGCGGCCGCTGCGGTGGTCCCAGACCATGTTCAGCAGCCACGTCCGTCCGTCCTCGTCATGGAACAGCGATGGATCGAAGCCGCTGCTGTTGAGATAGACCGGATCGGACCACGGGCCGGACGGATGCGGCGCCGTGACCACATAGTTCGGCGTGTCCTTGAACGCGCCGGCGAGGCTTCTTACATTCGTGAACGCCAGATAATAGACGCCATCCGCATAGCTCAGGCACGGAGCCCAGACGCCGCCGGAGTCGGGGACGCCGGTCAGGTCGAGCAGCCGCTTCTCGCCGAGCGCTGATCCGAGCAGCCGCCAGCGGACGAGGTCGCGGGAGTGGAAGAGGCGGACGCCGGGATGCCATTCGAACGTCGAGACGGCCAGGTAATAGTCGTCTCCGACGCGGAGGATCGACGGGTCCGGGTGGAAGCCCCGGAGCACCGGATTCCGGATGGTGGTTGTCATGGCGGAAAGCTCCTTTCGTTGTCGCTCTGCCGATCGTCAGCCTTTGACTGCGCCGGCGGTCATGCCCTTCTCGATGTATTTCTGCAGCGACAGGTAGAGTGCGATGACAGGCAGCGTGGCCAGGACGAGCGCGGCGCTGATCGTGGCGTACTCCGTCGTATAGCCGCCGCGGAAGGAGAACAGGCCGAGCGGCAGCGTGCGCAGGCTGTCCTCGGAGATGAAGATCAGCGGAAGGACGAAGTCGTTCCAGACGCCGAACGTCGAGAGGATCGTCACCGTCGTCAGGATCGGTCTCGACAGCGGCAGATACAGATGCCAGAAGCTGCGATACAGCCCGCAGCCGTCGATCATCGACGCCTCCTCCATCTCCCGCGGCATCTGGGAGAAATAGCCGAAAAGGAGGAAGACGGCCATCGGCAGGCCGAATCCGACATAAGGGAACAGCAGCGAGAACAGCGTCCCCATGAGCGGCGTCTGGCTGATCATGAGGTAGAGCGGGATGAGCGTGCTCTGCGTCGGCAGCATCATCCCGAGCAGGAAGATGCCGAGCACGGCGCCCGACCCCCGGAACGGCCGGCGCGCCAGATAGAAGGCGATCATCGAGGCGACCGCCAGCTGCACCAGCACGGTGGACGCCGTGATGACGACGCTGTTGAGCAGGTAGTCCTTGACGCCGAGCTCCCAGGCGCGGGCATAGTTCTCGAAGCTCCACGCCGACGGCAGTCCCCAAGGGTCTTCGTAATAAGCCATGTTCGTCTTGAACGCCGACAGCAGCATCCAGACGAACGGGTAGCCGGTGAGCGCCAGATTGACGATCAGGACGGCATAGACAAGCAGGCGGGACCAGGCGCTCCCGCGCAGCGGAGCTCCGGCGACCGGCTCCGGCCTTGCGGCCGACCGGGCTTGAGCGGGCTGAGGCATGGCAAACGGCTCCTTTCGGTCCATCAGTATTGAACGGTCTCGCGGCGCATGAGCCGTCCGAGCAGCAGCGCGATCAGCAGGCTGAAGGCGAACAGGAACACCGACACGGCGCTGCCGTAGCCGTAGTCCAGAAACTGGAACGCCTGCTTGTACATGTAGGAAGCGATGACCTCGCTCGAGCCGTTCGGACCGCCTGCCGTCATGATGTAGATGAGGTCGAAGTAGCGCAGCGAGTTGACGACGGCGTTCAGGATCGTAAACGTGATGACCGGCCAGATGAGCGGCAGCTTGATGCGCAGCAGCAGCTGCAGCGGACCCGCGCCTTCGATGGTCGCGGACTCGGTCAGGTCCTCCGGCACGTTCTGCAGCGCCGAGAAGTAGACGACGACGTAGAAGCCGACATACTGCCAGGCGACGACGGCGATGACCGAGCCGAGCGAGGTGCGTTCGTCGCCGAGCCATGTCTGCGCCCACGAATCGAGGCCCAGATGCGTCAGCGCCTGGTTGAGCAGGCCGATGTTCGGATCGTAGATCTGGCCCCACAGGATGCCGAGCACCGCCGTGGACAGCATGACCGGGAAGAAGTAGACCGTCTTGAAGAAATTCCCGCCGCGGATCCGTCCGGACAGCAGCACGGCCAGCAGCATGCCGACGGGCAGCTGGATGGCGACCGCCCAGAACGTCAGCTTCACCGAGTTCCACAGCGTCTTGCGGATCATCTCGTCCTCCAGCAGCCGCCGCAGGTTGTCCGCGCCTGCGAACACCTTCGGCGCGATGCCGTTCCACTGGAACAGGCTGTAATAGAAGCTCATGAAGATCGGCACGAGCACCATGAGCAGGTAGACGAGCCCGGCCGGGCCGATGAACACCGTGCCGCCCAGCGCCCTTCTCCATCCTTTTTCGAGCATGAGATTCCTCCTCCTGACTGAAAAAAAGATCCTGCCGGCCCGCCCCGGCATGCGGGGCGGACGGATCAGGACCCGGATGTCATGCGGCTGCGCAGCCGCTTATTTCTTCACCTTCTCCAGCTCCGCCTTGACGTCGGCGTCCGGCTTGCTGGCGATCGATACGACCGCGTTCAGCATCGCCTCCGAGCGCTTCGGATCGAGGCCCTGGTCATAGTAAGGGAAGAAGCCCTTGGCGTTGGCCGAGATGAAGCTCATCACCTCGTAGGCGAGCGGCTTCATCGAGGCCTGGTCGAGCTGCACGTCCTTGAACGGCTGGATCGTGCCGGCCTGCTCGGAAATCTCGCTGCGCGTCTGCGGGCTGCTGAGGAACTTGATCGCCTCGTAGGCCGCCGCCTTGTCCGCCTTGGACGACATCGCGTAGCCGAAGCCGAAGCCTCCCTGGAACGTCGTCTGGTCGCTCTTGCCGCCCTCCGCGGTCGGGAACGGGACGAATCCGACCTTGGCGGCGAAGGCGTCGTCCTTGACGAAGCCGGCGACCGCCCAGTCGCCCTGCATGTACATGGCCGCCTTGCCTTGCGTGAACAGCGCTTCGGCGGCTCCGTAGTCGAGGCCTAGGAAGCCGTTCACGAAGCCTTTGTCGGCGGCGGCCAGCTTGCTCAGCTTTTGTCCCGCCTCAATGAAGGACGGATCCGTGAAGTCCGACGTGCCGGCCGCGGCAGCCTGGAACGGCTCGTCGCCGCCGATGCGCTGCGCCAGATAGGAGAACCAGTGGAGCACCGGCCAGCGGTCCTTGCCCGCGACCGCGATCGGGATGACCTTGGCTTCGTTCAGCTTCTGCACGGCGGTCTCGAGGTCGCTCCACGTCGCCGGCGGCTGCAGGCCGTTCTTCTCGAAGATCTCCTTGTTGTAGTAAATCATGACCGCGTTCATCGCCAGCGGCACCGCGTAGTTCTTGCCGTCGTAGGAGAACGACTCCAGCCCGCCCGGGAGGATGCTGTCCTTGAAGGCGGCATCCGCGCTGAGCTGCTCGGTCAGATCGCCGGCCACGCCGCCGTCGACGAGCGTGCGCAGCTGGTCGCCGGACCAGTAGGTGAACAGGTCCGGCATCCGGTTGCCGGCCATCGCGACCTTGATCTTCTGCTTGAACGACTCGTCGTCGAAAAATTCAGCCTTGAGCTTGATGTTCGGGTGCTCCGCGTTGAATTTCTCGATGGCCTTCTGGTTGATCGTCTTATGCGGATCGCGGGCCTCGAAGCTCCACAGCGTGAGCTCGACTTTCTTGGCCGGCTCCGCCGCGCCTCCCGCGTCCGCCGCCTCGTTCGCGGCTCCGCCCGCGTCCGCGCCGCCGTTTCCGTTGCCGCTGCCGCCGCATCCGGCAACGGCGAGGCCGAGCGCGAGAACCGGCAGCAGCGCCTTGCTCCATCGCTTCATCGTCTGGTCATCCCCTTGTGAGTTCTAGGTTTGAGTACGCTTTCAGTATAGCAAGGGGCGTACCGGACGCGATGAGACTCCGATTCGCCATAATAGCACTCTCATGGCTTGCCGCAGGCTTCCCGGTATTGGCGCGGCGTCATGCCCTCCCGTTCCTTGAACACCTTGATGAAATAGCTGGCGGACTGGTAGCCTGCCTCCTCCGCGATCAGCAGGATGTCCGAGCGCGTCGTCAGCAGCAGCTCCTTGGCGCGGCGATGACGGAGCCTCGAAGCGTACTCGCTGAACGTGACGCCCCGCTCCTGCTTGAACAGCACGCTGAAGTAGCTCGGACTGAGATGGACGGCGGCGGCCACCTCCTTGAGCGCCAGGGCGTCCGCCAGATGCTCCTCCATGTACGCGCAGGCCTGGTCGATCGAGGAGCTGCCGGGCGCCAGGCCTCCCTCCCGGATTCCGTCGCCGAGCCGCTCGTCGTACAGCTTCATCGAGCGACGCATCCTGCTGGACTCCAAGCTCCTCGCCAGCCCGTCCTCCACCGCCTCGATCAGCTTCGCCTGGTCGAGCGGCTTGAGCAGGTAGTTGCAGGCTCCGAGCCGCAGCGCCGCTCTCGCATACTCGAATTCCGCGTAGCCGGTGAGCAGGATGGACGTCGTGGACAGGCCCCGGCGCGCCAGCTCCTCCAGCAGCTCGACGCCGGTCATGCCCGGCATGCGCACGTCCGTCAGCAGCAGATCGGCCCCCCGCTCCTGCATCGCCAGCAGCGCCATCTCGCCATGCTCCGCCAACTCCAGCTCCAGCGAGCCTTTGAAATGGCGCTCCAGCGTGAGCTGGATGCCCCGGCGCGTCATGCGCTCATCGTCGACGATCAGCACCCTCATCCTCGTCCCTCCTCTTTCCCTTTACCTGGCTCCGGCAGCTTCAGGATGACGCTCGTGCCCTGATCCGGCCGGCTCGCGATCTCCGCACCGTACTCCGGCCCGTAATACATGCGCAGCATGCGATGCACATGCGTCAAGCCGATGCCGCTCCTCTCCGCGTCCGCTCCGGGAGCGTCGCGCAGGCCGGCCAGCCGGCTGCGCACGCGCTCCAGCCGGTCGGCGTCCATGCCTGCTCCGTCGTCCCGGACGACGACGGCGACGCCATCGGGCCCGCGCAACGCCTCCACCCGGATGCGCACCGGGCGGATGGACTTCTCCAGCCCGTGCACGACCGCATTCTCCACGATCGGCTGCACGAGCAGCTTCGGCACCTCGACCGCCTTCAGCTCCTCCGGCAGGGAAAGGCTCCAGGCGAGGCGCTCTCCGAGCCTCATCTCCATCAGCTGCAAGTAGTTGGCCACATGCGCCAGCTCCGCCTCCAGCGGGACGAAGTCCCGCTCTCCCTCTCGGCGAATCGCATAACGGAACAGGTCGGCCAGCCGCAGCACATGGGCCGCCTGGCGGTCCTGTCCGTTCTCGATCAGCTGCCAATAGAACGCCTCCAGCGTGTTGAACAGGAAATGCGGGTCGAGCTGGGCGTGCAGCGCCCTCAGCTCCGACTGCATGCGCACGATCTGCTCCCGGTACACCTCGTCGATCAGCGTGTGCAGGCTGTCGATCATCCGGTTGTAGGTCAGGTTGAGGTCGTTGATCTCTCGGTTGGCGTACGTCTCCGGATTAGGCGCGAACTCGCCGCTCCTCGCCTTGCGCATGACGCGCGTCAGCTTGCGCAGCGGGCCGGTGATCAACGTCGAGAGCACGTACGCTCCGAGCAGGAACAGCACGAGGCCGGCCGCGCAGGCGGCGAGCAGCGCCGACTGGAGGACGGAGACGCCCTCGGTGATCTTGTCCTGAGGGAGCAGGACGACGACGGTCCAGCCGGTGAGCTCCTCCGCGAGGCTGACCTTCGCATACGTCTGCCCGGCGACGTGCAGCTTGCCGCCCGGCCGGGCGAGCTCCTCCCCGGATACTTTCATTCCGGCATGCTGCCGGGAGGAGAGGATGTCGTCCTTCTGATCGAGGATGAACACCGAGCTGCCCTCCATCTGCGCGACCGTCCCCTCGACGAAATCGAGCAGCGCGGCCGAGACGGCGACGACGATGTAGCCGCCGCCCTTGTAGTCGTCCTTCTCCAGCCTGATCTGCCGGATGCCGAGCAGCGTGTCGGGCTCGCCGGGCTTCTGCCCGATCCAGACGAAGCGGCCCGAGCTCTCGTCCGCGAGCCGGATCCAGTCCTCGTCGACCTGCTCCTGCAGCGTGCCGTTGCCGAGCGGGTAGAGCGCGCGCCGCGTCGAGTACAGGTCGATGGTGCGGATGAGGCGGGAAAAGCTCGCCGTATGGACGAGCATCGGCCGGATCTCGCCTAGCTGCTCCTGCTCGGTCGCCGGCCGGCCGAGCTTCTCGTTCCAGAGCAGGCGCTGCACGCGGCTGTCCGAGACGAGCTCCAGCGTGAGCATGTCGACCTGCTCGAGCATAGCGTCCAGCCGGCCGTTGATCTGTCCGGCGATCTCCTCGGCGTAGAGGCCGGCATTGCGTTCCAGCACGCGCGAGACGGAGACGTACGACAGCGAGAACGTCAGCGCCAGCACGAGCAGCATCGCCGCGCTGAAGCCGAGGAAGATCTGGGAGCGGGTCGTGCCGAAGATGCGTTGCTGCATGGGAAGCCTCCGCCCTTTTTCTTTCACTATACCGGATTTGCAAACGCTTCACAGAGGGTCCGATGTGAAAATCGTTCGGAAAAATAGCACAGGCATCCGGTCGGGAGACCGGATGCCTGTGGGCAGGGCTTCAGTTGAGGACGGCCGAGACGGAACCGATCGAGACGGAGCCGCTTCGCGCCTGGATGGAAAACGTCTTGGAGCCGGCTGTGACGCCGTTGAAATAGACGGTCAGCGTCGAATTGGCATCGATCGCCTGCGTCAGCGTCGTGCCGCCGAGCGTGACGTCGATCAGCTGGCTGCTCGCCGCCGAGGTGCTGGCGATGGAGAACTTGTAGTTGCCCGACTGCGTGGCGTTCACGGTCCAGGAGCGGGTCGTTCCGTTCGCAATCGCGCCGACCGAGGCCGATACCGTGCCTGGAATCGAGGCGGACGGCGCGCCTGTCGGCGTCGGCGTGACGGTCGGCGTCGGGGTGGCGGTCGGGCTTGGCGTCGGCGTCGGGGTGGCGGTCGGGCTTGGCGTGGCGGTTGGCGTCGCGGTTGGAGTGGCGGTTGGCGTCGGCATCGGGCCTCCACTGCCGTTCACATACAAACTCGAGCTCAGCTCGCTCTTAAAGCTCGCGAGGATCGTCGGGTTGGCCTGCACGCGCGAGTCGCCCCAGTTGCCGTTCGCGCAGCCGGCGCCGCCCGCGGAGGCGCCCGTCTGGCACATCCAGTTCGGCTGCGAGTCCCAGTTCGTGTTGATGTAGGAAACGGCGCGGATGATGTCGCTGTTGGCGCGGATGTAGGCGAAGAACGAGGCATACCATTCCTGCCAGATCGTCTGCGCCGTCGTCGCCTGCGGCTGCTTGGTCATGATGGAGCTCTTGGTAAGCGCTCCGGTCTGGTAGCCCTGCGGAGCCGCCTCGGCGATCATGACCGGCTTGCCGTGCGCGCGGGCGAAGTCGAGCACCCGGTTCTGCAGCGCGACCGGATCGGCGTCGACCGCCGTGCCGCCCCACTGCGTCGCCTTTGAGCCGGCGTTGTAGAACGAGGACAGGGACACCCAGTCGACGTAGGCGTCGCCAGGGTACCAGGCGTCGAAATGGTTCGCCGCCGTGACGATGTAGTTCCACTCCGGATGGTCCGTATTGGCGTTCAGCGGCCATGCCGCCGACTGCCATACGGTCGCCACCTTCGTCGCGCCGAGCGCGTCGATGCGCCCTTTAATATAGCGGAACGCTTCCTTGTAGAAGTCGGAATTGTAGCAGTTCCAAGGGCCGTCGTACTCGTAGCCGATGCGCAGGAACACCTGGCGGTCGTAGCTCTTGAGCTTGTCCACCAGCTGGTCCACGTAGCCCCGGTACGTCGAGATGAGGTTCGGATTGCCTGCCGTCACGTCGGCGTCGTTGCGGCCGATGATCGCGCGCAGCGGCTGGTTGCCGCAGCCGGCCGTCGCGTCCGACAGGTACAGCCCGACCGCGAGCGCCGCTCCGGGATACTGCGCCAGCGTCGTGTCGAAGTTGACGTCGCCGGCTCCCCAGTTCGCGCTGCCGTACATGCCGGCGAGCGGCGCCGGAGTGCCGCCGGCGATCAGGTTCGTGTACAGCGTGACCCCTCCGGGCCGCGGCAGCGAAGCGTCCGCGTTCAGCACGGCCTTGTAGTCGCTGAGCGTCGAGCTGTCCTGCCCCATGAAGACGAGCACCTTGCCGCCAGCCGGCAGGTTGCGCGCAGCGAGCGCGGCATCCGCCGGAGCGGCGGACGGCAGCAGCGCTCCGGCCAGGACGGCTGCCGCGGCAGCCAGCGCCAGCATCTTGCCTTTCCCTTTCTGGATGAAGCCCATGATTCTCCTCCTCTGAAGCGTTATTTTGGTAACGCTTTCAGTTTAGGCTTGGCCGCCCTCTTCCTCAAGCCGCTCCCATTCGGAGAAATGGCACTTTGATTCGATCCGACAGAAAACGATCCTGACCGCCTTTCATTATCCAGCCATTAAAATGGCTGGCACTCGATGGACAGGCCGCTCCCCATGGAACCCCTCGCGGCGGCTTATTTCGAGAACGGAGACCGCCTCCCTCGGATTGCTGCTGCAACCTCCTTCGGATTCCTACTGCAACGATACTCACAGACGCTATTCGTGCTCTTTGGAACAAATTAAAACTCTAGCGAAACTCACAAGCGCTATTTGCGGAATATTCTTTAAAATACTGCTTTAGAGCATGAATAGCGCTTGTCCGTTTCGTTAAAGAAATCTTAATGGCTGTTAACAGCGAAATAGCGTCGCTGAGTTTCGTTGCCATGATCTGAATCGGTTCGTGGATGGATCTGAACCACAATCAGTCGCCGGATGGCCCCTCCCTGCGCAGCACCTGGAGTGGATGGAGAGGGGCCGCGAAGCCGTCGTGACGGCCGCTCGAAAGAAATCAAAAAAGAACCCTGCCCGGCCGAGCTATCCGCGGGCGGGATTCTTCAAGCCGAGCGCAAGCCGGCTCGTTCAATAGGCCAGTCCCCACTGGGCGCGAATCCGGTCCATCGTCTCCAGGATGCGTACGCTCTCAGCGATCGGCATGATCTCGCTGGTCGTCCGCCCCTCGCGCAGGGCGTCCATCGCCTCTTCCGCCTCGAACGCATAGCCGTTGCAGACGCGGTCGTCCTTGAAGACGACCGGCTCCTCGCCTTTGACGCGGAGCTCCGCCCCGCGGCTCCAGAGGAAGCCGGGGATGCGGATGCGGCCCTTGGTGCCGTAGATCCAAGCGTCGTTCTCCATCTCCAGCCGGATCGAGCCGTGGAGCGAAGCCGCGCGGCCGTCGCCGTAGCCGAACAGCAGCGAGAACAGTTCGTCCACGCCCGTCTCGCCGATGCGCGCGATGCTCTCGATCCGCTCCGGCTGCTCCCCGAAGACGAACGAAGCGAACGAGACGGGGTAGATGCCGGCATCGAGCAGCGTGCCGCCGCCGAGCTCCTTGTTCAGCAGCCGCCCATCCGGATTCCAGCCGGCGTCGAAGCCGAACTCGGCCTTGAGCAGCCGCACTTCGCCGATCGCCCCTTCGTCCAGCCACTGCCGCACCTGGCGGATCGCCGGCAGGAAGCGCGTCCACATCGCCTCCATGACGAACACGCCCTTGGACTCGGCCATGCGGGCGATCTCTCGAGCCTCCTCCGCGTCCATCGCCAGCGGCTTCTCGCACAGCACCGGCTTGCCCGCCGCCAGCGCGGCGAGCGCCTGCTCCTTGTGCACGGGATGGACGGTGCCGATATAGATGAGGTCCACCTCGGGATCGGCGGCCAGCTCCTCGATGCCCGCATGCGTCTTCGGTATGCCGTGCTTGCTGGCGAATGCCTCGGTCTTATCCGGATCGCGCCCGGCCACGGCCGCGATCTCCGCTCCTTCCGCGTGCGCGAGATCCTTGGCGAAGCCTTCCGATATGCCGCCCGGCCCCATGATGCCCCAGCGAATCGTCGTTTTGCCTTCCATGCGCTCAGCCCCTCTTCCACGATGATCGATCTTTTTCCTTACCCGGAATCAAAGATGCTTCATCACGATCTGCTCCACATGCTCCAGATGCGCCTGCATCTCGGCGGCGGCGAGCGCTTCGTCGCCCGCCTCCACCGCCTGCAGGATGCGCTCATGCGCGCCGGCGAGCCGCTCCGCGACCTCGCGGCTCGCATACAGCTCCGTCCGGCGCACGGCGCGGATCGCCCGCTCGATCGGCGCCATCAGCGACTCGTACAGCCGCGCCATCATGCGGTTGCCGGTCGCATGGGCCAGCGCCAGGTGGAATTCCATGTCGTAGCGCTCGCCCTCGAGATCGTCGCCGAGCGTGCTCCTCATGCCCTCGGCCAGCTCGCGCAGCCGGGCCACATCGTCGGCGCCGCGCTTGCGGGCCGCGAGCGCGACGTTGGCCAGCTCCAGCGAGCGCCTCGCCTCCAGCAGCTCCAGCAGCTCCTCGCGCGTCGCGCCGGCGGCGGCGAGCAGCGGCGGCATGCCGCCTGTCCGCTCCTCCGGCGGCCGGACGACGCTGCCGCCTCCCTGGCGGATGTCGATGTAGCCCATCGCCTTGAGCGCGCTCAACGCCTCCCGCATCGTCGACCGACCGACGCCGAAGCGCTCCGACAGCTCGCGAGCCGAGGGCAGCTTGTCGCCCGGCCCGACGGCGCCGTCGTCGATCAGCCGGCGGAGCTGCCCGGCGATCGCTTCATAATGATTCTGCTTGTTCAGCGGCTTTACATCCACGGCTGCCGTCCCCCTTTGCCCTCCATGCTACCCGATGAGCAGGATCGTGACAATGCCGGGGCCGTGCACGCCGATCGTCAGATCGTTCTCGATATCCGCCGAGCGGCTCGGTCCGGAGATGAAATGAACGCCAGCCGGCATCGCCTCCCGCCCCGCCTCGTCGAGCGGCAGCAGCAGCTCGCCGAGGCGGGTCGCCAGCCGCTCGCGCGGCAGCACGACGAACAGCGCCGTCGGCAGCAGGCTGACGCTGCGCCCCTTATCGGGAGCGGAGCGGACGCACACCGTGCCGGTGTACGCCGCCGCTCCGTCGGCGAGCACGACGCCGAAGTCGGCTTCCGCCGCCTCCGGCAGCCAGCGCTCGCGGCCTCCGCCGTCCTCGTTCCAGACGCGGACCTCGCCGCCTTCGGGCCGGAGCGCGGACTCCAGGCCGAGCTGCGCGAGCTCCGCCTCGTCCTGGCGCAGGATGCGCCGCGCCGTCATCTCCCGCGCCTGCTCGGCGATGAAGCGGCCCGCCGCCTCCAGATCCGGCAGCTCCGCCAGCTTGCCTCCGGCCGCCTCGAAATGCTCGCGCAGCCTGGCCGCCCGCTCCTCCGGGCTCCACTGGAACTCGCGCCAGAACGCCGGGGCGCCGCGCCGCGGCTGATGCGGCCGCTCCAGCTGCCGCGGCCGTCCGAGCTTGGCCGCGATGCCGTCCAGGAACGTCTGCTGGCGCAGCTTGGACTGCGCCTCCAGCTCGCGCAGCCACTCGCCCCGGCTCGCGGCGGCCTGCGCGTCCGCCTCCGACGCCGCCGCGCTTTCGCGGGCCGGCGCGGCCGACGCCCGGCCGGTTCCGGCGCTCGCGCCGCCTGCGGCCTCGGTTTCCTGCCGCCTCCTATCCTCACTCATGCGCGTCTCCTCCTTCGCGGCCGCCCCGGCGCGCCATCTGCTCCAGCCGTCTTTTCACCGCCGGATCCATCTCCCGCAGCTCCGCCGCCAGCTCCTGCTCCAGCGTGCTCCACCGCTTGCGGAACGGCTGCTTCGCCAACGTCGGCGTCACGCGATAGCTGTTCCAGCCCTTGAGCGGCCCGACCCGCAGCCGAATCTCGCCGCCGCGGGCGACGAGCCGCTGGCCGACCCGTCCCGCCGCCAGCGCCGCGCTCATGAGGCCGGCGCTGCCGACGACCGCTCCGAAGCCTTTCATCGCGAGCGTCTCCAGCGGATCGGCACGGCCGGCCTCGACCTTGCGCCGCCGCAGCGACACGAGCATGTCATGCAGCGGAATCTTGACCGGGCACGCCTCGTAACAGGCGCCGCACAGGCTCGATGCGCTCGCGATGTCGTCCCACTCGGCGACGTTGCTCTGGAGCGCCGGCGTCAGCACCGCTCCGATCGGCCCGCTGTAAGTGCCGCCGTAAGCATGGCCGCCGATGTGGCGATACACCGGACAGGCGTTCAGGCACGCGCCGCAGCGGATGCAGTTGAGGAGCTCCTGGAATTCCGGATCGCCGAGCTGGTTGGAGCGCCCGTTGTCGAGGATGATGAGGTGCATCTCCTCCGGCCCGTCGGCGTCGTCCGGCCTCTTCGGCCCGGTGATGCCCGACATGTAGACGGTCAGCCTCTGGCCGGTGGCCGAGCGCGGCAGCAGCGTCGCCATCGTCTCCAGATCCTCCCAGGAGGGAATAATCCGCTCCATCCCCATGAGGGTGATCTGCATTTTCGGCACGGTCGACACCATGCGGGCGTTGCCTTCGTTTTCGAACAGCACCATCGAGCCCGTCTCCGCGATCGCGAAGTTGCACCCGGTCATGCCGATGTCCGCCTCCAGGAACTTCTCCCGCAGCTTGCGCCGCACGAAGCCCGCGAGCATCGTCGTATCCGGCGGCAGCGTCTCGCCCGCCTCGGCCGACAGCAGCTCGGCGATCTGATAGCGGTTCTTGTGGATCGCCGGGATGATGATATGCGACGGCGTCTCGCCCGCCAGCTGGATGATGTACTCGCCGAGGTCCGTCTCCACCGCCTCGACGCCGATCGATTCCAGCGCCTGGTTCAGATGGAGCTCCTCGGTGACCATCGACTTGGACTTGACGACCGAGCGCGCTCCGGCCGACTCCGCGATCGCGAGCGACAGCGACACCGCCTCCTCGGCGGTCGACGCGAAATGCACGTGCACGCCGTTCGCCCGCGCGTTGTCCGCGAACAGGCTCAGGTAATAGTCCAGATGCGCGATCGTATGAAGCCGGATCTGCCGTCCCTGCTCGCGCCACTCGTCCCAATGGCCGTGCGCCTCGGACGCGGCCTTTTTGCCCGAGCGCAGCCGCTCGGTCGTGAATTTGACCGCCTGACGCAGGAACTCGTTGTTCAGCGCCAGCCCGGCGCGCTCGCGAACCGTGTCCGGCTGCGGCTTGGCGAGGTGCTTGGCACGCGGCGTCGCGCGCGGCTCGGCGCGGGACGGGGCGGCGGGGCTCGTGCGCGTATCGACGCGGGACGGGGCGGCGTGGTTGGCTCCCGTCTGGCCGGCGCTTCCGGATTTGGACTCCGTTTCCCTGCTCATCCGGCTGTCGCCCCTTCCTCCAGCAGCTCGGCCAGGTGCAGCACGCGCACCGGCTCGCCCCGTCGACGCAGGCTGCCGGCGATGTTCATGAGGCAGGCCATGTCGAGACCGACGAGTACCTCGGCTTCCGTCTCCTTCACATGATCGGTCTTTTCCATCACCATCGCGCCGGAGATGTCGGCCATCTTGACCGCGAACGTGCCGCCGAATCCGCAGCAGTCCTCGGCGAACGGCAGCGGCACGAGCTGCAGCCCTTCGACCCCGCGCAGCAGCTCAAGCGGCTCCTCCTTGACGCCGAGCAGCCGGCTGCCGTGGCAGGACGGATGGTACGTCACCTTATGCGGAAAGCTCGCACCGATGTCCGTCACGCCAAGCACCTGCACGAGGAATTGCGTGAACTCAAAGGTTTTGGCGCGGAGCTCCCGCGCCTGGCGCAGCGCCTCCGGCTCGTCCTTGAACAGCTCCTCGTAGTGATGGAGCATGTACGTGCAGGAGCCGGACGGCGAGACGACGAAGTCGCTGTCCCGGAATGCCGCGAGGATCGTCCGCGCGGTCTTGCGCGCCTCATCCCAGTAGCCGCTGTTGTACGCCGGCTGGCCGCAGCAGGTTTGGACCTTTGGAAAGTCCAGCCTGACGCCTTGCCGCGCCAGGATGCGCGCCATCGCCTCGCCGACCCGAGGATAGATCGCATCGCTCAGGCAGGTGATGAATAAGGATACGTTCATGCTTGCACCTCTCCGTCAATTAGTCAGGTTGTCAGACAAGTTGGATAAGTTATAACCAGTATACGCCAGCCTGCTTTGCGGTGCTAGAGCGAAATGAGGCGGATGCGCTGGAGAACGAGCATGGCAGCTCGATTTATTCGACTTCACGCCTGCAGGACGCTACACATGAAGCCCATTAGCTCGATTTGTTCGACTTAATGCCTCCCGGACCAGCCACTCCAAGCCCATTAGCTCGATTTTTTCGACTTAATGCCTGCCGGACTCTCCACTCCAAGCCCATTAGCTCGATTTTTTCGACTTAACGCTTACCGGACGCTCCACTCCAAGCCCATTAGCTCGATTTTTTCGACTTAACGCCTGCCGGACGCTCCAATCGAAGCCAAGTTGCTCGATTTTTCCGCGCAGCTCCGACGGTCGGGCACCTGTTCGAGCCGAGTTACTCGGGTTTTCCGCGCAACTCCGCCGGTCGGGCACCTGTTCAGCCGAGTTACTCGATTTTACCGCGCAATTCCGCCGGGCGGGCACCTGTTCGAGCCGAGTTGCTCGGGTTTTCCGCGTAGCTCCGCCGGTAGGGCATCTGTTCGAGCCGAGTTACTCGGGTTTTCCGCGCAGTTCCGCCGGTCGGGCACTTGTTCGACGAGTTACTCGGGTTTTCCGCGTAGCTCCGCCGGTAGGGCATCTGTTCGAGCCGAGTTACTCGGGTTTTCCGCGCAGCTCCGACGGTCGCCGCCTCCCCTCACCCCGACAGCGAGAACTCGCTTCCTAAACGAAACAAAGGGACGAAACCGAGCGAGGCTCGATTCGTCCCTTTTCATCGAAAAAGGCCCATTGGCGTCAAACTCCCGCTGGGCAAAGCTTCTGGCGTCGCGACGAGCTCCGCTCCGCAGAGCGCGCGCCGCTTCGCGCCGGCCGTTCCGGCTTCGCCTACGCCCGCTCCGCCTACGCCCGCTCCGCCTAAGAGGCGCGGACCGCTCGGCGGCGGCTGAAAGCGAGCCCTGCGCCATAGGCGGCGAGGAGCAGCACCATCGACAACGCCGCCCAGCGGTACATGAGCGCATAGCCGGTCGAGGCCGCGACGGCGCCGAGCAGCATCGAGCCGACCGCGACGCCGAGGTCGGTCGAGTTGTAGAACAGGCTGTTGGCCGACGCCTGGCGGGAAGCCGGCATGCTGCGCAGCATCCATGCCTGCGCTGTCGGCTGGATCGAGCCGAAGCCGAGTCCATACAGCAGCGCCGAAAGCAGCAGCAGCCCCGTCGTGTCGGACCAGCTCAGCAGCAGCAGGCCGCCCATGAGCAGCAGCGAGGCCGCAGGCAGCACGGCAAGATGCCCGTGCCGGTCGAACAGCCGGCCGGCGATCGGCCGTACGAGCAGAATGGCGACGGCGTTCAGCAGAAAGAACAGGCCGATGTTCGGCAACCCCATCTCCCGCCCGAACAGCACCAGATAGCTGAGTAGGCCGCCATACGTTATCGCCATCAGCGCGTTCAGCAGCGCCGGCAGCCAAGCTTGCCCAGCCTCGCTGTGGCCGGTCTCATCGACTGCTCCGGCCGCTGCCGATCCGGCATCAGCTCTCTCCGCAGCAGTCCGGCCGCCTGGCTCTGCCGATCCAGCGCTCGCTCCCGCTCCGGCCGATCCGGCATCAGCTCTCTCCGCAGCAGCCCGGACGCCTGTCTCTGCCGATCCAGCGCTCGCTCGTGCTCCGGCCAATCCGGCATCAGCTCTCTCCGCAGCAGCCCGGCCGCCTGGCTCTGCCGATCCTGCGCTCGCTCGCGCTCCGGTCGATCCGGCAGCAGCAGTCCTGCCGCCTGACGGAGCCGGCTCGCGGCGCCGAACCGGCGGTATCGCTCGGAAGACGAGCAGCAGCGGGATGATGACGAGCGAGGATGCCGCTCCGGTCAGCGACAGCGCACGGAAGCCGATGCCGTCCATAATCGCGAGCCCGATCATCGGGCCGAGCGACATCGCCATGCTGCTCGATAGGCCGAAGTAGCCGACGCCTTCTCCCATCCGCCGCGGCGGAATGATGCCGGTCACCAGCGTCGGCAGCACGGTGCTGGCCATGCCGAAGCCGATGCCGAACAGCACGCGCAGCGCCAGCAGCGCCTCGATGCTTCGAGCGGCGGAAAATCCGAGCGTCGCCAGCGCGGAGAGGGCGAGGCCCGCGAACAGCACGACATGGCGCGAGATGCGGCCGAGCATCCACGCCGTCGCGAAGCGGGCGGCAATCGCCGCGAGCGCGAACAGGCTCGTCACGAGGCTGATGACGAACGCCCCCGGCGCGAAGCGCTCTTCGACGTAGGAGGGCAGCGGCGACATGAGCATTTGCAGGCAAAGGAACATGAGGAAGGCTCCAAGCGTCAGCACGATGAACGAACGCGTCCATAACGGCTCCTTGCGGAGCGTGAGCGGCTCAGCGCCCATCGTTCGAGCCCTCTTGGCGCGGCTTCACGATCCGCTGCAGCAACGCGCGCAGCTGCGCGCGCTCCTCCTCCAGCAGCGCGCCGAGCCCGATGTCCAGCGCCGCGCGCTCGACCGGGGTCGTCTCGGCCAGGAGCCGCTCTCCCTGCTCCGTAGCGTAAATGCGCTGCGAGCGCCGATCCTTCGGGTCGGCTCGCTTGACGATGAGCCCTTTTGCTTCGAGCAGCTCCAGAATGCGCGTGGTGGTCGGCTTGTCCTTTCCGGTCAGCTCGCCGAGCTCCCTCTGGATCCGCCCGCCGCGCTCGCAGATGCGCGCCAGCATCGCCCACTGCTCGGGCGTGATGTCCCAGTCGCGCAGCTGCTGCAGCAAGGTCAGGCTTACCTTCCGATACGCCGCGCCAAGCAAAAATCCGATCGAATCGTCCAGGCTCGCGCCGTACGCCGGACCGGATCGGGAATGAATCGAGTCTTCGGGTGAGTGCATGCGGGATGTCCTTCTTTCTGTCAGAAGCATTAGTTGTCACAACAACTATACGCCTGTGAACGAAAAGGGTCAACCTGCGGGCATGCCTCCATGATACAATGGCCAACATAACAACAAGAAAGCGAGCCCCTCCATGTCATCCAAAACTGCCCTCCGCTGGCTGGCTGCCGCCGCTGCCGCCGCCGTCGCTTATGTGCTCTACAAATCTTATCTGGCCGACCCGCAAGCAGCCGGCTTCCTGGCGCTCAAGCCGGCCGGCGAAGGCCCGGACAGGCTGAGCTTATGGCTGGCCGTGCTGCAGGTCCATATCGCAGCCGCCTGCGTGGCGACTGCTTGCGGCCTGCTCGGCTTCGCTCCGGCTGGCCGGCGCACGCCGCGCCGCTTGAGCCTGCATCGCTGGAACGGCTATGCCTATTTCGTCTGCGTCTTTCTCGTCTGCTTGACTTCCGGCTACATGGCGCCCTATGCGACCGGCGGCAAATGGACCAGCGTCCCGTTCAACCTGCTCAACATCCTTTGGCCGGCGCTCACGCTGCTTGCGATTCGGAGAGCCCGCAAGCGGCGGCTGGCCGCCCACAAGCGCCTGATGATCCGAAGCTATGCCTTCTGCTTCAACAACATGACGCTGCATCTGTTCACCGGACTGTTCACCGGCCTCGTCGGATTGCCCTACGCTGCCGGATATACGGCCGCACTGTACGCCAACATCGCGTTCCTGCTCTTGGCGGGCGAGCTCGCGATCCGGTTGCTGCGCGTGCCTCAGAAACGCGAAGTCAGTTAGAGGAAAGCCGCATCCCTCTGTTTCGACCCCATGCTTCAGCAAAAGCTGAAGCTTCGTTCCGTTTCCGATACCCCCGATCATCCGTTCTTGCATCTTCGTACCTAACCGCGATCGACATCCATGATTCCATCATTAAACATGCTGCATTTCGCATAAATAATAGACCTATTCTGTTCTATTCTCCGATTGTATCTCCAATAAAGACTGAATAATTTGAATATAATTTCGTGTCGAATTACGTCAACAAACCTAACTCCAATTAGCATGACGATCCATAATTGGGACTTTAGCCTCTTTCCTCCTCAGCTATAAAGCGCTTACATACACTATAATATAAGTAATTATAAATCTATTCGACTGTTTATTCACTATTTACGAATCTACTGCTTTTGATTTACAATCAATGGCATGAAATATGACGTAAAATTCTGTTGATTCATGGCTGTCTTTGGCAGGAATCGAAGCGGAAAGCAATCGAATCAACGCATTGCTTTCATGATGCACCAACGCATTAAAGTAAAAAACATCCAAAAAGTCATAAGGGAGAGATGGCATGGCACCGAGCCTGCTGGAATTAACCGACCTGCATACGTACTTCGCCACGGACCGCGGCGAACTGCCAGCCGTGGACGGAGTCGATTTGACCGTGCGATCCGGCGAAATCGTCGGCATCGTGGGCGAATCCGGCTGCGGCAAAAGCGTCACCTCCCTGTCGATCCTGCGGCTGCT
This sequence comes from Paenibacillus albicereus, assembly GCF_012676905.1. Lineage (NCBI taxonomy): Bacteria > Bacillati > Bacillota > Bacilli > Caryophanales > Paenibacillaceae > Paenibacillus > Paenibacillus albicereus. The sequence goes on along the minus strand of NZ_CP051428.1, from coordinate 1,116,264 downwards.
GCCCGAGCCGCTTGCCCGCTATGCGAAAGGATCGATCCGCTTCAAGGGCGAGGACCTGCTCCGCGCCAAGGAGAAGCGGATGAAGCAGGTGCGGGGCAACGAGATTTCGATGATTTTCCAGGAGCCGATGACCTCGCTCAATCCGCTGCTGACGATCGGCGATCAGATCGGCGAGACGCTGCGCGTCCATCGTTCGATGAGGCGCAAGGAAGCCGCCGAGATCGCAGTCGAGATGCTGCGCAAGGTCGGCATCCCCCGCGCCGAGGGCGTCGCGCGGGCTTACCCGCACCAGCTGTCCGGCGGCATGCGGCAGCGCGTCATGATCGCGATCGCGCTCTGCTGCGAGCCGGAGCTGCTCATCGCCGACGAGCCGACGACGGCGCTCGACGTGACGATCCAAGCCCAGATCCTCGACCTGATGAAGACCCTCAACCGCGAGACCGGCACGGCGATCATGATGATTACGCATGATCTCGGCGTCGTCGCGGAGCTGTGCGAGCGGGTCGTCGTCATGTATGCCGGCAAAGTCGTCGAGGAAGGCTCCGTCCATGATATTCTCACCGATGCGCGCCATCCCTACACGCAGGGACTGATCCGCTCCATCCCGCGGCTGGACGAGGAGCGCGATCGGCTGTACTCGATCCCCGGCCAGGTTCCCCGCCCCGGCGCGATCGCCCAGGGCTGCCGCTTCGCTCCGCGCTGCGAGCATGCGATGCCCATCTGCGCCGAGCAGCTGCCGGAGCTGATCGCGGGCGCCAATCCCTCCCACCGGTCGCGCTGCTGGCTGAATACGACCCAGGAGGTGGCGAATTGAACGCAGCGGCGAAGATGGACAACCCCCAGGAGGCGGAAGCGCTCCTTGAAGTCGAGGAGCTCCGCACCCATTTTCCGATCCGCAGCGGCTTGCTGCAGCGGGTGTCCGGCCAGGTGAAGGCGGTCGACGGCGTCAGCTTCCGGGTCCGGCGCGGCGAATCGTTCGGCATCGTCGGGGAGAGCGGCTGCGGCAAGTCGACGACCGGCCGCTCGCTGCTGCGGCTGCTGGAGCCGACGAGCGGGCAAGTCCGTTTTGACGGCGAAGACGTCCTCGCCTTGAGCGACGAGGCGCTGCGGCGCAAGCGACGGGACATGCAGATGATTTTCCAGGACCCCTTCGCCTCGCTCAACCCGCGGCATCGCATCGGCAAGATCCTCGAGGAGCCGCTGATCGTGCACGGCATCGGCAATGCGGCGGAGCGCCGCGAGCGGGTCGCCCGCACGATGGAGACGGTCGGCCTCAGCGCCTGGCAGCTCGACCGGTACCCGCATCAATTCTCCGGCGGCCAGCGGCAGCGCGTCGCCATCGCGCGGGCGCTCATGCTGGAGCCCAAGCTGATCGTCGCCGACGAGCCGGTATCCGCGCTCGACGTGTCGATCCAGTCGCAGATCCTCAACCTGATGCAGGACCTGCGGGAGCGCATGGGACTGACGTATGTGTTCATCGCGCATGACCTGAGCGTCGTGAAGCATTTTTGCGATCGGGTCGCGGTCATGTATCTCGGCCGCGTCGTCGAGATCGCGGACAAGCGTCCGCTCTACCGGGAACCGCGTCATCCGTACACCAAGGCGCTGCTGTCCGCGGCTCCCCATCCGGTGCCCGGAGCGGCCGCCGAGCGGATCGTGCTGCAAGGCGACGTGCCCAGTCCCGCGAACGTCCCGGAAGGCTGCGTGTTCCATACGCGCTGCCCGGTCGCGATGGACATCTGCCGCGCGCAGCGGCCTCCGCTGAAGTTCGACGGCGAGGGGCATGGAACGGCTTGTCATCTCTATCCTTGACCCTCAAAGGCGGAGATTTCAACTTATACAGCAAGGCAAGGCCAGACTCGGCACCAGCCAACGACAAGGGGAGGAATCGATCTTGACCATCATCAAAGGCACCAAATGGACATCCGCCACGGCGATGCTGCTCGCCGCCACGCTCGCCATCGCCGGCTGCAGCGGCAACAGCAACGCGCCTGCGGCGCAAAACGGCGGCGCGAGCGGCAGCCCGGCGCCGACCGCCAGCGCAGCGCCGACCGACGGCGCGGCCAGCTCCCAGGACACGCTCATCGTCGCTCGCGGCGGCGACTCCGCCGCGCTCGATCCGGCCATCGTCACCGACGGCGAATCGACAAAGGTGACGGAGCAGATTTTCGAAGGACTGCTGTCTTACAAAGCGGGCACGACCGAGGTCCAGCCTGCCCTCGCCGAGAGCTATGACGTGTCGGACGACGGACTGACCTATACGTTCAAGCTGCGCCAAGGCGTCAAGTTCCATGACGGCACCGACTTCAATGCCGACGCCGTCGTCTTCAACTACAATCGCTGGAGCGATCCGAACAGTCCGAACAAGTACGAGGGCGACTCGTTCTACTACTACGACTCGATGTTCGGACCCGAAGGGGCCCGCGTCATCAAGGAAGTGAAGGCGGTCGATCCCGCTACCGTGCAGTTCACGCTGAACAAGCCGCAGGCGCCGTTCCTGCAGAACATCGCCATGCCGTCGTTCGGCATCGCTTCGCCCAAGGCGGTCGAGGAGAAGAAGGACAAGTTCAAGAGCGAGCCGGTCGGCACCGGTCCGTTCGTCTTCAAGGAGTGGAAGCGCAGCGAGTCGATCACCGTGGAGAAGAACCCGACCTACTGGCAATCCGGCCTGCCGAAGCTCGAGCGGGTCATCATCACGGTCATTCCGGACAACTCGGCTCGCCTGACGGCGCTGCAGAACGGCGAGATCGACCTGATGGAAGGCGTCAACCCGGATGATCTCGGCACGCTGGAGAGCAACGCCGAGCTGCAGAAGATCGAGCGTCCGTCGTTCAACGTCGGCTACGTCGGCTTCAACTTGAAGAAAAAGCCGTTCGACGATCCGAAGGTGCGCGTTGCCCTGAGCCACGCCGTCAACAAGGAAGGCATCATCAGCGCCTTCTACGCCGGCCTCGCCGAAGCGGCGGTCAACCCGATGCCGCCGAGCACGCTCGGCTGGAACGCGGACATCAAGGATTATCCGTACGATCTCGAAAAGGCGAAGCAGCTGCTCGCCGAAGCCGGCTACCCGAACGGCCTGCCGGAGGAGATGGTGTTCTACGCCATGCCGGTCGCGCGCCCGTACATGCCGGACGGCAAGAAGGTGGCCGAAGCGATCCAGGCGGATTTCGCCAAGATCGGGGTCAAGACGCGCATCGAATCGCCGGAGTGGGCGACCTACCTCGACGACGCGAAGGATGGCGAGAAGGACGACCTGTACATGCTCGGCTGGAACGGCGACAACGGCGATCCCGACAACTTCCTGTTCACGCTGCTGCACAAGGATACGATCGGCAGCAACAACTACAGCTTCTATTCCAATGAAGAAGTGAACAAGCTGCTGAGCGAAGGCCAGGCCGAGACGGACCCGGCCAAGCGCGAGGAGCTGTACAAGCAGGCGCAGGTGCTGATCAAGCAGGACGCGCCGTGGGTTCCGCTCGTGCACTCGACGCCGCTGCTGGCGGGCAAGGCGAGCCTCAAGGGCTACGTGCCTTCGCCGACCGGCGGGGAGCCGTACAGCGACGTCTACTTCGAGTAGGCCGCCATGCTGAACTATGCGATCCGCCGCCTGCTGATGCTCGTCCCCGTGCTGCTCGGCATGACGGTCATCGTGTTCATGATTATCCGCGCCATCCCCGGCGATCCGGCTGAGGTCATCCTCGGGGAAAAGGCGAGCCCGCAGTCGAAGGAAGCGCTGCGCCAGGAGCTGAAGCTCGACGAGCCGCTGTACGTCCAGTACGGCGACTATCTCGGCAAGCTGCTGAGCGGCGATCTTGGCCAATCGATCCGCAGCAAGGAGCCGATCGCCACGGAGATCGGGCCGTATCTGGCGGCCACGCTGGAGCTGACGGCGTTCGCGATGCTGTTCGCGATTGTAGTCGGCGTCAACGCCGGCATCATCAGCGCCTGGCGGCAGAACTCGTGGTTCGACTATGCCAGCATGCTGATCGCCCTCGTCGGCGTGTCGATGCCGATATTCTGGCTCGGCCTGATGGAGCAGTGGATCTTCGCGCTGGAGCTCAAATGGCTGCCGTCGATCGGCCGCGCGAACCCGCGCGATCCGGTCGACGCCGTCACCGGCCTGTACCTGATCGATACGCTCGTCGCCGGCCGGTTCGACCAGTTCGGCACCGTGCTCAAGCATCTGGTCCTGCCGGGCATCGCGCTCGGCACGATCCCGATGGCGATCATCGCGCGCATGACGCGCTCGAGCATGCTGGAGGTGCTGCGCTCGGACTACATCCGCACCGCCAAGGCCAAAGGGCTGTCGCAGCTCGGCGTCATCTACAAGCATGCGCTGCGCAACGCGTTCATCCCGGTGCTCACCGTCATCGGCCTGCAGTTCGGCCTGCTGCTCGGCGGCGCGGTGCTGACCGAGACGATCTTCGCCTGGCCCGGCATCGGACGCTACATCTTCGATGCGATCAGCGCGCGCGACTATCCGGTCATCCAGTCCGGCATCCTCATCATCGCGTTCCTCTTCGTCCTCATCAACCTGCTGGTCGATCTGCTGTATGCGGCAGTCGATCCGCGCATCAGCTACAAGTAGGAGGGGTATCCGTGTCGCAACCGGCTGTGCGCCTGCCCGTCCCGCTGCCCAAGCAGGAAGAGGCGTCGTCCCCTTGGCGGGACGCCTGGCGCAGCTTCCGCCGCAACCGCATGGCGATGGCGGGGCTCGGCATCATTGTCTTTTTCATCCTCGTGGCCGCGCTCGCTCCGGTGATCGCCCCCTACGACTACAAGGAGCAGGAGCTGATGAACCGGCTCCAGCCTCCGAGCGGGGAGCACTGGCTCGGCACGGACGACCTGGGGCGGGACATCCTCTCCCGGCTCATCCATGGCGCCCGCATCTCCCTGTGGGTCGGCGTCTCCTCCGTGCTCGGCTCGATCGTCGCCGGCACGCTGCTCGGCATCCTCGCCGGCTACTACGGCCGCTGGTGGGATGCGATCATCTCGCGCCTGTTCGACATCCTGCTCGCGTTCCCCGGCATCCTGCTCGCGATCGCCATCGTCGCCGCGCTCGGGCCGTCGCTGCAGAACGCCCTGCTCGCGATCGCCATCGTCAACGTGCCGGTGTTCGGCCGGCTCGTCCGGGCCAAGGTGCTCAGCCTGCGCGAGGAGGAATATATCGTCGCCGCGCGCTCGCTCGGCATGAAGAGCTCGCGCATCCTGCTGCATCACATCCTGCCCAACAGCCTCGGGCCGATCATCGTGCAAGGCACGCTCGGCATCGCGACCGCGATCATCGAGGCCGCGGCCCTCGGCTTCCTCGGCCTCGGCGCGCAGCCGCCGGAACCGGAGTGGGGCAAGATGCTGTCCGACTCGCGCCAGCTCATCCAGAAGGCGCCGTGGACGGTGCTCTTCCCCGGCCTCGCGATCATGCTCACCGTGCTCGGCTTCAACCTGATCGGCGACGGCCTGCGCGACGTGCTCGATCCGCGGATGAAGCGGTGAGGCGGGGAGCCGGGCAGCGCTTGATGCGGCAGCTTGGCAAGCGGATTGCGCCTTCGGCGTATAGCTCGCCGGGTACCTCCTTCGTGCGCCTTTGGCGATTGGCTGGCCGTACACCTGCTCCGCGCGCCTCCGGCGATCCGCTCGAAGGGCTGCGCTTGGTGCGGCTCAAGCAATCGGGGGCTGCTCGTCTTACGGAAGGTGCCCTCGATGGTCGGCGCATGGACTTCGCGGCGGAAGCCGCCTTGGGCGCTTAGCGCGCCGGCACTGCCAAGCGCGGTTCGAGCTCAGCGTGAGTATCACGCCAAACGCGGTTCGAGCTCAGCGTGATTTTCAGCTGAGCTCGACCAGCAGCGGCTGCGCATCGCCGCAGCTCGCCTTCCGTCCATCCAAGGCACATTTGTGCCTTGGATTTTTATGTTCAGAGCGATTTTAGCCATCCAAGTCACATTTGTGCCTTGGATTTTTATTTTCAACCCGTCCCCCACCAGTCCAAGGCACTTATGTGACTTGGATCTTTAATTTCAACGCACTTCCCACCTTTTCAAGGCACATTTCTGCCTTGGATTCAGAATAGCCCGCCCTGCCAAGAAGAGCCCGAACTCTGGCGAGTCATAAACCGACTACGAAAGCAGCCAAGCTAGGCAGCTATCCGCTATTACAGTCGTTCTGATTATTGAACTTGTCGTTCCGACGATCGAGCTTGCGGAGGCAGGCGTCGCCACAAGAAAGCCTGGCAAGCGCGCCGCTTCGCCTACTTCGGGCGAAGGCGGTAGCGGCACACTTTGCCTCCGACAGCGACGGGCTCGAAGAGACCTTTTTCCGTCAACCGCTTCAAATGGATCGCCGCCGTCCGCCGATGGACGCCGATCGCCTCCGCAGCCTTGAACGGATAGACATCGCCGCTATGAACATGAGCGTAGCGCAGCAAAGCCGCATCCACTCGACCCATGCCGCCTTCGCCGCGCCCCTCTTCCCGATCGGCCCCGACGGAGAGGCTCGAGCCGCTTCGGGCAATCAGAGCGATCAGATCCCGAATTTGATCCGGCTCCTCCATCAAAGAGTCGTACGCCACGGTCAAAGTGCGGAATCCGTGCGAGTGAAGGAACATCTCCCGCATCGCTTCTCTTCTGTAGCCGGTCCGATCGATCCGCTGCACATGGGGACCGAAGCCTTTGACATCGATGTTGAAGCTCACCCCCTCGGCGAACCAGGCGAAGTCCAGATAGCAAGCGGCTCCTCTCCAGTCCTTGACCTCGTATTCGGGATGAAGGTCGTCGAAATGACCGAACAGCGGCCACCATACCGCACGCAGGAAAAGGATCTCTCCATGGGCATGCCCTCGCTTGAGCCGATCCTTCCGCTCTCCCGTTCGCGCATCGAGGTGCCGCTTCAGCCACTGCTCATGCGACGAAGCAAAAGACTGCCCTCGACGATCGCCGGCGTGACGTGAAAATCCGGCGCGGCTCAACGACGCTTCCAGCCTTCAGGCAATTCTAGATCGCGATAGACGCGCATTCCTGACGGGTAAATGCCGAACTTCTCCTTCTCCGCCTTTTCCTTGAATGCAGCCATCAGCGAACGGATCAGCGATGGATTTTCCACCAGCGTGTCATAAGCGATCGGCAGCGTCCGAAATCCGCTGATGCTCATATACATGTTGAACAACATCTCCCTGTCGCGCTCCTCCGCCGTCTGCCTGGCATACGTTTCGAACTCCTTGACCGCGATATGGAAAAGCTGGTTGCCGGGCAGCCACGCGAAATCAAGAAAGACCGGCGCGCCCTTCTCATCCTGGACTTCATAATGCGGATGCAGATCGTTGAAGTGCCCGAACACCGGGAACCAGATTTCTTTCAGAAACAGCCGATCCTTGGGGGGGGTGGTCCTGCTGCAGCCGCCTCCTCCTTTCCCCCTGGCTGCTTTGAATATGGTGCTGAATCCAAGCCTGGCACGCTTCCTCGAATCGATGTTCTTGACGACTGTCCATGCCGTTCCTCCTCCAGGATTAGAATGCAAAAAAAGCCCCGCTCCTCCTCGTCGAATAGCCGGGCATTCTCGAACCATCGAGAGCTGCCGCTAACCGAAAGGTGGAACCGGGCGTTCTTCGCCACAGAATTCTTGACCATCATCTATCGCTGCTGGATGAGATCATTCTAGCCGCTGCGGGCGCCTGCCTGCAAGCGGAATTTCAGCGGATGCGACCAGATTCAGGCGCATTGAAAAATTGAAGCAAGAGCATGCGAGCCAGCACACGCCGGTCCGACAGCTTCGGCTTAGTGCCGCGCAGGGTCAAATGGTCCAGCCTCATGCGCTTGCCGCGCTTAGCGCACATGCAGCTCCGAAGAGTCCGCCACACTTGCAGCAGCTAGAGCGGCCTGCCTGAGCTACGGTGCCTGTGACGCCTGTCGAGCTGCATGAACTCCGGAACTCGGCGTCTCCAGTTCTGCTGAGACTCCGAGCTGCAACGCCTTCCGAGCTGCGGCGTCTTTAGAGCTGCGGCGTCTTCCACGCTGCAGCTCTATAGCTCCTTACAGCGCCCCCAGCGCCCACAGTCCGGCCTGCCGGACGAGCTTGCGGTACTCCGGATGCAGGAAGGACTCCCGGCGATGGCCCGGCGACAGGTAGGCGACGCGTCCGACGCCGCGCGCACGAGCCCAGGCTGCCGGCCAGCGGCTGCCCTCATGCTCGTATTCCAGCAGCACGGACGCCGTCGACACGGTCGCCGGGTCGAACCGGTACGGCTCTTCTTCCATCCGGAACGGCTCCACGCCGCTGAGCATCGGATGCGCGCGGCCCGCCTCGGTCGGCGAGTACGACAGCTCCGTCCAATCCGGATGCCCGGTGAAAAAGCCTCCGATCAGCTCGGCCAGCTCCGAATCGGCCTGCAAGGAGATGCCGTTGTGCAGGACGAGAAGGGCTCCGCCCTCCCTCACGAACGACAGCAATCCCTCGATCTCCTCCGGCTGCTTGCCGGAACGCCACTGGTCCGAGTAGGAGACGACAAGGCGATAAGGCGCCAGCTCCTCCGAGCGCAGCCGGCTATACTCTTCCGTGCGCTCCAGCTCCACGGCGCCGGCAAAGATCGCCTCCAGCTCCGGGAAGACCGCGTCCAGCGGATGATAGGGCGCATGCTCTCCGTTGTCTCCGATGACGAGTGCGCGGGGCAGATGTCCTTCGGATGTAGTCATGAATGATTCCTCCTTGGAAAGATGGTGTCTTTGGTCCATGGCGGAAAGGCAGCGAACCGGGGAGCTCCCCCGGGCCTTCAGTCTGCGCGGCCAGAGCGCCCCTTACGTCCAGCTCATCTCCGCGCCGGTGTTGTCGATGAAGGCCGGATGCTCGCGAGGCGTCCGGTCCGCCAGATGCCCGTCGATGACAGAAGCAATGCCGGCAGCCGACTCCGCGGCCGAGAACGTGCCTTCCTCGCTCAGCTTCCCGCCCATATAGCTCCGCACCCAGCCGGGGTGGATGACGAGCACGCGGCCGCCGCGCGGCTTCAGCTCGTTGTGCAGGATGTTCGACTCGATGTTGAGCGCGGCCTTGGACATGCAGTAGCCGTACCAGCCTTCCCGCCATGTCTGGTTGATCTGCCCCGCTTCGGAGGAGATGTTCACGACGAGCTTGTCCTCGCCGGCGAGCAGCAGGCCGCTCAGCGCCTGCACGACGCGCAGCGGGCCGACCGCATTGACGGCGAACAGCCGGAACATCGCCTCGTAATCGATTTCGCCGAAAGCGCTCGCTTCCTTGTCGCCGGCGATGCCGGCGTTGTTGACGATCAGGTCGAGCCGGTCCGTCCGGCGAGCCACTTCCGCTGCCGCAGCGCGCACGCTCTCCCCGTCGGCGACGTCGAGGGCGATCGGCACGAGCCGCTCGGCCCACGCTGCCGGCACCTCTTCCGGCTCCTGCCACTGCGGCATGTAGCGCCCCGCGAATACGGTATAGCCGCGCCGCAGCAGCTCCAGCGCCAGCGCGTAGCCGACGCCTCGGTCGGCGCCTGTTATGAAGGCATGTTTCATGCCTTTCCCTCCTTAGATGCGTTCTGTTGGAAAACGAGAGACACTCGGCCGCCTCCTTCCTGCCGGGTCAGGCCGAGCCACCTCCTTCCTGAATGCGCTTCCCTCTCATTCTACCCCCAGGAGCCTGCCGGCGACAACGCCCGGCGCTGGTGCTGCTCCTCTCCGCCTCCTTGTGGTGAGTGTGGAGGAGTGACAAGCTCATCAAATGCCAGCTCCTACAATCATGGAGCTGGATAAGTCGTACTCAGCCCACCCCGTCTCGGCTCCCAGCCTAGCAGCCGCTTCGCCTTGGCGTTGCTCGACCAGGCCGCATGAGGCGGGCCGGAGCGAGCAAACTCCAGCAACGGCGGGTAAAGCGAGCGGCCGGCTCCGCTTCCGCCCGCCTTCCCGCTCCGCTTCCGCCCGCCCTTCCGCCCGCCTTCCCGCCTCCCTCTCCACGTCCCTTTCCATGTCCATCTCTGTCTCCACGCTCATCTCCATCCTTCCTCTCCGTCCGCAGCATGGCGGCTCTCCGCCTCGCCGCCGCCCAGCGGCAGCCAGTCCAGCACGTCCCGGATCGCCGCGTCCCAGTAGCTCCATTCATGGCCGGCTCCCGGCGTCTCGACATAGGTCAGGTCGATCCGATCCTCGAACTGCCGGCGGAAGTCCAGGTTCAGCCCATAGTTGAAGTCCGCCGTCCCGCAGCCCTGGTAGAAGCGCGGCAGCTTCGTGCCCGCCGCCAGATGCCCTTCCAGCACATGCGCCAGATCGTCGGGGCTGCCGTCGTACGCCTCCGCCGAGCCGAACGTGAGCCGAGCCATGCGCAGCATCGTCTCATTGGCGATCGGCGACTCGCCGGTCAGCCGCGTCCGCTGGCTGAGGCTGCCTGACAGGCTCGCCACGGCGGCGAACCGCTCCGGACAGCGGATGCCGAGCTTGAACGCGCCGTAGCCGCCCATCGACAGCCCGGCCGCGAACGTATCCTCCCGCCGCTCCGACAGCCGGAACATCGCGCCCGCGACGTCCGGCAGCTCCTCGCTCAGGAACGTGAAGTAATCGAGGCCCTGCTGCTGATCGGAATAAAAGCTCAGATGCACCGACGGCAGAAGCACGGCAATGCCCTTCTCCTGTGCGTAACGCTCGATCGAGCTGTAGCGCAGCCAGCTCATGTGGTTGTCCGTCGCCCCGTGCAGCAGGTACAGTACCGGCCAGGGCGGTCCGCTACCCGGCGCCCCCTCCGCCCCGATGGCTGCCCCGCGCTGCGGGATGACGGCCGCGAGCGAGCTCGACAAGCTCAGCGTTTCCGAGAAAAATTCGACTTGCGCCAGCGGCATCGTTCATGCAGCTCCCTTCCGGATGAAAATGAAAAGCAGCCCCCGGACGCCAAGATCCGGGAGCTGCTTCGCGTCAGCCTTTGACCGAGCCGATGAGGGCTCCTTTCACGAAATGCTTCTGCAGGAACGGATACACCGCCAGGATCGGCGCGCTCGAGACGAGAATGGACGCCATCTTCACCGTGAACGGGTTGACCTGCTGCTGCACCGCCACCGAGATTCCCGCCTGGGAGATCGCCTGCGACGTGTTGCTGATGAGGTCCTTGAGCACCATCTGCAGCTGCCACATGTCCTTCTCCGTCGCATACAGCACCGAGGAGAAGAAGTCGTTCCAGTAGCCGACCGCGATGAACAGGCCGACCGTCGCCAGCACCGGCTTGGACAGAGGCAGCACGATGCGGAAGAACACCGTCAGGTCGCTCGCCCCGTCGATCTTGGCCGCTTCCTCGAGCTCGTCAGGGATGCCCCGGAAGAAGCTGATCATGACGAAGATGTTCCACGCGCCGATCGCGCCGGGCAGGATGAACGCGCCGTAGCTGTCGATCAGTCCGAGCATCTTGACGAGCAGGTACGACGGCACGAGGCCGCCGCTGAACAGCATCGTGAACAGGATGAGCAGCGAGAACAGCTTGCCGCCGCGCAGCCTTTTCTTGGAGACGGCATACGCCATCCCCGCCGAGAGGAACGTGCCGATCAGCGTGCCGGCCACCGTCGTGATGATCGTCACCTTGAAGCCCGACAGGATCGAGACGTTCTGGAACACCGCCTGGTACGCCGTGATCGAGAAGCCTGCCGGCACGAGGAACAGCCCCCCGCTCGCCGTCAGGTCGGGGTCGCTGAACGACGCCATAATCATGTACCAGAACGGGTAGATCATGAGCGCCATCAGCAGGATGAAGAACAGGATGTTCGCTACATTAAAGGCGCGTTCGCCTCGGGACAAAGCCATCTCGTCCTCGCCTCCCTTACCACAGGCCTTCCTGGCCGCTTTTTTTGACGATCGTGTTCACGGTCAGGATGAGCGTCATCGCCACCGCCGACTTGAACAGTCCCGCCGCCGTCGCATAGCTGTAGTTGGCCTCCTGGATGCCGACGCGGTAGACGTACGTGTCGATGATGTCGGCGACGTCGTAGACGAGCGGATTGTACAGCAGGAAGATCTGCTGGAAGCCGGCCTCGAGGATGTTCGCCAGGCTGAGGATGACGAGGATGAGGATGACCGGCCGGATCGCCGGCAGCGTCACATGCCAGGTCTGCCTCAGCTTGCCGGCGCCGTCGATGCGGGCCGCCTCGTACAGGTCGGCGCTCACGCCGGCGATCGCCGCCAGATAGATGATCGTGCCCCAGCCGACTTCCTTGTAGATGTCGCTGATGACGAGGATCGAGCGGAAGTACCGCACGTCTCCGAGGAAGTCGATCGGCATGGCGCCGAAGCGCTGCAGGATCAGGTTGATAAGGCCGTCGACCGGATTGAGGAACGTGATGAGGATGCCCGAGAAGATGACCCAGGAAATGAAGTGCGGCAAATAGACGACCGACTGCGCGAAGCGCTTGAACAGCTTGCTGCGCAGCTCGTTGAGCAGCAGCGCCAGGAGGATCGGCAGCGTGAACGACGCGACCAGCTTGTAGACGCTGATGAGGATTGTGTTGCCGAGAATCTCCGTGAAGTCCGGCGAGTTGAACAGACGGGTGAACTGGTCGAACCCGACCCATTCGCTGCCGGTGATGCCTTTGTAGATGTTGTACTCCTGGAACGCGATGATGACGCCGTACATGGGCATGTACTTGAACACCAGCACCAGAAGCAGGCCGGGCAGCAGCAGCAGGTACAGGTAGCGGTCCCGGACGATGTCCTTCAGCAGCGGGCCGCGGGCCTCCCGCGTCCGCTTTCCGGCCATGACGGCCGGCTTCGTTGCAGCCATGTGGCGCTCCTCCTTCAGGCGGGCTTATTGGGCGGGCTTATTTGTACGGCGTGATGTTGGCCTCATACCACTTGTCGTACTCGACATGCTCGGCCTGCTGCTTCTCGAACAGCCCTGCCGCTTCCTCGTCGATCTTCTTGCCGCCGAGCTTCTCGTACTGGGCCGGCCACTTGTCGAACGAATCCAGCGGCGTCTTGCCCGTGATGATGCCCCAGAACAGCTCGTCGCGCACTTTCTTGACGTCGGCGGAGTAGCGGTCCCACTCGGGACGGTCGATCGCCTTGAACACGACGATCTTGTCGCGCATCGGCTGGCTGGTGGCGATCTTGTCCTCGAACATCTTCGTCACTTCCGGCGTGTTCTTGATGTTGGCGGCGTCCTTGCGCTGGATGTACCAGCCGAAGTTGCCGAAGCCGAGCTTGCTGCCTTCCTCCGGCTGGATCGTCGGCGTGAAGATGCCGTTCTCCATCGTGTAGTGCTCGCCCTCGTTGCCGAACGTGATCTTCTTGAACACCTCCGGCGTCGCCATCGTGTTCAGCACCTGCACCGCGCTGTCGACGTCCGTCGCGTCCGTCACGACGAGGTAGCACCAGCCGATGCCCGGATCGGGCAGGTCGGAGCTGAAGCCGTCCGGCCCCTGGATCGGCGCGATCGAGATGTACTCGCCGCTCGGGTTGAGCTTCTTGAAGCTCATGTTGACCGAGTTGCCCGGGTTGAAGTAGTCGACCCAGCGGTAGAACGAGCCGACCTTGCCGGAGGCGTAGATGTCGTTGACCTTGTTGTCGTCGTTGTTGGCGCTCGTCGTCATGCGCGGGTCCATGACGCCTTCCTTGTACAGCTCGCTGAGCAGCTTCAGCACGTCCTTGACCTTCGGATCGAGCGCGCCGAACTGGATCGAGCCGTCGGCGTTCTTGACGAAGTTCTCGACGTCGAGGCCGTAGGCGTAGAAGAATGGCGCGAGCGAGCGGTAGTAGTTGTCGCCGGAGATGCCGTACGTGTCCTTCTTGCCGTTGCCGTCCGGATCGCCGCTTGCGAAGGCGCGGATGACCTCGATGTATTCGTCGAGCGTCTTGGGCGGCTGCAGGCCGAGCTTGTCGAGCCAGTCCTTGCGCACGATCGTCGTCATGTAGCTCGCTTCCGGCACGTCGCCGGGGATGCGGAAGATCTTGCCGCTCTTGTCCCAGTGGTAGAACAGCGTGTCCTTGCGGTAGTAGTCGAGAATTTCCTTGCCGTATTTCTGGAGGGATGGGGTGACGTCCTGCGCGATGCCGGCATCGACCCACTTGGTGTACTCCTTGGTGTCGCCGGTCCACAGGATGCCCGGACGCGTGTCCTTGGCGCTCATGAGCAGGTTGATCTTCGTGTTCAGCTCCGACCAGTCAGGCAGGAAGATCGGCTGCACGTCGACCTTGCGGCCCATCGATTTCTCGAGCTCGCCCTCGAGCGCCTTCTCCGCCCAGGAGTCCGGCGTCTTCGGTCCGGCCATGAGCGCCATCTTGATGGTGAAAGGCTCCTTCGACGCTTCGCCGCCGCTGCCGGCCGCGTTCTCCTTGCCGGTGTCCGAGTTGCCGGCCGCGCCTTCGTTGCCGCCGCCATTGCCGTTGCCGTTGCCGCCGGAGCAGCCGGCCGCCAGCAGCGCCATCGCCATCGTCGCGCTGAGCAGCATCGTCGTCTTTTTCATTCTCCCAATCCCCCAATTGTGAAGTGGATGCGTCATGCAAGCGATGAATTGATTGCGCTTACAAGGAACGGTTTGATTATACGCCCGGGCCGCGGGATCTGTAAACAACAAAATTTAATTTTATTTAATTTATTTAATTTTGTTTATTTTATGTCGAAGGCTGGTGGAAGAAGGAGAGTTCGGGCGGATTGGCGGAGAGAATGGGCGGTGTGAAGGCGTCGAGGAGGCGGCGACGGCGCATTCGGGAGATAGCTTTTTGGGTAGAGATATTTCACCTGATGAGGGTTTGTTGAAAGGCGCGGATGGGATAGGGAGTCAAGTCCGGCGAGCTGCGCGCGGAGCACGGCCTGGGGCGTTGGGATGACGCAGGGATCGGAGGGAAGCGCGAGGGGACGAGGCGGCGTCTGGGCATGAGCGTGAGGGAAGAAAGCGCGCCTGGGCAGGAGAGCGCAGGCGCGACTCGGTGCCTGGGCTGGTATGCGATGGGACGACGCGCAGCCTTGACGCGGGCTGGACGGGAGGGGGGCCGGCTCCGAACGCGTAGGGACGAGGCAATACCTGGGTCTGTTTCTTAAAAAATTTCGCTCGCCCGCATCGACTAATGAGGGGACCGATTCTTAACGAAACTCACAGACGCTATTTCGCTCCAAAAGGCCTTTCAAAATTTCTAACGAAACTCTCAAGCGTTATTGAGCCATTTAGCCTGCAAAATGGGCGTTTCACCCCCTAATAACGCTCCTCAGTTGCGTTACAATTTCAAATGACCTCTTTTAAGACAAATAGCGTCTCGTAGTTTCGTTAGCGCTGGCTGCCCTCCTCTACGATACGAATGGAGCAGGGCTGTCCGACAATCTGACCTTTCGTCCACGCACAAAAAGGACCTCATTTCATCTGAAATGAAGTCTATCAACTTCCAAGCCTGGCCGATCTTCATATTCAGCGCGTTCTTGCGGCTTACGTCTGCGCTCCCGACCTATGCCTTCATGCTCTTTTCGTCGAAATGCCGGCATATGTCGCTTCTTTTTTATCCTGCGGCGCAGATCAGCTCAAGCTGTTCTGCCAGCCAACAGCCTGCGCCATACTCCTCACCTGCCGCCCGCCCTCCGCCTACACCACCAGCACCGCCACGCCGCAGTCCCGCAGCGCTTGCGCCGCCTCGGCCGTGATGCCGTCGTCCGTGATGAGCCGCCCGACCTGCTCCAGGCTGCCGAAGCGCGTGAACGACTGCAGGCCGATCTTGCTGGCATCCGCCAGCAGCACGACCTCGTCGGCCATCCGCAGCATCTGCTGCTTGACCCGCGCCTGCAGCTCGCTGGACTCGCTGAGGCCGCGCTCGACATGCAGCCCCTTGCACGACAGGAACGCCTTGTCGACATGGTACTCCTCCAGCGACCGCTCGGCCGACGGGCCGACGAAGCTGAGCGAGCCCCGCGCCAGCTGCCCGCCGGTGCAGATGACGTGGATCTGCTCCTTGGCCGCCAGCTCTACGGCGACGCGAGCGGAGTTGGTCAGCACGGTGAGCGGCATGTCCGGCAGCTCCCGCGCCATGTACCACGACGTGGAGCTCGCATCCAGCAGGATGCGCTCGCGCTGACGCACCTGCCGCGCCGCCTCCGCCGCGATCCGCCGCTTCTGCGGGGCGAACGTCACCTCGCGCTCCGCGAACGGCGTCTCCGGCTGGGCGTCGCGGACGCTGACCGCGCCGCCGTGCGAGCGGCGCAGCCGCCCCTCCTGCTCCAGCCGGTCCAGGTCGCGGCGGATCGTCTCCTCCGTCACCCGGCACAGCTCGCTCAGCTCGGTGACGCGGATGCTCCCGCGCTCGTTGACCAGCTGCACGATCTGCTCGTAGCGCTCTGCCGCCAGCATGCTTCCTTCCTCCTCGCGGCCGCCGCTTGCGTAAGCACGAGCGGCGGTCCTTCATCTTGTCCTGCGCGGCCTTACGTCGTGCCGGTACTCCCGCATCTCGTCCTGCGCAGCCGGCGAAGCTGCTCCCCTTCATCGACGCCGATTCCGAGCCGCTCCATGATCTACATGACCGCGACCTCGTGCGTCAGCGAAAGGTCCGCCACCGTCGTTTTTTGGATGACGGAGGAATGGGACTTCGAGGACTTCGTTATGCTCGGGTACCGTTTGTTGATGTCGGAATGAGGCTGAATTAACCATATCATGGTTGCAATGAGTTGGATATATGGATCTTCTTTTGAAGATGATTCCTATCGGCCGAGCAGCAGCGAGCGGCAGGCAAGCCGGATCAGTCCATAGGCGAAGCCGTTGGCGGCGCCGGACAGGACAAAAACAAGGGCGAAGCCGTCCCTGTACAGGCTGCCGAGAGCATTCGGCTGGGCCAGGACGACAAACGCCAGCACCAGTCCTCCTCCGAGGACGCCGTGCAGAAGCACCGCGAGCGCAGCCCGGGCCGGGCCGCCTCCTTTGCCGACAATTCGGCCGACCATCCACGACACAGGCACAGCAACGCATAACGTGCCGATCCAGCTGAACAGAAGGACGGGAATGAGAACTCCCGGCTCCAGCAGAAACAAGCTGATGCCTACAGACGCTGCCAGCGGAGCCAAAAACAGAGCCGCCAGATAGGAAAGCAGCTCCGCCTTCATCCGCCGCTCGGCCTCGTGCCGCTGCACGCGCCTCTCGTTCTGGCCGCGCTCGGCAGCTGGATTACGCTCGCTTGCTGGCTCCCGATCGCCTGCTTCCTCGTTTTGGCGCTCGAACTTTTCCGCTGCCTCCTCGCCCCCCGGCAATTCCTGCGAGTTCTCCTTCACGCCCTGTCCTGCAGCCTCTCCCGCACGAACCTTCGTCTCGTCCTCTTGCATTCGGCGCCGCCTCCTCTTCTTCCCTTCTTCTAATTCCAGCCTATTCCAGCTTCACCCCGCCGCCAAGTACGATCTTTCGTAGGCCCCGCTCGCCTGCTTGGCCGCAGCTGGATGCAGACGCCAAAAAGCCGCTTCCGGCAAAAACCGGAAACGGCTGGCTGACGAAAGGAAGCGGTAAACCCGTCTAGGCGGCGAAGGCCTGTCCGGCTGCGCCGAGAGTCCTCGACGTCTACAGGCTCCGCAGCATGAACTGCATGATCGTATCATGCAGGCCCGGCAGCCCTTCGTGCCCGAAGTCGGGGTAAATCTCCAGCGACTTAGGTGCCGTGATCTTGTTGTACGCGGCGAACTGGGTCGACGGCGGGCAGATCGAGTCCATCAGTCCGACGCCCAGCAGCGTCTCGCCCTGGATGCGCGGCGCCAGATGCTGGATGTCGATGTAGCCGAGGCGCGTGAAGATCTCCTGCTCGCGCTTATGCTGCGGATCGAACGAGCGGAAATAATTCCGCAGCTCGGCGTAGGCGTCCTTGGCCAGATCCATCTCCCACACGCGGCGGTAGTCGCTCAGGAACGGATACACCGGCGCCAGCCGCTTCACGCGCGGCTCCAGCGCCGCGCAGGCGATCGTCAGCGCGCCGCCCTGCGACCAGCCGGTCGCGCCGATGCGCTCCGCGTCGACCTCCGGCCTGTCCATGGCGATGCGGGCGAGCTGCGCCGTATCGAGGAAGATGTGCCGGAACAGCAGATCGTCCGGCTCGCCGTCGAGGCCGCGGATGATATGGCCGTTCAGCGTGTTGCCCTTGACGCCGCCGCGGTCCTCGGAGCCGCCGCCCTGCCCCCGGCAGTCCATGGAGAAGACGGAGTAGCCGAGCGAAGCGTAGCTCAGCTTGTCGGCCCAGTCGCCGGCATTGCCGGAGTAGCCGTGAAACTGCAACAGCGCCGCGTGGGGCTCGGGCACGTTTTTCGGCCGGATATACTTGGCATGGATGCGAGCGCCGCGCACGCCGGTGAAGTACAGGTCGAAGCAGTCCGCGGTCGGCACCTGGAAGCTGGACGGCACGAGCTCGACCTCGGGAGCGGTCGCGTCCAGCTCCTGCAGCGCGCGCTCCCAGTAAGCGTCGAAATCGTCCGGTCGTGGATTGATGCCCTCGTAGCGGCGCAGCTGCTCGAGCGGCAGGTCTAGCATTGGCATGGGGAAGGACCTCGCTTCACTAAGTTTGTTTGGTAGCGGGAGAACGCTTTCCTTTCCTTTTACCATGGGCCCCTCTTCTCGTCAACGGTCGCCGACCAACCAGTCAAACCGGCATGCCATACGACGTCGGGCTCGGCTCGTGCGGAGCCGTTCTCTCTGTGAGGACGGTCACATCCCGGCCGTGCGGCATTTGGTACAGTGAGGGCATCAACGGGAGGAGGGCACGATCATGGATGCAGCAAGCGGCTTCACCAAGCAGCAGACGGCTCCGGGCAACTCGGCCGCCTTTTCCGCGGACAGCTTCGCCAAGCTGTCGGCGCTCATGCGCAAGCACCGGATCCCGGCGGGCGGGCATGTGTTCTGGGAGGGCGAGCCGGCGGAGTACTGGTACTACCTGGAGCGCGGCCATGTCAAAGGGCTGAAATCCAGCGCGGAGGGCAAGGCGTTCACGCTGTACCGCTACAAGCAAGGCGACTTCTTCGGCCAGCTCGGCTTCGACGGCGAGCCGTCGCAGAGCTTCAGCGCCGTCGCCCGGACCGACTGCGTCATCCACTTCATCCCTCGCGGCGAGCTGGAGTTCGCGCTGTGGCGGTACGGCAGCCTGGCGCTGGAGTGCATCGGGTGGATGAGCCAGATGAACCGGCACACGCAGACGAAGCTGCGCGACCTGATGCTCTACGGCAAGCCCGGCGCGCTCTGCTCCACGCTCATCCGCATGGCCAACACGTATGGCATGCCCGTGGACGACGGCATCCTCCTCACCGAGCGCATCACCAACTCCGAGCTGGCCGAAACGATCGGAGCCGCGCGCGAAAGCGTCAACCGGCTGCTCGCCGACTATCGCCGTGCCGGCGCGCTGTCGATGCGGCAGGGCCACATCGTCATCCATGACATGGAGCCGCTCATGCAGCTATGCCGCTGCGAGGGCTGTCCGAAGGAAATCTGCCGCATGTAGCGCGCAAAAAAGCCGCCCCGAGTGCTTTTGCTCCCGGGGCGGCCGCGCTTGGCGCCTGAATCGCTCGGCCGCTGCGCTGCTGGGCCGCTCGGCTGCCTGAACCATTTTGCCGCTGCGCTGCTGCTTGGATCGCTCGGCTGCCTGGATGGCCCGGCGGCTGCCTGGCTATGGCGGCTTGGCCTGCCGGGCGGGTGGCAAGGCTTCGCGGACTCCGCTCTTGCGTTCAGTCCTTCAGCACCATGCCGAACAGCGCGGCGAAGACGAACGCCTGCTCGCGCGAGATGATGCAGCCCCGCAGATCGTCCGGACTGCAGGACAGGCCGTTGAATTCGCAATCGCTCAGATCGATGCCCTTGAGCGGCGTCCCGAGCAGCGCGCCGTCGAGCTTGCAGCGATGGAGCTCCGTCTTGGCGAGCTTGGCCATGCAGAAGTCCGAGCGGTTCAACGAGCTGTCGGCGAACACGACCCCTTTGAGGTCGGCGGCCCGCAGGTTCACGTAGTCGAGCTGGCAGTCCTCGACGAGCACGTTGCGCAGCATCGCGTCGCTCAGATCGGCGCCGACGAGCTTGCACGAGCGGAACTGCGCGCGGTGGATCACGGCGCGGCTCAGGTCGGCGTTGGACAGGTCGCATTTGTCGAACAGCACGTCCGTCAGCTCCAGGCTCCGCAGCTGGGCGGAGTCGAACGAGACCCCGCGGAAGACGACGCCGTCGAAGACGACCTTGTCGGCATCCTGCTCCTCCAGCCGCTCTCCTTCGACGAGCCCGTGCTCGAACATGTCCCGCGTGCTCAGCCGCGAGGGCAGCGACAGCCTCTCCGGCTCCGCCGGCAGCCGCGGCGCTTCCAGCTTCAGCTTCTTTCGCGTCTCTCCCATCCTCTACCTCTTTCCCATCGAAATAAGAACATAAGTTCCAGCATAGCGCATGGCGGAGCGGCCGTGCAACCGGCATTCACGATTACGACGTCTGAAGCTGCGAAAACTCCGCCGGCCGGCCTACTCGATGTCGAAGTCGTAGTATCGGCGCGGGTACGGCTCGTCCTTCAGCGTGTAATGCCACCATTCCTTGCTGTAGGGCTTGAAGCCGGCCCGCTCCATCGCCCGCTTGAGCAGAGCGCGCCGCTCCGACGGGGCTTTGCCGATGTTGGGCGTGCCGTGGCTGGAGATGGTCCCGAAAAAATCGAACGGCGAGCCCATGTCGGCCTCCTGGCCCGTCTTCAGCTCGAACAGCGTCAGATCGACCGTGCTGCCCCGCGAATGGCCGGAGCGCGAAGAAATGTAGCCGAGCTGGAACGCCTTCGCCTTGTCCACCTCGGGGTAGAATTCCTCCTTCATCCGCTGGTCGGCGGGGTCCTTGGACCAGGCGACGAACTGCCGCACCGCCTTGGCCGGACGGTAGGCGTCGAAGATCTTGAGGCCGTAGCCCTTGGACGTCACGAAGTCATGGGCTTCCTGGAGCGCCTCCGCCGCCTGCCGGCTCAAAATGGCATAGGGAGCCTTGTAGCCGTCCAGCCTCGCGCCAACGAAGTTATGGTCCGTGTAGTAGCGAATCTCGTATTGAGCCGTCGGAATGACTTCGTCCACATAGACGAAGCCGGACGGCAGCTTGCGCTTGCGTTCGGGCACGGGCTTCTCCTCCTTGGACGGCGCGTCCGGCTTGGGCGTCATCGCCGTCCCCGCCCCGGCTGCGCCCGGCGAAGGCTGCGCGGAGACCGGGCCGTCGGGAGCGGGCGATGCGGCAACGCCCGGCGAGACGGCTGCGCCGGAACCGGCGGCTGCGCGAGGTCCCGCAGCGTCGCCTGGCGAAGCGGGAGCGCCTGGCTCGACGCCGGCTCTCGGCTCGGCGACCGCTCCCGGCGATGCGCCGGCCGCGCCCGGCAGCGCGGCGGCGTTCGCGCTGCTCCCAGCCGCCTCTCGGCCTCCGCTGGCCGCCTCTTGGCCGCCCGCGCCGCAGGCGCTCAGCAGCAGCGCGGCGGCCGCTGCCAGCCAAGCGGCTTTTTGCATTCGACTCATCGTCCACTCCTCCTTCGCGGTCTTCTCCTCTAATTCTAGCGGAGTCGGAGCGGTTGTTCCACCGCCTTCGTCTCCGACGGAAGCGGCAGCCTGTCCGCCCGTTTTTCGTCTGATCCGCAACCGTCTGTGTCGAATTCATGGGACAGGCCATATCTTGGTCTTATCCCAAGCGAAAGAGGTTGATGAAAAATGGCGATTACCGTACCCGTTCCAACGATCGGCAATGTCATCGTGCTGACGGCAGTAGGAGATCAGGCGCAAGGCGGCTGCAGCTTCCCCGGCCCCGGCAACGAAGGCACCAAGACGTTCCTCGTCGCACCCGGCCAGCTCTATGTCGTCGGCTGCAACGGATTCCCGGTCGGAGGCGGCTCCGTCGCGTTCATCGCGGATGCGGATCAGCTCGATGTCCTCGAGCTGGTGACCGACATCCTCCAGCTGGCGGTCGTCCAAGCCCAAGGCGGCTCGATCAACATCTTCAAAGCCGTCGCCGGCTGACCATTCGAAAAGGAGCTGTTTCGGCAGCTCCTTGACTTTCATACGCCACTCGAGAAAAAGCAAACGGGACGAGCTGGAGGTTTCTCCGCTTCGTCCCGTTTGCTTTGTTCCTTGCGATCTGCCGTGCGTAAATCCACATCCAAGGCATCTGCATGCCTTGAATGGTTCGCTCGTCATTCGTAAAGCCTCGCTAAGCGCTTTTGTTCAGCAGCGGCCCCTTCCCGGCGGCCTCGCTCGATCCAGTCGACGGCGCGCTCGACTTCTTTGGCGTCGGGTTCGCGGCAGCCTTCCAGCGAGTAGGATCGTCCGAGCTGCTGCCACTTGAACACGCCCATCCGGTGGTAAGGCAGCACCTCGACCTTCTCGACCGTGCGCAAGCCTGCAAGGAAGCGGCCGAGCTCCAGCAGGTCGGCGGCGTGGTCCGTCAGCTCCGGCACGAGCACGCGGCGGACCCACATCGGGATGCCTCGGCGCGACAGGTGGCGGGCGAACGCCAGGATGCGCTCGTTGGGCTGCGTCGTCAGCCTGCGGTGGCCTTCCGAGTCCATGTATTTCAAATCGAGCAGCACGAGATCCGTCGCCGCCAGCAGCGCCTCGGCGTGATGCGGATCGCAGAAGCCGGAGGAGTCGAGGGCCGTGTGCAGCCCCCAGCGCTTCTTGCATTCGCGGAACAGCTCGGCTACGAACGGGGCTTGCAGCGTCGGCTCGCCCCCGGTGACCGTGATGCCGCCGCCGGAGCTTTTGTAGTCGTCGACGTAAGGCTCGATTTCGGCCAGCACCTCTTCGACCGTGCGCGGCTGGCCCGCCGACGCATCCCAGCTGTCGGGGTTATGGCAATACCGGCATTGCAAGGCGCAGCCCTGCAGGAACAGCACGAAGCGGATGCCCGGACCGTCGAGCGTGCCGAACGTCTCGATAGAGTGGATTCTCCCGGTGTGCATGATGATTCCCTCCCTCGTTCTGGTTCGTTTCGCATGGGCGATCAGCCGTTCTTGCGGTGCCCGACAGCGGAGCGAAGGGAAGGAGCCTGGAGAAGCGGACGCGGTCGCCTTTGAAGGCGGGAATCCACCTTTATGGGAAAGGGGAATCGGGGATTCCTGCGTTCAAGAGCGATCGGAGGGCCCTTCCCTTCGCGCAGCGGCTATCGGCTCCTTCTGGACTACGCGCAGCGGCCATCGACTCCTTCTGGACTACGCGCAGCGGCTATCGGCTCCTTCTGGACTACGCGCAGCGGCCATCGGCTCCTTCTGGACTACGCGCAGCGGCTATCGGCTCCTTCTGGACTACGCGCAGCGGCCATCGGCTTCCTTAGGTCCGCCGCCCCGTCACACCGCCCCGTGGAACGTCCGGTTGATGACGTCCAGCTGCTGCTCGCGCGTCAGCTTGATGAAGTTCACCGCATACCCCGACACGCGGATCGTCAGCTGCGGGTACTGCTCCGGATGCTCCATCGCGTCCATCAGCTGCTCGCGGTTGAACACGTTCACGTTCAAGTGGTGCCCGCCCTTCGCGCCATAGCCGTCGAGCAGCGAGACGAGGTTCTTCACGCGGACGTCGGCTTCCTTGCCGAGCGCCTTCGGCACGATCGAGAACGTGTTCGAGATGCCGTCGAGGCTGCTGTCGTACGGCAGCTTGGCGACCGAGTTCAGCGAGGCGAGCGCGCCCTTGCGGTCGCGGCCGTGCATCGGGTTCGCACCGGGGGCGAAAGGCTCGCCGGCCTTGCGGCCGTCCGGCGTGCTGCCGGTCTTTTTGCCATAGACGACGTTCGACGTGATCGTCAGCACCGACTGCGTATGCACCGCGCCGCGGTACGTCTCATGCCGCTTCAGCTTGGTCATGAAGCGCTCCGTCAGCTCCACGGCGATGCGGTCGACGCGGTCGTCGTTGTTGCCGTACTGCGGATAGTCGCCCTCGATCTCGAAGTCGACCGCCAGCCCGCGCTCGTCGCGCACCGGACGCACCTGGGCGTGCTTGATCGCGCTGAGCGAGTCGGCGACGACCGACAGGCCGGCGATGCCGCAGGCCATCGTGCGCACGAGGTCGGTGTCGTGCAGCGCCATCTCGATGCGCTCGTAGCTGTACTTGTCGTGCATGTAGTGGATGACGTTGAGCGTATCGATGTACAGCCCCGCCAGCCAGTCGAGCATGCCGTCGTAGCGCCTGAGCACCTCCTTGTAGTCGAGCACGTCCGCCGTGATCGGCGCGTACGCGGGTCCGACCTGCTCGCCGAGCTTCTCGTCGACGCCGCCGTTGATCGCGTACAGCAGCGCCTTCGCCAGATTCGCCCGCGCGCCGAAAAACTGCATCTGCTTGCCGATCCGCATCGCCGACACGCAGCACGCGATGCCGTAGTCGTCGCCGTACAGCGGCCGCATCAGGTCGTCGTTCTCGTACTGGATCGAGCTCGTGTCGATCGACACCTTGGCGCAGTATTCCTTGAACGCCTGCGGCAGCTGCTTCGACCAGAGCACCGTCAGGTTCGGCTCCGGCGCGGGACCGAGATTGTACAGCGTGTGCAGGAAGCGGAAGCTGCTCTTGGTCACCCGCGAGCGTCCGTCCAGCCCCATGCCGCCGATCGATTCCGTCACCCACGTCGGGTCGCCGCTGAACAGCTCGTTGTAGTCCGGCGTCCGCAGGAACTTGACCAGGCGCAGCTTCATCACGAGATGGTCGACCAGCTCCTGCGCCTGCGCCTCGTCGAGGCGGCCTTCGGCAAGGTCGCGCTCGATGTAGATGTCGAGGAAGCTGGAGATGCGCCCGATGCTCATCGCCGCGCCGTTCTGCTCCTTGATGGCCGCGAGGTAGGCGAAATACAGCCACTGCACCGCTTCCTGGGCCGTCGCGGCCGGCTCCGACAGGTCGAACCCGTACGAGGCCGCCATCTGCTTCAGCTCGCCGAGCGCCCGGACCTGCTCGGACAGCTCCTCGCGCTGGCGGATAAGGCTCTCGCTCATCGGCGCGCCCTCGCGCTGCTTCAGCTCGGCCTTCTTGTCGGCGACGAGCCGATCGACGCCGTACAGCGCCACGCGGCGGTAGTCGCCGATGATGCGGCCGCGGCCGTAGGCGTCCGGCAGGCCGGTGATGATGCCGGCCTTGCGCGCCAGGCGCATCTCCGCCGTGTAGGCGTCGAACACGCCCTGGTTATGCGTCTTGCGGATGTCGGTGAACGTCTTCACCATCGCCTCGTCGGCCTTGTAGCCGTACGCCTCGCAGGCGTCGATCACCATGCGGATGCCGCCGAAAGGCTGCACGGAGCGCTTCAGCGGCGCGTCCGTCTGCAGCCCGACGACCCGCTCCAGCGGCCGGTCGATGTAGCCGGGGCCGTGCGAGACGATCGTCGAGACGACGTCCGTCGAGATGTCGAGCACCCCGCCATTGTCACGCTCCCGCTTCAGAAGCCGCAGCACCTCCTCCCACAGCGCGCGCGTCGCCTCCGTCGGCTCGGCGAGGAAGCCCTCGTCGCCCTCGTACGGGGTCAGATTGGCGCCGATGAAGCCGCTCACGTCGATGGCGCGCTGCCAGTTGCCGCGACGGAACCCCCTCCAAGCCTCCTGTCCTTCCGCCGCTCGGATTTCCTTTTCGTAGATGGCCATCGTGATCCTCCTCCTTTGATGGATTCGCCGCCAGCTGCGGCGATCGCTTGGCCGCCGCAGCGCGGCCGTCCTCCTCGACCTGCCGCCTAGAAGCGCCCGTAGAACGCATTCCGGTACACGTCGGCCAGCTCGGTGACGAGCGGCATGCGCGGGTTGGCGGTCGTGCATTGGTCCTCGAAGGCGCGGTCGGCGAGCTCGTCGACGCGGGCCTCGAAGTCGCTCTCCTCGAAGCCGAGCGCCTGGAACGATTCCGGAATGCCGAGCGAGCGGTTCAGGCCCCGGATCGCCTCGATCAGGCTGGCGACGGCTTCCTCCGTCGTGCGGGCCGGCAGGCCGAGCAGGCGGGCGATGTCGGCGTAGCGCTTGTCGGCGATGAAGTGGCCGTATTTCGGGAACGAAGCGAACTTCGACGGCGGCGACGCGTTGTACCGGATGACATGCGGCATCAGGATCGCGTTCGTGCGGCCGTGGGCCGTATGGTACTGGCCGCCCCACTTGTGCGCCAGGCTGTGGTTGATGCCGAGGAAGGTGTTCGCGAACGCCATGCCGGCGATCGTCGAGGCGTTGTGCATCTTCTCGCGGGCTCGCGGGTCCGCTTGATGGTACGACGCCTCCAGGTTCTCGAACACGAGCTGGATCGCCTTGAGCGCGAGGCCGTCCGTGTAGTCGTTCGCCATGACCGAGACGTACGCCTCGATCGCATGCGTCAGCACGTCCATGCCGGTGTCGGCGACCGCCGTCTTGGGCAGCGTGTAGACGAAGTCG